>JAJCXP010000038.1 GCA_029263375.1 Acidobacteriota bacterium | reverse complement strand
GGCTGGCGATCACCTACGGCCGTCCGGTAGTCGCCTTTCTCGACTCGGCGGCGCAGATTCCGGGGCTGCCCGACAGCGTGCCGATCTGCTCGTCGCTGGAGGGTGTGCGGAGCTTCGTCGAGGCGCATCTCGGCGGCGATCGAAGGGGGGAGTGATGTTCGAGGCGGAGAGAATCGAGAAGCTTTCCAAGCTGCTTCACGAGACCCACGATGCGCACGCAAAGGAGTTTGCCGATGTCGATGGGACGGACAGCAACTGGCCGCGCTGGTTCGCCGCTCGGCTCGCGGAGCCGTTGGCGGAGGTCCTCGGCCGCGAGCTCGCGCCCGAGCGCATCGCGACCCTGCTCGGGGAGGCGGAGCAGGAGCACCTGATCACGTCGCCGGGTCGCGACTGGGCCGCCTACTACGCCGAGTTCTTCATCGCGCGCGTGATGTGATCGCTACGCGTGGCGTCAGCTGCCCTGGCGCGGGTGCCGATCTGGAAGCGAGATGCGCTGCAGCACTCGCGCGGCGCGCTCGAGCAGGCGCCGGTCCGCGGCCGACAGTGGCTCGAGCGCTCGCGCGAGCGTCCGTACGCGCCGCAGGCGACCCTCCTCGAGCAGCCGCCGACCCTTGCGGGTAGCGCGCAGTAGCTGCACGCGGCGGTCGCCGGGATCGGCGATGCGCTCGATCAGTCCGTCGGTCTGGAGCCCATCCGCGAGTCGGGAGATGGTCGGTGGGCTGACCTGCTCGGCGCGAGCCAGCTCGTTCATGGCGATCGGGCCGCCGAACACGATCACCGAGAGCGCCGAGAGCCGGGGCGCGCTCAGGCCGGCAGCCGAGTCCTCGACTCGCAGCCGGCGCAGCAGGTGAATGGCGGCCGAGTGCAGCCGGTCGGCGAGCCCGATCTCGGCCGGTGAGGGCGACTCTTGATCTCGATGTGAGGTCATCGTATACTTTTATTAGCTAAGCTAAGTATCGGCAATCACGATACCCGCGCGCGAGCCCGAAATCAAGTGCGACTCGATCCGGAAAGACGAAAGGAACCCATCTCATGAGCTCGGAAGCCATCGGTCTCAGCAGCATCGGTCAGATCGCGGTCAATGTTCACGACCTCGAGCGCGCCGTGGCGTACTACCGTGACGCGTTGGGGATGCAGCTCCTGTTTCAGGCGCCACCCAAGATGGCCTTCTTCAACTGCGACGGCATCCGCCTGATGCTGTCGCTGCCGGAGAAGCCCGAGTTCGACCACCCGTCTTCGATTCTCTACTTCCGGGTGGACGACATCCATGCCGCTCACGAGGCGTTCACGGAGCGTGGAGTGGCGTTCGAGGGCCCGCCGCACATGGTTCACAAGGCCGGCACCACCGAGCTCTGGATGGCGTTCCTGCGCGATCCCGAAGGCAACGTGCTGGCGATGATGAGCGAACGCGAGTAGAGCTGCGTAGAATCGGCGGGTGGAACCCTCAAGCGGACCTCCCTACATTGGACCCGAGGTCCAGCTCGGCGCCAACGTCCGGGTCTATCCATTCGCCTTCATCGACGGTCGCACCACGATCGGCGACGACTGCGAGATCTTTCCGCATTCCGCGATCGGCACGCCGCCGCACGACCTGTCCTACAAAGGGAGTCCGACCCGGGTGGAGCTGGGCGCCGGCAGCGTCATCCGCGAAGGAGCGACCATCCACCGGGCGAGCGAGAAACAGGATGGCGTCACCCGGGTCGGCGAGCGCTGCTACCTGATGGCCCAGGCCCACATCGGCCATGACTGCGTGGTCGGCGACGACGTCGTGATCACCAACGCGTCGACCCTCGGCGGTCATGCGGTGATCGAAGATCGGGTGCTGATCTCGGCCCACGCGGCCGTGCATCAGTTCTGCCGGGTGGGCACCATGGCGATGGTGGCGGGCGGCTCGATGGTGGTGCAGGACGTGCCCCCATACTGCATGGCGCACGGTGATCGAGCCCGCCTGGTGGGGCTCAACGAGGTCGGTCTCGAGCGGCGCGGCCTCGGCGGCGACGTCATCCGAGCGCTGCGGCGCGCCTATCGAACGCTCTTCCGCTCCGGCCACACCCGCGCCGACGGGATCGCCCGGGCGCGCGCGGAGTGGGGCGAGGTCGCCGAGGTCGAGCGCCTGCTCAGCTTCATTGAAGCGTCGTCGCGCGGAGTCGCGCGACACGGGCGCAAGTAGCCTGCCCTTCTCACCGGCTCACTACTACGCAACCGTATGCACCTAAATCTGCAAGACTCCGCTTGGTCGGGCATCCTCGCCGTATGTCCAATACGCCTGTGGTGCCCTCGGTCGCGCAGTCTCGCATCTTCAGGCGCCTACGCCCGCTCGCTACGCGAGCCGATGAGAAGGGCAGGCTAAGAATGCTCAGTCGAGACGAGGCCCGCCGCCACTACGATCGGTTCGGCGCTCGCCAGGATCGGCAGGCGTTCTACGAAGACGCGGCGCTCGATCTGTTGGTGGCGAAGGGCGACTTCGGCGACGCGCGAGCGGTGGTCGAGGTCGGCTGCGGCACCGGTCGCTTCGCCGAGAGACTACTGCGTGATGAGCTCGATCCGGGCGCGGCGTACCGCGGCTTCGATCTGAGCTCGACGATGGTCGGTCTCGCGCGCGACCGGCTGACCGGGTTCTCTCCGCGTGCCCGCGTCGACGAAACCGACGGCTCGCTACGACTCGATCTGCCGGCAGGTCGATACGATCGGTTCGTGGCCACCTACGTGATCGAGGTTCTTTCGCCCGAAGATCAGAGACAGCTGCTGGCCGAGGCGCGCCGGCTGCTCGAACCCGGAGGGCGGCTGTGCCTGGCGTCGATCACTCGCGGCTGCTCCCTCCTTTCCCGCGCGGTCATGGGCGTCTGGAACGCTGTCTACATGGCTCGCTCACGCACGGTGGGCGGCTGCCGTCCGGTTTCCAGCCGCGAGCTGCTCGGCGACTCGGAGTGGGCCATCGACTGTCACGAGGTGACGAGTCGCTGGGGTATCGCATCCGAGGTCCTGGTCGCGCGCAGGAGCGGAGCATGAGCGGGCCGCTGTCGCTCTCGATCCTGGCGTCGACCTTCGCCGTCGCGCGTCTCGAGCCGGACGCGCCCCTGCCCGAGTGGGCGAGCGCCGGCGAGCTCTGCTCGATAACCCGGACAGCCGACGAGCTGTCGATCGTCTGTGAGGCGTCGAGCGTTCCGGCCGACGTGCGCGCCGAGCGCGACTGGCGGGGCCTGGTGGTCGCGGGTCCGCTCGACTTCTCGGAGGTCGGGATCCTGGCGGCGCTCACCGGCGCCCTGGCCACCGCCGGCATCAGCTTGTTTGCGCTCTCGACCTACGACACCGACTACCTCCTGGTCCGGGCTGCTCACCTCGACGCCGCGGTCGACGCGCTGCGGCAGGCGGGTCATCGAGTGTCGGAGTAGGCGCCGGCGCGCGTGATATAACCCGGCAGATCGATATGGGAAAAGCTACGTTTGCGGCGGGCTGCTTCTGGGGTGTCGAAGCCGAGTTTCGGAAACTCGAGGGCGTCGCGTCGACGCGGGTCGGCTACATCGGCGGCAGCTTGCCGAGCCCGACCTATCGCGATGTCTGCTCCGGCACGACCGGCCACGCCGAAGCGGTTGAAGTGGAGTTCGATCCTCGCGCCATCGGCTACGTTGAGCTGCTCGAGATCTTCTGGAGCAGTCACAATCCGACCACTCCGAACCGACAGGGACCGGACGTTGGCAGCCAGTACCGGTCGGGGGTCTTCTTCCACTCTGCGGAGCAGGAGAGCGCGGCTCGGGCGTCGCTCGCGAAGCTCGAAGCCGAGGGCCGGTTCGACGGCTCGATCGTCACCGAGATCACGCCCGCAACCACCTTCTGGGAGGCCGAGGACTACCATCAGCAGTACCTCGAGAAGCGTGGCGCGGCGAGCTGCCGGGTCTAGCTCCGCCTGATCGGCAGACGTGTTCGACGAGATTCAAGCGGCTCACGATCGCCTCGACGGCGTCGCCAATCGCACGCCGATCCACACCTCGCGCACTCTCGACGAGCGGGTCGGCGCCCAGGTCTTCCTCAAGTGCGAGAACTTCCAGCGCGTCGGCGCGTTCAAGTTCCGCGGCGCCTACAACGCGATCTCACAACTCGATGAGCGACAGCGCGCTGCGGGCGTGCTGACCTTCTCGTCCGGCAATCATGCTCAGGCGGTGGCCCTGGCGGGGCGGCTGCTGGGCGTCGAGACCACGGTTGTGATGCCCACCGACGCTCCGGTCATCAAGCGCTTGGCGACCGAAGGCTACGGCGCGCGCGTGGTCGAGTACGACGCCGGCGAGGCCAGCCGGGAGGAGATCGCCAAACGGCTCTGTGCCGAAGGCGGTCAGACCCTGATCCCGCCGTTCGACTACGCGCACGTGATCGCCGGCCAAGGGACCGCGGTGATGGAGCTGCTCGAGCAGGTCGAAGGGCTCGACCTGATCCTGGTTCCGGTCGGCGGCGGCGGCCTGCTCGCCGGCAGCGCCGTCGCTTGCAAGAATGTTCGGCCCGAGTGTCGCATCGTGGGCGTCGAGCCGGCGGGCGGGGACGATGCGGCGCGGTCGTTCCGTACCGGCGTCCTGCAATCGGTCGACAAACCCCAGACGATCGCCGACGGCACCCGGACGAACTCGCTCGGCAAGTTGAACTTCGAGTTGATTCGCCGCCACGTCGACGACATCCGCACCGTCAGCGAAGCGGCGATCGAGGACGCCGTGCGCTTCCTCTACTACCGCACCAAGCTGGTGGTCGAGCCTTCGGGCGCGCTCGGCGTCGCCGCCCTGTTGAGCGGCGCCGTCGAGGCGGCTCCCCGGACCGCAGTCATCCTGAGTGGCGGCAATATGGACGGCTCGACCCTGGCCGCGATCCTGAGCCGTTGAGGGAGCTCGTTCTTCTCTTCGTTCGGCTCGGCTTCACCGCCTTCGGCGGCCCGGCCGCGCACATCGGCATGATGGAGGACGAGGTCGTGCGCCGCCGGGGGTGGATGACGCGGCAGCGATTCCTGGATCTGGTCGGGGCCACGAATCTGATCCCGGGACCCAACTCGACCGAGATGGCGCTGCACGTCGGCTACGACCGAGCCGGCTGGCGCGGCATGCTGGCGGCAGGCGCCGCCTTCATCCTGCCCGCCGCGCTCACCACAGGTGCGCTCGGTTGGTTCTACGTCGCCTACGGCTCCCTGCCACAGGTCGAGCCCTATCTCGCCGGCATCGAGGCGGCGGTGCTGGCGATCATCCTGGCGGCGGTCTGGCGGCTGGGCTGGAAGGCGGTCAAGAGCTGGCGGCTGTTGTTGGTGGGTGCAGTTGCCGCCTCGTCGGTTCTCTACGGCTGGAATCCGATTCTGGTGCTGTTCGGTTGCGGGCTCGCGGGCGCGCTCTGGTTGCGTGCCACCGGCGCCGGCGTGGCCACCGGCGCTTTCCTCTTGCCGCTGGCGTCGACTTCGACGATCGCCGCGGCACCGGTCGCCGCCGGCGTCTCTGCGCCGGTGACTCTCGGCGCCCTGGGCCTCGTCTTCCTGAAGATCGGCGCCGTCCTCTACGGCAGCGGCTACGTGCTGATCGCGTTCCTGCAGGCGACGGTGGTCGAGGAGCGCGGCTGGCTCACGAGTCAACAGCTGTTGGACGTGGTGGCGCTCGGCCAGCTCACCCCGGGGCCGGTCCTGACCACCGCCACGGTGGTCGGCTACATCACCGCCGGCGTTGCGGGCGCGGTCGTCGCCACGATCGCGATCTTCCTGCCGTCGTTCGTCTTCGTTGCGATACTCAACCCGCTGATTCCGCGCCTGCGCGAGTCCGCCTGGGCGTCGGCCTTTCTCGACGCGGTCAACGTCGCGGCGATCGGGCTGATGGCGGCAGTGCTGGTGGAGCTCGGTCGCGGAGCGCTCGTCGGCTGGCTGCCGAGATTGATCTTTGCGGCGGCGCTGTTGGCAATTCTGCGCTTCCGGGTCGGCACGCCCTGGGTAGTTCTCGGAGCGGCCGCGCTCGGCGCTCTGAGTCGGGTCGTGCAGATATAGCCATGTCTCGATTCAAGGATCACTTCTCGGTCGCCGGCGGCTACGGACAGTTCCGGCCGAGCTATCCCGACGAGCTGTTCGACTATCTGGCCGAGCAGGCGCCCGGGCGAGAGCTGGTCCTGGAGTGCGCGACCGGAAGCGGCCAGGCCGCGGGGCCTCTGGCTGCGAGGTTCGATCGCGTGGTCGCCCTCGATGCGAGCCTCGCGCAGCTGAGTCGCCGCCGACCGTTCGGCCGCGTCGGCTATGCGGCGGCGCGGGCGGAGGCGACGCCGATCGCCGATCGCACCGTCGACCTGCTGACCGTGTCTCAGGCGCTCCACTGGTTCGCCCTCGACAGCTTTTTCGCCGAAGTCGACCGGGTGCTCGTACCGGGGGGCGTGGTGGCGGCCTGGAGCTACGACACGCTCAGGATCGACTCCGAGGTCGACGCCCTGGTGGATCATCTCCACAACGACGTGGTCGGACCGTATTGGCCCCCCGAGCGCGAGTACGTCGACAGCCGCTACGAGGCGATGCCGTTTCCGTTCGAGCGCCTGGCGCCGCCGGCCCTGGAGATGTCGGCCGAATGGACGCGCGACCGCCTGGTCGGGTACGTAGGCACCTGGTCGGCGGTGAACCGCTATCGCAGGGCGATTGGCGAGGATCCGATGCCGCTCTTCGAGCGGCAGCTCGAGAGCGTCTGGCCGCGGCCGGAGGAGTCGCGCCGGACGACCTGGTGTCTGACCACGCTGGTCGGCACGGCGAAGCGGTAGCATCGCCGCAGGAGGACTTCGATGCCCGACCTGGATGCCGAGATCCGAGAGATCGTCGATCGAGAAACCCGCGCCTGGGACACCCGAGACCTAGATCTGCTGATCAGCGTCTTCCACCCCGACATGGTCTGGCCCTGGCCGCCGACCCCGCAGGCACACGACCCACGCGAGTGGGTGATGCCTTGGGGACGGTTCGACGCCGATCGCTGGAGTGCCGGCTGGCAGGAGCTGTTCGACTCGCACGAACTGATCCACAACATTCGCACCACGCACCGGATCGAGGTCTCGGCCGAGGGTGACGGCGCGTTCGCTGTGGTCGACATCGACACTCTCTGGCGCGACCGCGACGGCAACGACTTCCACTGGCTCGGGCGCACCTGCAAGATCTACTCGCGACTCGCCGAGGGCTGGAAGATGATCTCCCAGGTCGGAGCGCTCCAGTACGACTAGCCTGCTCTAGCCCGCCGCGTCGCGCTTGATCGCTTCGAGGTCGCCCAGGAGCTCGCCGTTCTCGTCGAGCTCTGGATAGGTCACTCCGCGTCTTTGGCAGACCTCGGCGATCTCCGGGTAGCACCACTCGAACAAGGTGCGCTCGAGCTCCTCCGGCTCGAGCCGTGAGCTCTCGTAGAGCCCGGCGGCCCGCCGCTGGCGTTGCGCCTCGAACAGGATGAGCGCTGCGGCTACCGAGACGTTGAGCGAGGCCACCATGCCCTCCATCGGCACGACGATCAGCTGATCGGCGGCGGCGAGCGCTCCTTCGGTCAAGCCTTCCTTCTCCTGCCCGAACATCACCGCGGTCGGGCGGGTGAAGTCGACCTGGCGAAAGTCCACGGCGCGCTCGGCCGGGTGCGCCGCGAGCAGCTGGAACTTCCGTTCGCTGAGCGCCTGGCGGGCACTCTCGAGGTCGTGGTGGACCCGCAGATTGACCCACTTCCGGGAGCCTCCCGAGGCCAGATGGTGCAGCGGCACTCCGCCTGCGGGCACGATCGCGTGTGCCTCCCAGATACCGACCGCATCGGCGGTGCGCACGACGGCCGAGAAGTTGTGCGGTTTGTGGACGTTCTCCATCAGCACCGTCAGATCGGGCTGCCGCCGAGCGAGCACTCTCCGGAAACGTTGAAAACGACGTGGATTCACCGCTGGATTGTACGGCTCGGCGCGCGCTTGAACCCAATCCCGTCCGGGACCGGACTCACAGATGTTGACGAGTCGCTGACGAATCGAGAGCGACCGTCGCCCGTGGGAGCGTTAGAATCCCCCAATCAAGTCATCCAAGGAGGTCCTCATGCAGACGCCCGATTCGATCCGACTCACTCACCGCACCCGCCGCGTGGTCGCCGCGGCCCTGGCGAGCCTTTTGATTCTCCCCATGGCGGTGTTCGCCGCCGGCGGTTCCAGCACGACCACCACCGCCCCTTCGGCGGCGGCGCCGCTCGATCCGCGCGAGGAGGCGAAGAACAGCTACAACCGCGCGCTCAAGTACCGTGACAAGGCCTGGGAGTACGAGGCCAAGGCGGCGGTGGCGCAGGACAAGGATCGCGAGAAGTACGAGAACAAGGCCGGCAAGGAGTACGAGAAAGCGCTCAAGGCGCTCTCGAGCGCGGTGAGCGACGATCCGATGCTCTATCAGGCGCACAGCAGTCTGGGCTACGTTCTGCGCAAGACCCGCGACTACGAGAGCTCGCTCGCGGCCTACAACCGGGCACTGGAGATCAATCCGCGCTACGCCGAGGCGATCGAGTACCGCGGCGAGGCGTACCTTGGCCTCAACCGCCTGGATG
The DNA here is from genome assembly GCA_029263375.1 of Acidobacteriota bacterium. Taxonomy (GTDB): domain Bacteria; phylum Acidobacteriota; class Thermoanaerobaculia; order Multivoradales; family JAHEKO01; genus JAHEKO01. The sequence continues at coordinate 3,679 of JAJCXP010000038.1, read as the reverse complement.
ACGCCAAGGAGGCCTACATGGAGCTGTTCCGCACCGATCGCAAGCGGGCGGAGGAGCTGATGGAGGCGATGCAGGAGTGGGTCGACGCGCGCCGGGCCGATGCGGACGGCGTGGACGCCGGAACCATCGCCGAGTTCTCGGGCTGGGTTGACGAGCGCTCCGGTTTGGCCGCCCAGGCCGGCGATTCGTCCGGCGGCTCCTGGTAGGGCGGTCGTGCGCTCCCGGCCGTGAAGTTCGCCGGCGATAGCCGCGAGGGTCGCTCAGACGCATGGTCGGCCCTCGTTGCGAGCCTGTCTGGACTCTCTGGGGCTCGGGCGACCCGGGGCGGCGGTCTCGGGTGGATCCTGGTCTTGGCGGTCGGGACCGCACTGGCCGCCGGCTGGCTCGGCTGCGCGTCGTCGTCGGGTGGCGACGCGCCCGGCGAACCGCCGGCCATGACCTACGCTTGGCGGCTACCCATCGGGATGCCCGTGCCGCTCGTGCCGCGCGACAATCCGATGTCCGAGGCCAAGGTCGAGCTCGGGCGTCGGCTGTTCTACGATTCGCGACTCTCGGGCAACCAGAGCTTCTCGTGTGCGAGCTGCCACCAGCAGGCGCTGGCGTTCACCGACGGCAAGCCGCGCGCTGTCGGCTCGACCGGCGAGGTCCATCCGCGCGCCACCATGAGCCTCGCGAACGTCGCCTACAACCGCTCGTTCAATTGGGGCGATCCCGAGAAGCGACGCCTGGAGGAGCAGATGCTGGTGCCGATGTTCGCCACCGAACCGGTCGAGCTGGGTCTTGCCGGACTCGAGGAGGAGCTGGTGCGGCGGTTGATGGCCGACGCCGTCTATCCTCAGTTGTTCGCGGCGGCCTACCCGAGCCAACCAGCGCCGATCTCGGTCGACACCGTAGTGGCAGCGATCGCGTCGTTCGAGCGCACGCTGGTCTCGGGCGACTCGGCGTACGACCGGTTGCTCTTCTGGGGCGACGACAGCGAGTTCTCGAGCGCCGCCCGCAGAGGCATGGAGCTGTTCTTCTCTGAGCGCACGAACTGCGGTCGCTGTCACGCGAGCTTCAATCTCTCCGGCGCGATCGAGTTCGAGGGGGCGGCTCCCGTGCGACCCGATTTTCACAACACCGGGCTCTACAACCTGGACGGTCGCGGTGCCTACCCGGAGCGCAATCGGGGTGTCTTCGAGTTCACCGGCAAGGCGAATGACATGGGTCGGTTCCGCCCTCCTTCGCTCCGCAACATCGAGGTCACGGCGCCCTACATGCACGACGGCAGCATCGCGACGCTGGACGCGGTGATCGACCACTACGCGGCCGGCGGCCGCGCGGGGAAGGATCATCCGCTCAAGAGCGATCTCGTGAAGGGGTTCGAGATCGATGACGGTGAGAAGGCGGATCTGGTCGAGTTTCTGCGCAGCTTGACCGACCGACAGTTCCTGTCCGACGAGCGGTACTCGAATCCCTTCTCTGGGCTCCCCGATTCCGATCGGGACGCCGAGCGCAGGGGAGTGGCTCGCTCCCTCCTCCGCTGATCGGACTCGGTCAGCCGCGCCCGCCACTGCGGTAGACTCGCAGGCCGTTCCATGAAGGTGAAACGGGCCGAAAAATACGGCTTCTGCGCGGGCGTGCGCGTCGCGGACCAGAAGGTCAAGAGATTCGCCCAGCTGGGCGGATCGGACGGCCGTATCCTGGGCCAGGTGGTCCACAACGAGCGGGTGGTCGAAGAGATGGCGGAGCTCGGTGTGGCGACGATCGATCAGCTCGACGAGGCGGCGAGAGGCACGATCATCTTCTCGGCGCACGGCGTGCCGCCCTCCTTCCACGAGCAGGCCCGCCAGCGCGGGTTGAAGATTCTCGACACCACCTGCCCGTTCGTCTACGACGTGCACGAGGAGGCCGACCGAGCCGCGAGCGAGGGCGCGCATCTGGTGTTCATCGGCTCGCCGCGGCACCGGGAGGTGATCGGCTACACCCGCGATCGAGACCCCTCGACCTACCACGTCCTGCTCACCGTCGAAGAGGCCGAGGCGATCGACTGGACGGTCTACGCGCGGCTCAAGGTGCTCTATCAGACCACCCTCAACGCCGAGGAGTACGAAGAGGTCGTGCGCTATCTGGAGTCACAGACCGAGGTGTCGCGCGCCGACACCATCTGCTACGCGACCAAGGAGAATCAGGATGCCGCTCGGATGCTGGGCGACGATCCCGAGGTCGATCTGATCCTGGTCGTCGGCGGCGCCCAGAGCGCCAACACCCGGCATCTGTGGGAGATCTGCAAACAGGACAAACCGAGCTATCTGATCCAGGGACCGGATGACCTCCACCGGGAGTGGTTCGCCGACGCGCGGGTGGTGGGCATCACCGCGGGAGCGTCGACCCCTGACTACGTCATCGACGAGGTGGAGCAGGCGGTCGGTGCGCTCGAGGAGAATCGATGAGAGTACTCGTGATCGGAAGCGGCGGGCGCGAGCACGCCATCTGCTGGAAGCTGAGCCAGAGCCCGCTGCTCGGTGAGCTCTATTGCGCACCCGGCAACCCGGGCATCTCCAATGTCGCCGACCTGGTTCCGATCGCGGTCGACGAGGTCCAGGACCTGGCCGACTTCGCCACCCGGCTCAGCATCGACCTCACGGTCGTCGGTCCGGAGCTGCCGCTCACGCTCGGCATCGTCGACGAATTCGTGCGCCGCGGGCTGCCGGTATTCGGTCCGCGCCAGTCGGCCGCCGAGCTCGAGGGCAGCAAGGTCTTCGCCAAGCAGTTCATGCAGCGACACGGCATTCCGACCGCCGGTTTCGAGATCGCCCACAACGCCGACGAGGCGCGGCGCGCGTCCGAGCGCTTCGCAGGCCGGGTGGTGTTGAAGGCCGACGGACTGGCGGCGGGCAAGGGGGTCGTGATCCCGGCCGACGCGGCAGAGCTGGAACGGGCGCTGGCGCTGTTCTTCGAGGAGCGGCGCTTCGGCTCGAGCGCGCGACGGGTGGTGGTCGAGGAGCGACTCGAGGGCGAGGAGGTCTCGCTGATCTCGCTGAGCGACGGCGAGCGCCTGCTGCCGCTGGCGACCAGCAAGGACTACAAGCGGATCGGCGACGACGATCAGGGGCCGAACACAGGTGGCATGGGAGCGCACAGCCCGTCGATCGTGCTGTCAGACGCGGCCGCGCTGGAGCTCAACGCCCGTCTGGGCGAAGCGACACTCGCGGGGATGGCGGCCGAGCAGCGTCGTTTCCATGGCGTGCTCTACATCGGGGTCATGCTGACCGCGGACGGCCCGCGCGTGCTCGAGTACAACGCCCGCCTCGGCGATCCGGAGGCGCAGGCGATCCTGCTGCGGCTCGAGGACGACCTGCTGCCGGTTCTGGTCGCCGGCGCCGCGGGGCGGTTCGAGGTCGACAGTCTGAGCTTCACGTCCGAGTCGTCGGTGTGCCTGGTGCTCGCCAACGAGGGCTATCCGGACAAGCCGATCGCGGGCGACGTGATCGAGGGGTTGGAGCGGGCGCAGGGGATGGCGTCGGTCGAGGTCTTCCACGCCGGAACCCGGGCCGAAGGCGATCGGATTGTCGCCGCCAGCGGCCGGGTGCTCAACGTCTGCGCTCTGGGCGAGGACCTGGCAGCGGCGCTTGAGCGGGCCTACGCGGCGGCCGCCCTGATCGACTGGCCGCACAAGGTGCTGCGCACCGACATCGGT
>JAJCXP010000037.1 GCA_029263375.1 Acidobacteriota bacterium | reverse complement strand
AGGATCTGGGCCGCGATCGCCAGGGCGATCTCCTCGGCGCGGCGACCGCCCAGGTCGAGGCCGACGGGCGCGCGAATGCGGTCGATGCGCTCCTGGGAGACGCCCAGCTCTAGCAGTTGGTCGACACGCTTCGCATGGGTGCGGGTGGAACCGAGGGCGCCGATGTAGCGCGCCGGGCTGGCGAGCGCGATCTGGAGCGCGGGCAGGTCGATCTTGAAGTCGTGGCTGAGCGTCACGAAGTAGGTCGACTCGTTGAGCACGACGCCGGCGAGCGCCTGCTCGGGCCATTCGGCGATCAACTCGTCGGCCGCGGCGAAGCGTTCCGGAGTCGCGAAAGCGGTCCGTGGGTCGATTACCAGGGAGCGCATGCCGAGGCGGCGCGCGAACTCGATCAGGTGAATCGCTACGTGCACCGCCCCGACGATCACCAGCTTTTCGGGCGGCGGGTAGACGTCGAAGAAGATCTCGACCTCCTCGCCCTGGTGCTCGATCAGCCGGCGTCTGCACTCGAAGCTCTGGAACGCCTTCTCGGCGAACAGCGCGGCGCGCTGATTGAGCCGGGGCGTCCCGAGGTCGCCCAGCGTCTGCTCGGCCGGCCAGATCAGGAGCTGATTGCCCAGCCCCGGCCCCGAGACGATCGTCGCTGCCACCACGAGCTGCTCGGCGTCGATCGCGCCGCGCAGCGCCTTCAGGACCTCTCGATTCACCGTCGGCTCCCCACCGGCTCAGGCCTCGGGCGGTTCGATAGCGGCCTCGAGCTGTTCAATAGGGGCCTCCAGCCGTTCAACAAACACTTCGATCTGGCCACCGCACGACAGCCCAACCGACCAGGCGGTGTCGTCCGAGACGCCGAAGTGAACCAGCTTCGGCTCGCCCGAATCGAGCACCGTTCGTGCCTCTTCGACGACGGCGCCTTCGACGCAGCCGCCGCTCACCGAGCCCGCCATCTCACCCTGGGACGAGATCACCATCTTCGAGCCGAGCGGCCGCGGCGCCGAGCCCCAGACCTTGACCACCGTGGCGACGGCCACCCGCTTGCCCTGGCCCTGCCAACGGTCGATCTGATCGAGGATTTCGCGCATCTGAAGGGCGCTCAGATTAGCATGGGGGTCATGGCCCACATCGACTACGTCGACCCCGATTCGATCCCGGCCGAGGACCGCGTCGACGACGACGACAACATCATCCGCATCCACGGCGTGCACAGTCGCGTTCTCCGGTTGCACCACGATCTCTATCGCGAGCTGATGTACAGCCGCGGCCCGCTGAGCCGCATCCAACGCGAGATGATCGCGGTTGTGGTCTCGGCGGCGAACGCCTGCCACTACTGAATGCACCATCACGGGGCGGGGCTCCGTAGACTGCTCGAGGTGAAGAAGGTCGAGGAGGCTCGGCGGGAGGAGCTGGTCGAGGCGCTCCTGGGAGATCACTCCGAGGCCGACCTCGATCCCGAGGATCGGGCGATGCTCGACTACTCGGTCAAGCTGACGCGGACACCGGGCGAGATGAGCGGCGGCGACATCGAGCGGTTGCGTCAGGCCGGCTTCGACGATCGGGGCATCCACGACATCTGCGCCATCGTCGGCTACTTCGCGTTCGTCAACCGGATCGCCGATGGGCTGGGCGTCGAGCTCGAGTAGAGACGTGAGCTCAGGCGACGTCGTTGTTCTTCTCCACGGCCTCGGCCGCACGAGTCTGTCGCTCCTGGTGCCCAATTTCCTCCTGCGCCGCGCCGGCTACGCGCCGGTCGGCATCCACTACCCGTCGCGCTCGGGCTCACTAGAGGAGCTCGCAGGCCATGTTCGAGAGCACCTGCCAGCGCGCGGCGAGGGCGATGTGCACTTTCTGACGCACTCGATGGGCGGCCTGGTCGCCCGTGCCCTGCTGCGCGAGGAGAGACCGGACAACCTCGGTCGGGTGGTGATGCTGGCGCCGCCCAATCAGGGCAGCCAGCTCGCCGGCAGGCTGCAGGATCTCGGGCTGTTCCGGTCGGTGATGGGACCCGCGGCGCAACAGCTGGGCGGCGGGCCCGAGGGGATCGCTGAGCTTCTCGGTCCGGTCGATTTCGACCTCGGCGTGATCACCGGCGACCGGCCGCGCGCCAACCCGCTGGCGCGCCTGATCCGCGGTCCGAGCGATGGCAAGGTGGCGGTCGACGAGGCGCGGGTCGAGGGGATGTCCGACTTCCTGGTCGTCCATAGGGGCCACACGTTCATCATGAACGACCCGGAAGTGATCCGGCAGGCGGCGCAGTTCTTCGCGACCGGCAGCTTCAAGCACTAGCCCGTCGTTCTCACCGAAGCAGCCGAGTGCGGCTAGCCGCCCGACCGCTCGCGCGCCGCGATCAGCGCCCGCTTGCCATACGCTCGCGCCAGCGCGACCCGATATTCGCCCGAGGCGTGGATGTCGCCCATCGGCTCGTCGATCGACAGCTCGGCCATGGCGGCGGCGATCGTGGCGTCGTCCGCCGACCCGCCCACCAGTGGACCGCCGTTCGGCCAGGCGTTGAATACGGTCGGAGTGATGCCGTTGAAGCACAAGCTGGCGCTCACACAGCTGCCGTCCTCCATCTTGACCACCGCGGCGGCGCCGCACACCGCGTAGCCCGATGCCGGATGCTCGACCTTGAGATAGGTACAGCCGGAGCCGTCCTCGCAGCACGCCGGCACCTCGATCTCGGTGAGAATCTCGCCGGCTTCGAGCGCGGTCTCGAGCAGCCCGGTGAAGAACTCGCCCGCCGCCACGCTGCGCGGGCCGTTCGGGCCGAGCATGTGCACGGTGGCGCCGAGTGCGACCAGCACCGCCGGCAGATCCGACGCCGGGTCGGCGTGGGCGATGTTGCCGCCGATCGTGCCCTTGTTTCGCACCTGGGGGTCGCCGATCTTGTTGGCGGCGCCAGCCAGGATGCTGCACTTCTGACGCACGAGCTCCGAGTTGGCGATCGTGTCGTGGGTGGTCAGCGAGCCGATGCGCAGCGTGCCTTCCTTCTCGCAGATGCCGCGGATCTCGGCGATGCGGCCGATGTCGATCAGCTTGGCCGGCTGAGCGAGGCGCAGCTTCATCATCGGGATCAGGCTGTGGCCGCCTGCCAGGAGCTTGGCGTCGGCGTTCTGGGCCAACAGGTCGACCGCCTCCTGGGCGCTGGTGGCACGGACGTATTCGAAGCTTGCCGGGTACATCAGACGTCCTCCCCGTTTTTCATCGCGCGCCAGATCTTCTCCGGCGTAAGTGGCATGTCCAGGTGTTTTACTCCGAACGGTCGGAGCGCGTCGACCACGGCGTTGACGATGGTCACCGGCGCGGCAATCGTGCCCGCCTCGCCGATGCCCTTGACCCCGAGCGGGTTGTGCGGGCAGGGCGTGATCGTGTGGTCGAGCTCGAACGACGGCAGATTGTGCGCCTTGGGCAGCGCGTAGTCGAGCAGCGTGCTGGTCAGGAGCTGTCCGTGCTCGTCGTAGACCGCCTCCTCCCAGAGCGCCTGGCCGATGCCGTAGGCGATGCCGCCGTGCACCTGCCCTTCGACGATCATCGGATTGATCTGCTCGCCGCAGTCGTCTACCGCGACATAGCGAAGCAGCTCGATCTCGCCGGTCTCGCGGTCGATCTCGACCAGGGCGATGTGGGCGCCGAACGGGTAGGTGAAATTGGCCGGATCGTAGAACGTCGTCTCTTCGAGTCCGGGCTCGACGTCCGCCGGCATGTTGTGGGCGAGATAAGCCTGCAGGCAGACGTCGCCCCAGGCGACGCTCTTGTCGGGCGAGCCCTTGACCGACCACTGGTTGTCGTGAAATTCGAGATCGGTGTCAGCCACCTCTAGCACGTGGGCGGCGAGCTTTGCGCCCTTGGCGATGATCTTGTCGAGGCTCTTGGCGATGGCGCTGCCGCCGACGGCGGCGGAGCGACTGCCGTAGGTGCCCATGCCGAACTGCACCTCGTCGGTGTCGCCCTCGACGACCGCGACGTTCTCCATCGGCACGCCGAGCCGGTCGGCGACGATCTGGGCGAAGGTGGTCTCGTGGCCCTGGCCGTGCGCCGATGATCCCGAGAAGACGGTGACCGTTCCGGTCGGGTGCACCCGGACCTTGGCGCTCTCGTAGAGACCCGCCTGGGCGCCGAGCGAGCCGACCACCGCCGAGGGGGCGATGCCGCATGCCTCGATGTAGGCGCAGACGCCGATGCCCAGCAGCTTGCCGCCGCTCGCCAGCCGCTCAGCCTGCTGGGAGCGCAGATCGGCGTAGCCGCTGTTCGCGAGCGCCTTGTCGAGCGCGACCTCGTAGTTGCCGCTGTCGTAGGCCAGCGCCACCTGGGTCTGGTAGGGGAAGGCGTCGGCGGGCACGAAGTTGCGCCGCCGCACCTCGGTCGGATCGAGGCCGCTCTCGATCGCCGCGAGATCCATCAGGCGCTCGACCAGATAGGTCGCTTCGGGCCGCCCGGCGCCGCGGACCGCGTCGACCGGCGCGGTGTTCGTGAAGGAGCCGATCACCCGGATGTGGATCGCCGGCATGTCGTACTGGCCGGACAGCAGCGTGCCGTGAAGATAGGTCGGTACGCACGGTGCGAAGGTCGACAGGTAGGCGCCCATGGCGGCGTAGGTCTCGACCCTCAGGCCGAGGATCTTGCCGTCGCCGTCGAGCGCCATCTCGGCGTGAGTGACGTGGTCGCGACCATGCGCATCGGTGGCGTTGGTCTCCGAGCGGGTGGCGGCCCACTTGACCGGTCGGCCGCACTGCATCGCGCACCAGGAGGCGATCGCCTCGTCGGGGTAGTGATGGATCTTCGACCCGAAGCCGCCGCCGACCTCGGGCGCGATCACGCGGATCCGGTGCTCGGGCAGATTGAGCGACGCCAGCGACATCAGCAACCGGTGCAGATGCGGGTTCTGCGAGGTCATGCGCAGCGTCAGCCCCGAGGCTTCGTCGTAGCTGGCCAGTGCCGCGCGCGGCTCGATCGCGAACGGAATGATCCGGCTGTTGCGCAGGTCGACCGCAACGGTGTGCGCCGCGCCCTCGAACGCGCTGTCGGCGGCGGCCTTGTCGCCGAGATCCCAGTCGAACGCGACGTTGTTCGGCGCCTCCTCGTGGATCTGCGGTTGGCCCTCCGCGGTCGCGCCCTTGGCGTCGACCGTGGCGTCGAGCGGCTCGTAGTCGACCTCGACCAGCTCGGCGGCGTCGCGCGCCTGGTAGCGGCCTTCGCCGACCACCACCGCGACGCCGTCGCCGACATGGCGCACCTTCTCGGTGGCGAGAATCGGGTGAGCAGGCGTCTTGAGGTTTGGCAGCAGCCAGCCGGTGGGCACCACGCCGCCGACGCCGCTCGCAATGACGTCCTTGCCGGTGTAGACGGCGACCACGCCGGGCGCTGCCGAGGCCGCCGCGATGTCGATCGACCTGATCTTCGCGTGTCCGTGCGGGCTGCGCACGATCGCCGCGTGGAGCATCCCGGGCAGGGTCAGATCGTCGGTGTACTTACCGCGCCCGGTGATCAGCTCCGGGTCTTCGCGTCGCTTGACGGAGGTTCCGAGCACGCCGCTCATGACTCGCCCCCTGCGGCGGCCGCAAGCACGGACTTGACGATGTTGTGGTAGCCGGTGCAGCGACAGAGGTTGCCTTTGAGCGCGTCCCGAACTTCACGCTCGGTCGGACTGGCGTTGCGCTCGAGCAGGTCGGCAGCGGCCAGAATCATGCCCGGTGTGCAGTAGCCGCACTGGAGACCGTGGCAGTCCCAGAACGCCTGCTGCAACGGGTGGTACTCGCCGTTGGTCTGCAGCCCCTCGATGGTCGTGATCGAGGTGCCGTCGGCCTGAACCGCGAGCTGGGTACACGACTTGACCGCCTGGCCGTCCATCAGGACCGTACAGGCGCCGCACAGGCTGGTCTCGCAGCCGACGTTGGTCCCGGTCAGTCCCAGCTCCTCACGCAGGAAGTGAACCAGAAGCTGACGCGGCTCGACGTCGCGCTCGTGCCGCTCTCCGTTCACTTCGAGATCGATTCGCGTCGCCATGCGTCGCCCTTCCTTTCTTGAGAACGCCGGCTGACCTCAGGCTTCGTCGCATGCTCCGTGCGGAGCTGCGCGCGCCCTCTGTTGGTCTTCGCGAGACTTGGCGCTTACCGCTCTCACTCGGCTCAGTCAGCCGTCTTTCGCTGTTCGGATTCCGAGTTGTATCACACAGACCGCGTCAGCGGATTGCACGCTATCTTAAGCCCACCGCACGGGTCGAGCGCGGCGCTAATCCGCGACGCGCGGTCCGGGCCGGAGCGTCACCAGGGTGATCGCCGTGAGCAGGATCGCGGCGCCCAGCCACTGCCACAAACCGAGCACCGAGTCGTTGATCAGGTAATCCAGCAGGATGGCGCTCAGGGGCAGGCACATCTCGCAGATCGCGGCGATGCCAGCGCGCACCCGGGTCAATCCGAAGTAGTAGAGGAACAGGGCGCCGCTACCGGTGGTGGCGCCGATGGTCAGGATGAATACCCAGTTCCCGGGGGTGACCGCTGAGAGTGACAGGCCGCCGCGGGCGATCATCAGCGCCGCGAGCGTTATCCCCACGGTTACCGCATAGCGGCCGAAGGTCGCCTGCTTGAAATCGAGCGCATGCAGGAGGCGCTTGCCGAACACGGTTGCGGAGCCGTAGGAGCCTGCCGCGAGCAACGCCCATAGGGCCGCGGCGGTGGTCTTCGAATCGCTGCCGAGCGCGGGCAGGCTGGCTCCGAACGCGAGCAGATAGGCGCCCACAAGGGCGAGCGCCGCTCGGCCCAGGATTCGAGGCGTCAGCGGCTCCTTCAAGAGCAGCGCCGCGAGCAGCAGGGCGAACACCGGCTGCAGCTTTTGCAACAGAACGACGACGCTGAGCTGATTGAAGTCGACCAGAAACAGGGCCTGAACGATGGCGAAGGTTCCCAGCACCCCCCCGGTGAGCGCCACCATCACCAGGTTGAGCCATTCGCCGGCTCGCAACGCCCGGAGCGCGGCGTAGGAGCGGAAGAGGAAGAGCTGCATGAGCAGGAACGGCACCGCGTGCAGCAGGAAAACCACCTGGAGGACGTCCAGGTTGTACAGCCGGGGCGTCAGGACGACGCCGTCGACGCCCCAGAGAGTCGCCGAGACACAGATCGCGAAGGCTCCGAGGACGCGCGGTCTCATAGGCCGCCACAATATGCAATTCCGGCCGGCGATGCAGTACGCGGCACGACCGGCGCTGGAGACGTTCCCAGAAAGAGAAAGGGCAGCCCGTGGGCTGCCCTTTCGTTTGTGACGCTTTCGAGGTTCCCTACTCGAGGATCCCGGTCGTCGACTGGCCCGCCTTGACGCTGGTGTTGGTCTTCATGACGTCCCCTTTTCGTTATCCCGTTGGTTTCCGCTTCCCGCTTCCATCTATTAACGCGGGAACTGCCAGCGAAACTGATCATCAGGAGAACGACGAGGCCGCGGCGGGGGAGCGACCGTTGGCGCCCGCACAAGGAAAGAAGGGCAGCCCGTGGGCTGCCCTTCTGTTTGCGACGCTTTCGAGGTTTCCTACTCGAGGATCCCGGTCGTCGACTGGCCCGCCTTGACGCTGGTGTTGATCTTCATGAGGTCCCCTTTCGTTGTTCCGGTTTGGTTTCCCGCTTCCATCTATTAACGCGGGAATTTCGAATGAAACTGATCACGCGAATCCGGTCGATCTTTCGAATCTGTAATCGAGCTGTAACTCCGGTGTAGTTAGATTGAAGACTGTCCGGGGAAGATCATCTTTCGGAGGTGTCCGGTAATGAAGCGAAACAGCACTGTAAGAACACTCCTAATCGTCGGTTTCCTGGTCGGCGCCCTGGTGATTTCTGTCACCGCCTTTGGCAAGGACTCCCTGACCCTGCGGGTCAACGACTCGATCGGTGCTCCCGGTGGACTGGTTGCGGTGGTCGTTCGGACCTATGCCTCGCGGCCGGCTGGACAGGGCCAGATCTGCATCATCGCCGGCGCTCTGGCCAAGGCGGCGGGCCCGGCGGCGGGCGCGCCGTTCGCGGAGTTGGTCGATGCGGTGGTCTTTTCGACGCGTCGCGACGCCGTCAGCGTCGCTTCGATCGAGCCCAGGGGGCAGGGGCAGGAGATCGTGCTCCAGTTCTCGTCCGAGACCGGCACGATCAACCAGACGGACGGTCCGCTCGGAGTGCTCTACTTCAAGCTCCGTGAGGACCTGCGCCCGGGGCAGACCTTCGATATCTCGATCGACCCGGCCCAGACCATCCTCTTCGATGCGGCCGGCAACATCATCCCGACGACGCCCCGTGCCGGCGAGCTGACAGTGCGCGCGGCCTCCGCCCCGTACACGGTCGAGGCCGAGGGCGACAAGGTCGCTCCCGGTCAGACCGCTGAACTGGGCATCGAGACCTACGAGCCGTTCGCCATCGCAAGCGGCCAGGTCGGCCTGCGCTATGACGGTGCCGTTCAGGGCGGGCGGGCCAAGGTCACGATGAGCCGCAAGTACGGGAGTCGCCGCTACTCGGTCGATCGGAAGACGCCGGGTCTGCTGCTGATCAAGTTCCGATCTCCCAAGAATGATCTCAACCTGGTGCCCGGTGGCTGGATCTCGGTCGCGCTGCCGACGAGCGCCGACGTGGCCCGGGGTACTCGATCCCAGCTCGACATCGACCCTGCGTTGACCTTCTTCGTCGACCCTGCCGGAGACCTCATGCCGCTCCAGTTCGAGGGCAAAACCGTTCGCTTCGGTGGCAACGGCGGCACGGGTGACGACGATGACGATGGCGCGGGCTCCGGCGGCAGCGGCGACGACGATGACGACACGCCACCGGGTGGTAGCGGCGACGACGACGACGACGATGACGACGACGACGACGACGACGACGACGATGACGATGACGATGACGACGACGACGACGACGATGATGACGACGACGACGACGACGATGACGACGACGATGACGACGATGACGACGATGACGACGACGATGACGACGACTGATCTCGTCGACAGGATCGATTCAACAGGGGGGCCACGAGCCCCCCTTTTTCTTGGCCCCGACGCCAGCTAGCCTGACCTTCTCACCCCATCACTTGCGATGAGCCGTAGGTTCCTGAATCTGCGGCGTTACCCGGGCGCTGCGCTCCTCGACGTACGTCGAGTACGCCTGCGTCGCTTCGCGCCCGGAAGCCTTGCATCTCCAGAAACCTACGTCCCCTCGCCGCGCGATGGGGTGAGAAGGTCAGGCTAGTCGCCGCGGTCGACCAGGCTGTAGACCGCGGGGATGATCAGGAGGGTGAGCGCCGTCGAGGTGATCAGTCCGCCGATCACCGTCAGCGCCATCGGGCTGCGCAGCTCGCTGCCCTCGCCGAAGCCGATCGCCATCGGCAGCAGCCCGAGAACGGTCGTCAGGGTGGTCATGAGAATCGGCCGCAGACGCACCCGCCCCGCCTTCTCGAGCGCGTCGCGCTTGCTCATGCCGCCGCGGCGCAGTTGATTGGTGTAGTCGACCAGGATGATGGCGTTGTTGACGACGATCCCAGCGAGCAGAATCACGCCGATCAGGACGACGATCGAGATGGTGACGTCTGCCAGCCAGAGTGTGACCAGGGTGCCGATCAGAGCGAACGGTACGCTGAACAGGATCACGAACGGATGGATCAGCGACTCGAACTGCGAGGCCAGAACCAGGTAGACCATGAAGACGGCGAGCAGAATCGCCATGCGCATGCTCCGGAAGGACGTCTCCATCTCCTGGCGCTGGCCGCCGACGCGCCAGTCGTAGCCGCTCGGTAGGCTCAGCTCGTTGAGCGCGGCAACGATGTCCTCGGATACCGAACCGAGGTCGCGACCCACCAGATTGGCGGTGATCACCGCGACGCGGTCGCCCTCCGAACGGCGAATCTCCGCCGGCCCCTCGGTCTCGACCACGTCGGCGACCGCCGCCAGCGCGATCGATGTCTTGCCGGACTGGAAGACGGTGAGCTGGCGCAGGTCGGCGACGCTGTCACGGAACTCTTCCTGGGCGCGCAGCCGGATGTCGATGCTGCGGTCCTCGCGCTGGATGTCGGTCGCGACCGTGCCGAGCACCTTCGAGCGCACCACGCCCGCCACCTGGTCGAGGGTCAACCCGAGCGCTGCCAGCCGTTCGCGATTGAAGCGTATCAGCAGCTCCGGGTTGCCGCCCTCGGTCGACGATTTGATGTCGGCGAGCCCGTCGATCGACGCCATGCGCTCGGTGAGCTGGCTGGCGAGGCGCTCGAGCAGCTTGAGGTTGTAGCCGCGGATCTCGACCTCGATCGGCGTCCTGAAGCTGAAGTAGGACGGCCGTCCGAAGCGGTATTCGAGCTCCTCCTGGCTGTCGAGCGCGGTCCGCAGCTCGGCCATCCGTGCCTGCTCGCGCTCACGCGACCTCGGCGGGGTCAAGGTCAGTGTGAGCTGACCGATGTTCTCGCGCTTCTCACCGGCGACGCCGCCCTGCTCGTTGGAAGTGCCGACGATCGCGTAGACCGTCTCCACTCCCTCCATGCCGGCGGCGAACGTTTCGAGCTGCGCCATCCGGCGCTGATTGAGATCCAGGTGGGTGCCGGGCGGTAGCTGCGTATTGACGTAGAACTCGCCCTGGACCAGCTCGGGCACCAGCTCGGTGCCGAGCAGGGGTACCAGCAGGAGACTGGCGGCGAGCAGTGCCACCGCCACCATCAGAGTGACCACGCGATGGTCGAGCACCCAGGTGAGCGTCCGGCGATAGGCCGCTGCCAGGGCGTCGAAGCCGGCGTGGAAGACTCGTAGCGGCACCGCGGTGAGCGCCGCGACGAGCGCACCGATGAGTCGCGCGAGCTTGCCGAACAGCCTGGCCGCACCGACCGTGGCGCGCAGCGTGGTCCCCCGTTCCCGGCCGGTCGCCTCGCCCGGGTCAAAGCGTCGCGAGGCGAGCATCGGAATGATCGTCAGGGCGACGAGCAGCGAGATCACCAGCGAATAGGTCACGGTCATCGCCTGGTCGCCGAACAGCTGGCCGGCGATCCCCTCGACGAAGACGATCGGTACGAAGACGCAAACCGTCGTCAGGGTGCTGGCGACCACCGCGCGCGCCACCCGCGAGGCGCCATCCTGCGCGGCTTCGAGATCGCCGAGCCCCTGGTCTCGCCGGCGCTGAATCGACTCGAGCACGACGATCGAGTTGTCCACCAGCAGGCCGATGCCGAGGGTCAAACCGCCCAGCGACATGATGTTCAGCGAGATGTTCGAGACGAACATCAGGAAGAAGGTGGCGACCACCGAGATCGGGATGGCGATGCCGATGATCACGGTGGTCTTCCAGCTGCGCAGGAACAGGAAGAGCACCAGGATCGCCAGCAGGCCGCCGTACAGCGCCGTGCTCAGGACCTCGGAGACCGATTGGCGGATGTAGCCCGCCTGATCGGTGATCACGGTCAGCTCGAGGCTGGGGTCGAGCTGCTGGAGGCGCTCGATGAGGTCGTCGAGGTCTGCCCGGACCGAGTCGGAAACGGTGACCGTGTTGGTTCCGCCCTCTTTGAACACCGCGATCTCGACACTCTCGCGGCCGTTGATGCGGGTGATGATCTCGCGCTCCTTGTGGCCGCGCGACACGAGCGCGACGTCGCTGACCCGGATCAGCGCACCCTGGGTGCTGTCGACGACGATCTCACGCAGATCCTCCGGCCGGAGGAACTCGTTGACGGTGCGCACGAGGTACTCGGTCTGCCCCTCGCGCAGCCTGCCGCCGGTGAGGTTGACGTTCTCCTGCTGCAAACGCTGGAGGACGAGCTCGGCCGTGAGGCCGAGGCTGGCGATGCGCCGTTCGTCGAGCTCGACGTGGATCTCCTCTTCGAGACCCCCGCTCACTACCACCGCGGCGACCCCTTCGATCCGCTCGAGCGCCCGCTTGACCTGCTCCTCGGCCAGCAGCCGCAGGCGGATCAGATCCGCCTGGCCGGAGGCGCCCAGGCGCAGGATCGGATCCAGCGACGGGTCGTAACGCAACAGCAGAGGCCGCTCGGCGTCGGCGGGGAGCTGCAGGACATCGAGCCGCTCGCGCACGTCGAGGGCGGCCAGATCCATGTTGGTGCCCCAGGCGAACTCGAGCGTCACCTCGCTCACGTCCGGGCGCGAGCTCGAGATCACGCGCACCACGTTGTTGACCACGCCGACCGCGTTCTCGACCGGCCGTGTGATCAGGCTCTCGACCTCGACCGGCGCGGCGCCCTCGTAGTCGGTCTGCACCGAGAGAGAGGGATAGGTGATGTCCGGCAGCAGGTCGGTCGCCAGCTTGCGGAACGCCACCAGCCCGAACACCACCGCCGCAACGGCGAAGATGAAGATACTTACCGGACGTCGGGTGGAGAAGTCGATGATCTTCATTGTGATGATCGCGGGAGGCGGGCTGGCCCCTCCCCGCGCGGCAGTCGAACCCGCCTAGGCGCCGCTCCCCTGCTGCTGCTTGCGCATCGTTTCCAGGCGCTGCTCGATCTCCTGGTCGGAAAGACCGCGCGATTTCATCGTCTCCTTCATGCGCTCGATCTGCTCCGGGGTGGCGGTCGTGACGTCGAACCGCTCGGGGCCCACGCCGCCGTCCGCTCCCTGCGGCGTTGGTGTGCGCGGTTCGCCCGAGCCGGGCGGGCCGGAGCCGTCCTCGCTCCCTGCTATCCGCGACTCGGGCGCGCTCCCGTCGATCGCGTCGAGAATCTGGATCGGCGTGCCGTCGCTCAATCCGTCCTGTCCGACCACAATCACGCGCTCGCCCTCGCTTAGTCCGTCGAGAATCTCGACCGACGCTCCTTCCTGAAAGCCCAAAGAGACCTCGCGCCGCTCCGCCTTGCCGTCGCCGGCCACGTAGACCGTGTCGCCGATGCTTTCGAGCGACAGCGCCGACTTCGGAATCACCAGCGCATCCGGCTTGGAAGCGGTTTGGAGATAGGCACGGGTGAACATCCCCGGCCGCAATTTCTTCTGGGCCTGGACCTCGAGCGTGACCTTGATGGTTCCGGTCGCAGCGTCGACCACCGGGCTGATCCTGAGGACCCTGGCTTGGAACCGCTGGTCCCCCCAGGCCTCGACCTGAACGTAGGCCGACTGGCCGGCCCTGAGCATCGGCAGCTCCCGCTCGGCGACCTGAATCGGGCAGAGCAGGGGATCGAAGTCGGAGATCCGGAAGAGCGGCGAGTTGACCGCCACCTGCTGAGACGGATCCACGTAGCGGGCCACGATCAAGCCGTCGAAAGGCGCCTTGATCACCGTGTAGCCGATCAGTATCTGGTCACCCTCGAGCTGCGCCTTCGCGGTCTCGAAGCGGTTGAGCGTCTGCTCGAAGGCCTCGGCGCTGATCAGCTGCTGCTCGCTGAGCAGGCGGGCGCGCTCGTGGGCGAGCTCCGCCTCGTTGAGCGCGACTCGAGAGATCTCGAGCCGGGCGCGCAGCTCGTCCTCCTCGAGGCGCGCCAGGATCTGACCCTTGCGCACCGCCATGCCCTCTTCGGTGCGCAGTTCGACCACCGGCGCCGCGACCCTGGCGATGATGTCGACCTCGTTCTCGGCTTCCAGAGTGCCGTTGGTCTCGATGTAGGACGAGATCTCGCGGCGGACGACCGGCGCGGTCTCGACCGGGACCGCCGCCGTCTGGTCTCCGGGTCCGCCGGGGAATCCATCCGGTCGTGCGGACGAGGCGCCGGCGGGACGGCCGCCGGCAGGCGACGGGTCGCCACCGCAACCGAGCAGCCCGACAAGGGCCAGCCCGCACAGGGCCGTACGGGGGACAGACAGGGAGTTTGGTCGTCTCATGAGCGAATCGGAACCTCGGCGCTAAAGTGCCCTGGCGACGCGCCCGACGAACAGTGTGAAGTCGTCGAGCAGCGAGTAGAGGGTCGGGATGATCAGTAGGGTCAGGAAGGTCGAGGTGGTCAGGCCACCGATGATCACCAGGCCGATCGGCGCCCAGGTGGCGGCCCTTCCTTCGAGCGCGCCGAACCACTGCGGCAGGATGAACGGCGCGACCATCGGCAGCATGCCGAGAATCGTGGTGATGGCGGTAATCAGAATCGGCCGCATCCGGTGCTGGCCGCCGGTGATGATCGCCTCGTTGCGCTCCATCCCGCCCTGGCGCAGATAGTTGATGTGGTCGATCAGCACGATGGCGTTGTTGACCACGATGCCGAGCAGAATGATCATGCCGATCATCGTCATGGTTTCCCATGGGGTGCCGGTCAGCTTCATGACCACGCCGACTCCGAGCAGCGCAAACGGCACCGAGAACATGATCGTGAGCGGCTGCGCGAAGCTCTCGAACAGCGCCGCCAGCAGCATGTAGACCAGCGGTAACGCGAACAGCAGCGCGAACAGCCCATTCTCCTGATCTCGCTGCTGCCAGCGCGTCCAACGGCCGAAACTCCACTCATAGCCCGGCGGCAGGGCCATCGAGTTCATGATGCCAGTGACCGCGCCCATGGCGCCGAACGACGCGCTCTGGTCGGCGACGTTGGCCGAGACGGTCACCTGGGCGAAGTGGTTTTCGCGCTCGATGCTCTGTGGTCCGGCGACCAGTTCGAAGTGGGCCAGCGCGCCGAGCGGTACCGGCGCGCCGCCGGCCGCGAACACCGGCACGTTCTTGAGTTGGTCGAGCGTCTCCCGGTCCTGTTCGCGATACTGCATGATCAGGTCGACTTCGCGATCGCCGGTCTTGAAATGACTGACGGCGCGGCTCGAGAGCGCGTTGCTCACGGTAAAGGCGACCGTCTGGGTCGAGAGGCCGGCCTGGAGTGCGCGTGCCCGCTGGACCTGGACGTGGATCTCCTCATCGCCGCTTTCGAGCGAGGTGTCGACGTCCTTGACCATCGGCAACTGGCCGAATTTGGCGGCAAGCTGTCGGCTCAGGAGCTCGAGAATCACGGGGTCGTCGCCCATGAGCTGCACCTCGATGCCCGACGCGCCGTAGCGGCCGCTCGAGCTGGCAAGCCGCAGCTCGACCCCGGCGCTGGTGGGCAGAACGTCTCGGATCCGGTTGCGCACCTCGCTGGTCGACAGCTTGCTCTGCGCTTCGTCGAGCAAATAGATGTCGAACTGCCGGTCGCGCCGCCAGCTCGCTCGCGAGCGCCCGGTGCCGCGGTCGTAGCTGTAGGCGATGTCGGCGATGTCGAGCTCCTCGCGCCGGCTGTCGAGGAGCTGATAGACGCTCGTGTAGAGCGCCTCGGTCTGCTCGACCGAGTACTGACGCGGTGTGTCCACCTTGAGGATCACCTGCCGTTCGAGCGGCCGCGACGAGAAGGAGCGCTCGATGCCCTTGAAGAGCTGGACGACCCCTACCAGCATCAGGACGATGGTGATCACGAACGCCAGGCGGTGCTTGAGTGTGAAGCGCAGGATCACGGCGTAGAAGCCGGTGAGCCGGGCGCTGAACGGGCTGGTTCGCGCCTCCTGCTTCCTCAGGATGAAAGCCGCCGCCAGCGGTACCACCGTGAGCGCCACCAGAAGCGACGCCACCATGACGATGCACACTGTGACGCCGATGTTCTCCATGTAGAGCTTGAACCGGCCCTCACTGCTGAGGAAGATCATTGGCAGAAACACGCACATGGTGGTCGCGGTCGAGGCGAGAATCGGCAGCGCGACCTCGCTGGTGCCCTCGATGGCGGCCTCGACTGAGCTCTTTCCGAGCTCGTTGCGGTAGCGGAAGATCGACTCGATGACGACGATCGAGTTGTCGACCAGCATGCCCAACGCCAGCATCAGGCCGGCCAGGCTGACTACGTTCAACGTGATGTCGAGGGTGCCCGCCTGGCGCATGAAGTAGAGCAGGACGAAGGTCGTGACCACCGACAGCGGAATCGCGATCGCCACCAGCAGTGTGGTCCGGAAGCGGCGCAGGAACAGGAAGACCGCCAGGATCGCCAGCGCGCCGCCGATCAGGCCGGCGTCGCGAAGCTGGCCGAGTCCCTGACGCACATCCGCCGAGCCATCTTGAAAGATCCGGTAGGCGAACCCTTCGGCCTCGGGCAGCGCCGATACCGCCTCGACCTCCGCCTTCACTCGATCGGTCACCGCCAGCAGGTTGGCGGTCGAAGTTTTGTTGATAGCGATGGTCAACGCTTCCGAGCCGTTGAGGAAATTGAAGTCCTCCTGCTGGGGAAAGGTGTAGAGCACCTCCGCGACATCGTCGAGCCTCAAGCCCGAGGCGTTGATCGGCAGCTGGCGGATCTCCTCGGGCGAGCCGAACTCGCCCACCGCACGCACCAGGAACTCCTTGCTGCCCTCGCGGATCTCTCCGGCCGAGAAGTTGACGTTGGCGCTGCGCAGTGTCGCCACCAGCGTGCGCACGTCGACGCGATGCGCCTGCATGCGGGCCGGATCGAGGTTCACCTGAAGCTCGGGGATGCGCAGGCCGCCGACCGACACCTGGGCGACCCCCTCGAGCCGCTCGAGTCGACGCTGGAGCACGTTCTCGACGAAATCGAACAGTCGCGTCCTATCCCAGTCGGCGCTGACGTCGAAGCGCAGGATCGGAATGTCGCCACTCTGGAAGCGCCGGATCGTCAGTCGCTCCAGGTCGTCCGGGAGCTGGTTGCGGACTCGGTCGATGCGATCGCGTACCTCGACCGCCGCCATGTCCATGTCGGTACCGTCGACGAACGACACGTTGACCTGTGCCCGATCGGCGGAGGCGCTTGCCGACAGCGTCTCGATGCCGTTGATCGTGCTGAGCGAGTCCTCGAGCGGTCGGACGATCAAGCGCTCGATCTCCTCGGGCGACGACGACGGGTAGGGCGCGTTGACCGAGATGTTCGACGACGAGAAGCTGGGCAAGAACTCGAGGGGCAACCGCTCGAGCGACATCCAGCCGAGCACCAGGACGCCGAGCACGATCATGCCCATGGTGACTTTGCGCTCGACTGCGAAGCGGACCAGCGGATGTGGTGGACGGCCCATGTGCTCAACCTCCCCTCTACCAGATGTCTGGAACCGGCGATCGGTTACGCGCCCGCGGCCCAAGGAGGTCGATCCTACCGCGTGGCCTGCGATTCGCGGTCACCTGAGTCCGCGGCGCCGATCGCCATTGCTGGCCTCGAGAAGAGGGCCAAGCGACTCCCGGAGCCCCGCGCGACTCGAGAGGCAGAGGGTCCGCCAGCGGTTGTCCACAATGGGACCGGATGGCGTCGACCCGGTAGCATGATGACGTGACCGAGACCGACACCTCGCCGCCCACTCTCGACGAGATTCGAGCCGCCCGCGGCGCACTCGGCGATCGTGTGCGCGAGACCCCGGTCTGGCACTGGCGCGGCCGACGGATCGGCGAGCTCGTGGGCGACGAGACCGAGGTCTTTCTCAAGCTCGAGCTCTTTCAGTACACCGGCACCTTCAAGCCGCGCGGCGCTCTGATCAACATGATGGCGCTCGACCGTGCCCAGCTCGACCGTGGCGTCTGCGCGGTGAGCGCCGGTAATCACGCGGTGGCGGTGGCCTACGCCGCGCGCACGATGGGCACCAGCGCCAAGGTCGTCATGCTCGAGGGTGCCAACCCGGCGCGCATCGAGGGCTGCCGCGCCTACGGCGCCGAAGTGGTCATGGCCGACTTCCAGGGAGCGTTCGACGAGGTCCACCGGATCGAGCGGGACGAAGGTCGAGCCTTCGTTCATCCCTTCGAGGGCAAGCGCACGGCGCTCGGGACCGCGACGGTCGGGCTGGAGCTCGCGACCCAGGTCGCCGATCTGGATGCCGTGATCGTGCCGATCGGCGGTGGCGGCCTGTGCGCGGGTATCTCCACCGCGATCAAGTTGGCCCAGCCCGGCTGCCGGGTGATCGGCGTCGAGCCCGAGGGCGCGGACACGATGCATCGAAGCTTCGCTTCCGGCAAGCCCGAGGCGATAGACAAGTCGAGGACCATCGCCGACAGCCTGGGGGCGCCTTATGCGGCGCCCTACACGTTCGACCTCTGCCGGCGCAACGTCGACCAGCTGGTGATGATCGACGACGAGGCGATGCGTGAGGGGATGCGTCTGATGTTCGATGAGACCAAGCTCGCCGTCGAGCCGGCCGGGGCGGCGGCGACCGCGGCGCTGTGCGGACCGCTGCGCGAGGAGCTTCGTGGCCGGCGGGTCGGCGTGATCGTGTGCGGCACGAACATCGACCGCGAAACCTTCAGCCGCCTAATCGCGAACGGGTCCGGCCTTTGAACGGCTCTGCCGAGAGCGTGCTCGCCGTTCCCTTCGCGGTGGTGGTCGCCGTCGCGGCGACCCTCGCGCTCCTCCATCTGCTGCTGCTGGCGTTCGATCGGGAGGACCGGCGCAATCTCCACTTCGCGATGCTCGCGGCAGCGTTCGCCCTCGTCGCGTTCCTTGACTACCGGGAGCGCATTGACGCCGAGATCCTGCTCCCGGGCATCGGGTCCATCCAGCGATGGGCGGTGTCGAGCCTGATCCTGGCCGCGGCCCGATTCGCGTTCTCCCTGCTGGCCGACCGGGCGCCGCGCCGCTTCTGGGTCTATACCGTGTCGATCGTAGCGATCCTCCTGCTCACGATCCCCCGCCCCGACCTGTTCGGTGTCCCAGCCGGCCTGCTCGGACTGCTGGTGACCGCCGACGCTCTGATCGCCGGGCTGGTGGGTTGGCGGCGGCTGCGGGGGGAAGCGTGGATCGTCGCGGTAGGGGCGGCGATGTTCGCGTTCACCGGCCTCCTGCAGCTGGGTCTCGATCTGTTTGGCCTCGGGGGCCGGCCGGATGTCTTCAGTCCCTACCTGTGGGGCGGGTTGGCGCTGCTGGTGGCGAGCTCGATCTACCTGGCTCGCACCTACGCGACGACCCGGCGCGAGCTCGAACTGCGACTGGTGGAGGTGCAGGAGCTGTCTTCCCAGGCTCTGGCGCAGGAGCAGGCGGCACGCGAGGAGGAGGTCAAGCGCCGGTTGCTCGAGGCCGAGAACGAACGCCGCGGCAGCGAGCTCGAGGCTGCCCGGAGCTTGCAGCTGGACCTGCTCCCGCACGCGCTGCCGGACATCCCCGGTTACGACCTGGCGGCGACGATGATGACCGCGACCGAGGTCGGCGGCGACTACTACGACGCCGCGGTGGGCGACGACGGCGCTGTCTGGCTCGCCGTCGGTGACGCGGTGGGTCACGGTGCGCGTGCGGGCAGCCTGGTGTCGGTGCTCAAGGGACTCTTCGCCGGCGTGGTGTTGCAGTCGTCGCCGGCGGCCGCCCTCCAGCACTTCGATGCTGCGCTGCGCGGCATGAAGCTGCAGCGCGCCCACCTCGCGTTGACCGTGGCCAGGCTCGTGGGCGGATCGCTCGAGGTCGCGTCGGCCGGTATGCCGCCGACGCTGGTGCGTCGCGCCTCGGGCGCGGTCGAGGAGCTGGCCTTCTCGACCTTACCCCTGGGGGCGCCTCTGCCGCAGAGCTACACCGACCGGCGTCTCGAACTGGCGCCCGGAGATCTGGTCGCTCTGCTCACCGATGGGCTGGCCGAGCTGCCCGGCGCCGACGGCTCGCCGCTGGGCTACGAGTTCGTCAGCGAAGCCTTGCGCGGTGCGCCGGCGCCTGGGGACGGGAGCCTGGAGAGCTGGGTGCAGGAGCTGGTCAACCTCTTGGTGACGATGCCTCCCCCGCCCGACGACGTCACTCTGCTCGCCCTGCGGTCGCGATAGCAGCAGGTGCCGTCGAGCCTCCTCGTTCGATAGGACGCCAGCCGCGCCGGTCCCGCCAAGCTGGCCGAGCGAGGAGAGAAAAACGGCCGGAGCGATTGCCCCGGCCGCTTGAGATTCGAAGAATGACCGTCGATCAGCAGTCTGGATCGGCGCCGTCGATAAGGCCGTCGCAGTCGTTGTCGAGACCGTCCGAGCAGCGGGGACCCTTCTCCTTGGCGTGGGTCGGCACGCAGCCGCCGCCGTTGTCGCAGGCGGGGTCGCCATCGCAATCGATCGTGCAGACGTCGCACTCGCCCGCTTCGGAGTCGCAGAACAGGTCGCCGCAACAGAAGCCGCCGGGCAGAACGTCCGAGCACTGGAAGCCGCTGGAGGTGCACCGGCTGTCCGAGCAGCCCACCGGGTTCTGGCCATCGCCGTCGCCACAGCAGAAGCGGTTGCCAGGGTTGCCGTTCTGCTTACCTCGGCAGTCCGACGGACAGCTCAGGCAATCCTCGCCCTGTCCCGGTTCACAAAAACCGTTGCCGCATCCAGGCGGCGTCGAATCACCGGCGGGGCAGTCCTGCGGACAGCTGAGACAGTCTTCCGGCGGACTGCCGCTGTTGCCGTTGCAGATGCCGTCGCCGCAGCCGACGATGCCGAGGCAGCTCGGGAAGGTGAAGCTGCAGATCCTGGTGTTGAAGTCGAAGCTGCCGCTCACCTCGTAGTACTCCTGAGTGAACCAGAAGGTGCAGTCGTCGGTCGGATCGATGCTCATCGACGAGTAGTCGCCCCAGCGGTTCGAGGAAGCGGTCTGAGCACCGGTCCCCTCGTGGCAGCTGACCTCGCCGCCCGGCATGGTTCCGGCCGGGTCGCCGGCCATGCGCGAGGTGTAGCGCACGGCGGGGAAGAGGCTCGAGCTGGTGGCGCTGTAGCCGAGTGCGATGTTGCCGTCCTTGTCCTGCGCGATCGAGCCCATCCAGCGCTCGATGCCGTCGTTGGGCGCGTAGGTGCCGTCCTGGGCAAGCGTCCAGCTCGAATCGCCGTCGGTGCTCTGGGTCTCGGCCCAGCGGATGCCCGCGCGATCGCCGCCAGCGTCGACCGTGGTGTTGAACACCACCGAGGCGTGGCTGCCGAACCAACGGTACTGCACCCGATACATGGTGAACGCGGCCAGACAATCGAGCATCTCACCGCCGTTGACCGGGCTGATGCAGTCGCTGAAGCCGTTGCCCAAGTTGCGGTCGAAGTTCGAGCCGGCGGCCACGAAGGCGTTCTCGGAGTAGGTCGAGTTGCCGAGGTTCGACCAGTCGACGCACAGCGTGTGGTTCCGATAGCCGTCGCCGGCGTGCGGCGAGTCGTCGTAGCCGGAATCAGCGGCTGCCCAGAAGGTCGGGCAGGTCCCAGCCGGCGGTGAACCGCCCGCCAGGTGTGGCGGCAGCTGGCCCTCGATGCAATCAGCGGCCGTGCACGGGTTGGAGAACTTGACGAACTGCGCCGCGCCTCCGACCAGCATCTGGTCCCGCTCCATCACCCCGGCAGAGACCGAGAAGGAGCCGCCGGCGCCGCCGAAGTCGCGCATCGTGAAGGTGTAGGCGCTCTGACCCGAGCTGCCGGTCGTGCCGTCGTCCCACACGCCGAGCTTGGGATAGTCGTTCTGACCGCCCGGAGTGACGGTGAAGGCGTAGCGGTGGTAGGGGCCGAGCGGATCGCTGGTGGTCGAGAGCGCCACGCACTGGATTCCCTGGTTGATCGAGAACTGGCTGAAGAACCAGCGACCGGCGCCGTCGTCGTACAGCACCACCGGGTCGCCGTCGTTGTTGGCCTCGCAGAAGCCGCCGAAGCCCTGCCAGAAGCTGTTGCCGGCGAACGGTCCGTTGATCAGCGCGCCGCTGTCGTCGAACACCGCCCAGATGTCGTTGATGTACTGGATGTAGAGCCGGTTACCGAGCGCGTCGAGCCCGATGTCGCCGTTGGTGTCGGGCGGCACGATCCGGAAGCCGACCACCGCGGCGTTGTCGTCGTCGGACAGCCCGGAAGCGCTGACCGAGACGCCGGGCGTCGGGCCGGCGCCCGGCACCGGTGTCGCTTCGCGTTGAACGCCACCGTCCGGCGCGGCTGCGGCCGGGTTGCCGGCGCGCCCCGGACGCGGCCGGATCGGCACCTGCCGGTCGACTCCCGGCGCCAGCGGATGGCGCACCGCGATCTCGAGCAGCGGCGGCGAAGTGTCGTGATGGAGGGCCTTGCCGGTGGTGACCATCGGGCCGTCGTCGGCGTGTGCCGGGACGAACCCGATCAAGGCGATACATAGGGCTGCGAACACGAGGTCTCTCACGCTCATTCGAAACTCCTCTCGGGTTTCCTGCGCCGCTCCCACAGGTGTCTAGGTAGATACAAATGAATGTATCACCGCCGCCTCTTGGTTTCAGATGGGGCGCGAGCCATTCCGGTCGGGGTAGATCCTTGCAAACTGACCCCCTGCCCACCCCTAGCCGTCCGGATCCCAAAGGCAGCGAACCAGATCGACGCGGCCGCGGGCGTCGAACGTCACTCCTTCGCCCTCGAGCACCTGCCGCTGGACCCCTTCCCACCCCGGCGTCGCCCGCGGGCTGATCTCGCCCCGGGCGTTGATCACCCGCTGCCATGGAACGTCGGAGCCGTCCGGCAGTGCGTGCAGCGCGTAGCCCACCTGCCGGGCGTGGCCCGGGAGCCCGGCGACCGCGGCGACCTGGCCGTAGGTTGCGACCCACCCGACCGGGATTCGGCGCACCACCTCGTAGATCCTCGAGTAGTTGTCGCTGGGTTCACGCGTTGCGACCATGGCGACCTAGGGTGGCAGAAAGGGTTGAACCGCCTCGAGTACGATGACGACGTCGGCGGAGCCGTCGACCGGTGGCTGGGCAGCGCTCAGCCAGTCGCGAGCTTCGGCGGCGGCCGCGGCGCCGGCCACATGCAGGATCGAGCCGGTGCGGCCGATTGACTGCAGGCGTCGGGGAAGCGAGCTCTCGCCGATCTCGATGTCGTGAATCTCGAGCTCATCTCCGGGCTCGAGGACGCTCGAGCTCTTGAAGTCGGCCCAGCGTCCGGCCGCGGTCATCATGGTCACCGGGGCGTAACCCTCCCCGAAGTGCTCGGCAAGCATGCCGCCCATCCTGTGTGGGATGCGCTCGGTGTGGCTGGAGTGTGCGAACAGCAACATCCGTTGCTCGGGGAAGATCTCACGGAGCAGCCAGCGCACGTTCTCCGCCATCAGGACGTCGCGGTTGTTCTCGACCAGCGTCCGCCACTCGGCGCTCTGAACCACCAATCGGGAGAGTTGTCGCAACCAGGCCACATCTGTCTGAGAGAGGTCCTTGGCGTGCTTCCGGACCGCGTTCTCTACGACCGCGCGCGCCACCCGCACGAGATGGAGGATCTCGTCCACCACCCTGGAGCAGTCGACGCGGATCGAAGTTTCGCTCTCGATGGTGTGCGTGTAGTCCATCGTCTGCAGTCGCGGCAGGTGGAGAGGCCGAAGCGCGAGGTCTGCGCCGTTGACATCGATCCGCAAGCCGTTGACCTCGACGAACAGATCCTCGAACCAGACGGTGCCGTTGCCGCGGTGCATCATCACGACCTGCAGAGACGTGCTGCGCCGGAGCGGCTGCCCGATCTCTACGTCGACCGTCACGCTCGTTCCCGACTCGGTCAGCTCGGCCGCCTTCAGGTAGCTGGCGGTGAGCGAGGATTCGTCCCCGAGCTGGGCGCCGAGGCCCGCCTGGCCGAAGCCGACACCCCGCCCTCGAATCCGCCCGCCCAGTCGGAGACTCGTGATCGGATCGCTCGCGGAGAGCTCGACCGACGGGCCACCGTGAAAGCCGTAGACGTTCGGGAAGACACCGAAGCCCTG
This sequence comes from Acidobacteriota bacterium, assembly GCA_029263375.1. GTDB lineage: Bacteria > Acidobacteriota > Thermoanaerobaculia > Multivoradales > JAHEKO01 > JAHEKO01. Next base: position 3,261 of record JAJCXP010000037.1, on the reverse strand, counting down.
CCGAGGCACTCTCTCGAAGAGCGCCTCTACCCGGGTCGCGGCCGCCGGATCGAAAGCACGCAGGCGCTCGACGAGAGCCTCCATGGCGAAGGATGGGTGCTTGAAGTCGAAACCGGCCACGTGAAGCGAGTTTGCCGCCGTTCGATTGTGCTCGCGCATCCAGATGAGTTGGTCGCGCAGGGCGCGGCCGTAGAAGCGCTCTGCGGGCCACCAGCGCTGGGCGATGAGATCGTCGAGATCGTCTCGCCGCCCCTGCACGTAATCGTCAAGCCGTGCGGCGTGCGCCTGGCTGATCTCGAGGGCGTAGACCGAATAGCCCTCCTCGACGGCCAGATGTGCGAAGAGTCGGTGCGCCAACTGCGGGTACTCGTGGGTTCCGTGGTGCCTCTCGCCCAGCCCCACGACGCGCGCCTCGTGCAACCACCGCGACAGCGCCCTGAGATCCGTCGGCTCTCCGGCCGCGCCGGCATCGGTGCCCAGAAGGGGCACCAGGTAGCCGTCGAGCGGGGCCCGCTCCGGAGGAGACGGAGCGAGGAGGGCGGGGGCGCCCAGAATCAGGCAGGCAGTCACCAGGGCCAACGCCAGGCGTGTTTGCCGGCGACCACCCAGGTCAGAGCGTCCAAGCGGGGGCAGATCCATCTGCCGATGGTACCTGGTGTCGCTGGAATGATAGATTCCTCGGCCATGGCTGACTCGACCTGGGAGACGCTTGTGAGCCATCTTGTCGAGGCTTCCGACGAGGAGGTCAGCGCCGAAGATGTGACCCCGGGAACGTCGCTCCGAGAGGATCTCGACCTGGGCTCGCTCCAGGCCATCACCCTGGTCATGGATCTGGAAGAGAACTTCGGTATCGTCGTCGAGGATGAGGAGCTGGAGAAGCTGGAGACGGTCGGCGATCTGGCCGACCTGATCGAAGGCAAGCTCGAGCAGAAGCCGCCCGAGGACGGTTAGTTAGTGCCCGCCGGCATCGCCGTCACCGGCGTCGGACTGGTCTCGTGCCTCGGGCACGACTACGAGGTCGCGCTCGACAAGCTGAAGCGCGGCGAGAGCGGCGTGCGTGGAGTGCCCGAGTGGGGCGACTTCGGCATCAAGAGTCAGGTCGCGGGGCTGGTGGGCGACGTCTCCGAGAAGCAGGCGGCGCTCAAGGTGCCCAAGAAGCTGGCGCTCGGCATGGCGGACAGCGCGATCTACTGCGCGATCTCGGCGCTCGACGCGGCTCGGGACTCGGGATTGCCGGAAGCGGAGATCGCCAGCCCGCGTACCGCCTGCATCGTCGGCAGTGGCATCGGCAGCGCTCGATCTCTCTACAAAGCGTGCAAGCTCGCCTTTGACGGCCAGACCCGGCGAGTCGATCCGTTCACGGTGCTGCGCTGCATGGCGAGCTCGACCAGCGCCGGGGTCGCCAACCTGCTCGGGACGCGCGGGCCGAGCTACTCGATCAGCTCGGCGTGCGCAACATCGGCGCACAACATCAGCAACGCCTGCCAGCTGATTCGTGCCGGGATCGTCGACCGGGCGGTTGCCGGTGGCGGCGAGGACTGCAACGAGCTGGTCACCGCCTCGTTCGCGGGCCTGCGGGTGGCGCTGTCGACCCGCTACAACGACACGCCGACTCGGGCCTCGCGGCCGTTCGACGCCGGGCGCGACGGCTTCGTGATCAGCGGCGGCGGCGGCGTCGTGATGCTCGAGAACCTCGAACAGGCCCGAGCCCGAGGAGCGCGGATCCGGGCCGAGATCGTCGGCTTCGCGGCCAACTCGGACGGCTACGACCTCGTTCTGCCCGAGCCCGAGGGCGTTCAGACCGCCGAGTGCATGCGGTTGGCGATCGCGGATGCCGGGCTGGAGCCCGCGGACATCGACTACGTGAACGTCCACGGCACGGCGACCGTCGCCGGCGACCTGGCCGAGGCCCAGGCGCTGCGGCAGGTCTTCGGCGAGCGGCTGCCGAGTCTCTCCTCGACGAAATCGATGACCGGCCACGGCGTCGGCGCCGCCGGGGTGCTCGAGCTGATCTTCTGTGTCGGCATGCTGGAGCAGGGATTCATGGCGCCGTCGATCAACATCGAACGGCGCGACCCGGCGTTCGAAGATCTGCCGATCGTGACCGAGACATCCTACGAGGCGCCGCGGACGATCCTGACCAACAACTTCGGCTTCGGCGGCACCAACGCGTCGATCGTCCTGCGGCGGGCAGGCGCCTGATTTCGAGCGCGGGGTGGTGACGGAAACCGAGATCTCGCGATTCCGGCAGCTGACTTGCACGGGCTCCGGGCGCGAGCGCAAAACCCGGGCGGCCTCAACTCGTACCTGAGAGTGCCGCAGCGTCGATTTCATCAATTCATGAATTTGAACTGCCGGGGGCGACCGCTCCTGGACCCAGCGATCTAACCGAGAGCCCAATACCGAGAGCTCAATGAGGTGGCGATGAGACAACCAGCATCACTGTGCGTACTAGCCGCGCTGCTCCTCTCTCTGACCGCAGCGCCGTCCTTTTCGCAGGACCTGGCGTCCTTCGAGAACAGCGTGACCGAGCACCGTCTGGAGAACGGCCTGACCTTCCTGATCTACGAGCGTCCCGGAGCTCCGGTGGTGTCGTTCTATACCTACGTCGATGTCGGATCGGCGCAAGAGGTGCCTGGCATCACTGGACTGGCGCACATGTTCGAGCACATGGCGTTCAAGGGCACGACCAAGATCGGCACCAAGGACGCCGAGGCCGAGGCCGATGCCATCGCGCGCGTCGACGCCGCGTACCACGCCTATGACGCCGAGCGACGTCGCCCGACCGGCGCCGACCCCGACAAGCTGGCCGAGCTCGAGCGGGCGTTCAAGGACGCCCAGGACAAGGCTCGCGAGCTTGTGGTGATCAACGAGTTCGGCGAGATCATCGACCGCTCCGGCGGCGTCGGGCTCAACGCCAGCACGGCATCGGACAAGACCGACTACTACATCTCATTCCCCGCCAACCGGGTCGAGCTGTGGGCGCATCTGGAGTCCGAGCGCTTTCTCGATCCGGTGCTGCGCGAGTTCTACACCGAGCGCGACGTGGTGATGGAGGAGCGTCGCCTGCGAGTCGACAGCCAGCCGATCGGCCGGCTGCTCGAGCAGTTCGTCGGCACCGCGTTCATCGCCCACCCCTACCAGAGCATGGGCATCGGCCACATGAGCGACCTCCAGACCTTCACCCGCGAGGACGCGCTCGCGTTCTACGACAAGTACTACAACCCGAGCAACATGATCATCGCGATGGCCGGCGCGATC
>JAJCXP010000036.1 GCA_029263375.1 Acidobacteriota bacterium | reverse complement strand
CGAGGATGCGATGCACGCCACCAAGGCGGCCGTCGAAGAGGGCATCGTCCCCGGTGGTGGTCTGGCTCTCCTGCGCTCGATCCCCGCGGTCGATGCCATCGTGGCCGAGGGCGACATCGCGGTCGGTGTCAAGATCGTGCGACGCGCGCTCGAGGAGCCGACCCGCCAGATCGTCAACAACGCCGGCGCCGAAGGCTCGGTTGTCGTGCGCGATCTGATCGCCAAGAAGGGCAACGAGGGCTACAACGCCGCGACCGGTGTCTTCGAGGACCTCGTCAAGGCGGGCGTCATCGATCCGGCCAAGGTCACCAAGACCGCGCTGCTCAACGCGGCGTCCATTGCCGGCCTCATGCTGACCACAGAAGCTCTGGTCTCCGAGGTCAAGGACAAGGACGACAAGGGCGGCGACATGCACGGCGGCGGCGGAATGCCGGGCGGCGGCATGGGCGGGATGTACTAAACCGCCGAATCATCGCAGCAACACCAGAGGCCCGGGGCAACCCGGGCCTTTTCTTGTTGTACCCCGGCTCGCCCGCTGCCTGGCGCGGCGTCGGCGATCGCCGGTTTGTCGCGATCTGCGCTCAGATCGCCTTCCCACGGCTGAATTTAGAGAACCTTTAGACTTTTTCCGAGCCCGCGTGCTGACTTTCGAGCGCCCGGTCTGAGACGCTCGACTCCAGCGACTCGCCCCTGTGGCCAAGCCTTCGGCGGAGACTGCGTATATATTGCGGCACTCATCGCTTCTCAGAATTCGTTGATGGAAAGGGAAGGTGCCTATGATCTTTGGAGGCTTTCACAGACGTTCTGGTGTTGTGGCTCTCATCGCTGTGGTGATCGTGACGATCGCCACCAGCTCTCCGGCCGCGGCCCAGGGCTTCACTGAAGTTGACAAGCTCGTCGCCTCGAACCCGGGCAACGATGACGAGTTCGGGAAGACAGCCGCCGTCAGTGGCGACACGCTGGTGGTCGGGGCTCCGGGCGCCGGCAACCAGGCTGGAGGCAACGGGTTGGTCTACGTCTTCGAGCGCGACGCCAACGGCGTCTGGGTCGAAGACGTCCAACTGTCGCCCTCCAACGGCAACTCGCTGGACGACTTCGGGTTCTCCGTCGATATCGACGGCGACACCATCGCCGTCGGTAACCCGAACGGCGACGGCGAGATCTTCGTCTTCGAGCGCGACGGAGGCGGCGTCTGGAACGAGACCGCGATCCTCACGGCATTCGACGGCGACAGCGATGAGCTGGGCTTCTCGGTAACGGTCAGTGGCGACACCATCGCGGCCGGTGCGCCGGAGTCGGATTTCTCCGGGGCCGCCGCGCCGTCCACTCTGGGTGGCATCACGCCCGGCTCGCGGGCCGGGGCGGTCTACGTCTATGAGAAAGATGGCCTGGGAGCTTGGGTCGAGGTGGCGAAGCTGGTCGATCCCGACTGGGCGGGGCTGGCCGATCTCGGCGCGGAAGACCAGCTCGGCCGTTCGGTGTCGATGAGCGCCGACCGGATTGTGGCGGGTGCGCCCCACCTGAACAGCAGCGACTTCGCTCCGGGATCGACCTTGATCTTTTCGCAGGACGGTTTCGGCGACTGGGTCTTCGACGATCGACTGGCGTCCCCTCCGACGCTCGAGGGCTTCGGCAGCTCGGTGGGCATCTCGGGCGACAGGATCGCCGTTGGCTCACTCGGTCCGATCAACGACCAGGCGTTCGTCTTCGAGTTCGAGTCCCCGAACTGGGTCGCCACCGAGCTGCTGCCGTCGGGCGCCGATTTCCGATTCGGCGTCGCCGTCGACATACTCGGCGATGAAGCGGTGGTCGGCTCGCAGGACGACGATCTCGGTATCGCTTACTCCTTCGAGCGCGACGCCAACGGGGACTGGAACGAGACGGGCGTGCTCCAGGCCTCGGACGGAATGGATAATGATGACTTCGGCGAGGCGCTGGCGCTCGGACCGGGCGAGCTGTTCGTGGGCGCCCGGAACGACGACGCGGCCCCGTTCATGGATGCCGGCGCGGTCTACGTGTTCTCAGGTGGGCCGCCGGCCGTGTCGCTGTCGATCGCCGGTAGCTGCCCAGGCTCGATGACACTGACCGTCGAGACCGCTCTGCCGGACCAGGATGTCGTGCTTTTCCTGGGCCGGAACCCGGGCACCTTCGTGATCACCGGCGGTGGCTGCGTGGGCACCGAGCTCGACCTCTCGCCGGCGAAGATCTTCCGGACCGTCACGACCGACGCGAACGGTACGGCCAGCGTCACCTCGACTCTGCAGGATCGTTTCTGTGGCAAGTACCTACAGGGGATCGACCGGATGTGCGCGAAGAGCAACCTGTTGCAGATCCCGCCGTCGCAGCCCTAGCCGGGCTTGTTTCGGCGTCGCTGCAACTCGAAAGGCCCGGGGAAACCCGGGCCTTTTCCTTTGGCGGTTCGAACAGGCGCTCGCCCGACGAGCGATACCCGTCGTCGATCTGTCCTCCGCTGTCGTGGTTCGGAATCGAGCCCTAGAACAGCGTGTAGATAAAGGGCGCCACACCGCTGCCGCCGGCGATCAGCAGGACGCCGATCAGGAGCAGGACGGTGATGATCGGGATCATCCACCACTTCTTGTTCTCCATCAGGAAGTGAGTGAACTCGCTGACGAACGACTGCCGCTTACCGGCCGCTTCTTTTTAGAAATCGGAGCTAATGATGATACACTAGTCAGGCTGAATTCTAGCAGGTTGTCCCGGAACGTAGGGAAGGGCCTTGAGCCCTCCTGTCTCGGTTTGTCGTCCGGATGTAGTAAGGGCGATTCCCGTTCTTCTTATGAGATGAGCCAGGCGAGAAAGGGTCGAAGATGAAGTCGATGAAGTCCAGACTGAAGAATAGCTTGAGTCCCGTGGTCGCGATCGTAGTGACCCTCTTGGGTACGGTGGCGCCTTCGGCGTGGGTCGAACCTGCTCATGCGGCACTGGTGGCGCACTTTCCACTTGATGGCGACGGCTCGGACGCCAGTGGAAACGGCAATCACGGCACGGTTTTCGGAGCGGTAGGGTCGCAGGACCGTTCGGGGGGAGCCAGCGGAGCCCTGGCTTTTGACGGCATCGACGACTATGTCGATGTCGATCAGCTCCTCTTCAATGGCGACGACATGACGGTGGCCTTCTGGGCGAAGTCGCTGGGCGCACAGAACAGCATCGCGGCGATGGTGAGTCAGGGGCACTGGGGCGCCGATCCATCGGCGGACACGGGCTTCGCGTTCCAGGTCGATTGGCCGAGCCCCACGAACTCGATTTTCATCTGGGGGAACAACGCCGGCGGTGCTCACTCCTGGCAGTACCTGTTCTTCGGCGTAGATCTGGAAGTGGAACTCGACTGGCACCACTATGCCGCGACCAAGGCGGGGAGCACGGTGAAGGTCTTCCTCGACGGCTCCTTGGTGGGTACTTCGAGCACTGGCCTGGTCTTCAACTCCTATCGTTTCAACATCGGCCGCGACACCTTCAACACAGACAACAATCACCGCTCGTTCAACGGGGTCATCGACGACATGTACGTCTACGACCATGCTCTGAGCGAGGCCGAGATCGCAGATCTCGCGACGACCGTGAGCGATGGAGACGGGGATGGTGTCGATGACGCCGTCGACAACTGCCCAGTGGACTCGAACCCCGATCAGACGGATACCGACCTCGACGGCGAGGGTGACGCCTGCGACACAGACGATGACGACGACGGCGTCGCGGACGCCGGCGACAACTGTCCCTTTACCGCCAATCCGGATCAGAGCGACACGGATCTGGACGGCTTCGGGGATGCGTGCGACGTCGACCCGGACGGCGACGCCATCTGCACCGGCGCCATCCTCGAGGCCGGCTGCACCGGCGTCGGCGACAACTGCCCGCTCGACCCGAACCCGTTCCAGACCGATACCGACGGCGACGGCACCGGTGACGAATGCGACGACGACGACGACAACGACGGCGTCTGTGACGTGGCGGCGGACGGTGCAGGATGCGTCGCCGGGCCGGACAACTGTCCGACGTTGGTGAACCCGGGCCAGGACGACCTGGATCTGGACGGCATCGGTGATCTCTGCGATGCCGATGTCGACGGTGACGGCGTCTGCGAGGGCCCGGATCCGGTCGGCGGAGTGTGCGCGGGCGGCAGCGACAATTGCCCTGCGACCGGAAACTCCGATCAGGAGGACACCGACGGCGACGGCGACGGTGATGCCTGCGACACCGACGACGACAACGATGGAATCCTCGACGGCGCCGACAACTGCGCCCTGATTCCCAACTTCGATCAGGCAGACGCCGACGGAGATGGCCAGGGTGACGCCTGTGACGGCGACCTCGACGGTGACGGCTTCCCCAACGAGATCGACAACTGTCCGTCGGTGGCCAACGTCAGTCAAGCCGACCTCGACGGCGACGGGCAGGGTGACGTGTGCGATCCGGACGACGATGGCGACGGCGTTTTGGACGGGGACGACGAGTGCCCCGGCACGATCCTCGGCGCGCTGGTGGATCCTGCCAACGGCTGCTCGATCTCGCAGCTGGCGCCTTGCGAGGGCCCGCGCGGTACGAACCAGCCGTGGAAGAACCACGGCAAGTACGTGTCCGCGGTAGCCCACGCCGCCCAGAGCCTTGTCGAGCTGGGCCTGATCAGCGAATCGGAGAAAGGCGACATCGTCTCAGCCGCAGCGCAGTCCGAGTGCGGTCACTAGCTGCTGCCGAGGGAATCCAATCGGCCCCGGCCTCCTCGGAGGCCGGGGCCTTGCGCTTGAGGCGGAGGCCAACGGGTTGTTACTCTCTTGCGGAACCGAGACTTTCCTGGCACCCGAAAGAGGGCGCATCCGATCGTGTGCGAGACCCGAGGGCGTAGAAGGGCCGATACCGAGGAGATCATGCGCCTCCTGGCGGAGTTGGAGGACGTGCCCAAGGGTGATGACCAGAGTCCGATCCTCGCGCGGCTCGTGCCCCTGGTCTACGGCGAGCTCAAAGTCCTCGCGCGATCGAACCGCTATCGCTGGCAGGGCTACAAGGCGGGCCCCGGGACGACCAGCCTGGTTCACGAGGCCTACGCCAAGCTGGCCCTGCACTCCGAGGTCAGCTACCAGAGCCGCCGCCAGTTCTTCTACATCGCGTCGCGGGCGATGCGCAGCATCCTGATCGACAACGCCCGCTGGCATCTGCGCCAGAAGCGCGGGGGAGGAGAGAAGCCGATCTCCCTCGACGAGACCCGACTCGTTTCGGCGGCACGCTCGGAGGAGCTTGTCGCTCTCGACACCGCGCTCGGCAAGCTGGAGAAGCACCAGCCGGAGCTGGCGCGAGTCGTCGATTGCAGAGCTTTCGGTGGACTCACGGTCGGCGAGACCGCCGAAGGGCTCGAGATCTCGCCGGCTACGGTCAAGCGCCGCTGGAGCCTGGCCAAAGCCTGGCTCTTCCGAGAGCTGGCCTCCGGTGGCACGGTGTGATGGCTAGTGCGCCCGAGCATCGGCTCGAGTCGCTCTTTGCCGAGGCCCTCGATCGGTCTCCGGACGAGCGTCGGCGCTTCCTGAAGGAGGTGTGCCGGGAGCAGCCGGAGCTCGAGCGTGAGCTGCGGGAGCTACTCGCGGCTCACGAAGAATGCGGCGACTTCTTCGACGACCTGTCGCGCGAGATCCGGGCGGGAGCCGAGACGGAGCTCGAGACCGCCGTTCTGCCGCGTGTGCAGATCGGCGCCTACCAGACGATCGAAGTCCTGGGCCATGGAGGGATGGGCGCGGTCTACCGTGCGCGGCGTGTCGACGGCGCCTTCGAGCAGGAGGTGGCGCTCAAACTGCCCCATCTCGACATGCAGACGCCGCAGCTCAGGGCACGTTTTGTGGCCGAACGACAGCTGCTGGCCCAGCTCAGCCACGCCCACATCGCCCGGCTCCTCGACGGAGGGATCACCGACGAGGGCCGGCCCTACTTCGTCATGGAGCTGGTCGAAGGTGAGCCGCTGACGCGCTACTCCGAGAGGATGCGACTCTCGCTCGAGGACAGGCTGCGGCTTTTCCTCGAGATGATCGATGCGGTCAGCTACCTGCACCGCAACCTGATCGTCCATCGCGACCTCAAGCCGTCGAATATCTTTGTCGACCGCGAGGGGCAGGTGAAGCTGCTCGACTTTGGCGTTGCCAAGATGCTGGAAGACGAGGCGTCTCTGCCGGCGACCATGACGGCCGAGCGACTCCTGACGCCGCAGTATGCGGCGCCCGAGCAGCTGAGCGGGGGCCGGGTGTCGACCGGCACCGACATCTACGCTCTCGGCGTCGTCCTCTACGAGCTGTTGACGGGTCGGTTGCCACACGACCGGACGAGAACGAGTCCTATAAGGAACGATCTCGAGCCCACGGTGGCGCCGAGCGCGGCGGTGAAGAGTGCCTCGAAGATGGGCGAGAGCTGTAGCGTCGCCTGGCGCAAGATCGCCGGCGACCTGGACAACATCTGTCTCAAGGCCCTCCGGCCAGAGCCCGAGCGACGGTTCGTTTCAGCGGAACAGATGGGGCTGGACGTCGAACGCTTTCTCGACGGGATGCCGGTGTCGGCTCGTCCCAGCACGCTCGGGTATCGAGCGGCGCGGTTCGTTCAGCGCCACCGGGTCGGAGTGGCGATCGCGGCGGGCGTCGTCGTTCTGCTGGCGTCGGCGGGTATACGCGAGCGGACGCTGCGGGGTCAGGCGCAGCGGCAGGCTCAACGGGCCGAGACGGTTTCGTCGCTGCTGGCCGGACTCATCTCCTCGGCCGACCCCGCGAATGCCCAGGGTCGAGAGGTCACCGTCCTGGAAGTCCTCGACGCGGCCGAGACGGGCCTGGCAGCCGAGCCTGGCCTGGCGGCCACGCCCACGGTGGAAGCCGAGGTCCGCGTCGTGCTGGGCAGGACGTACGGCTCCCTCGGCCGGCTGTCAGACGCCCGCACGCAGTTCGAGCGGGCTATCGAGCTCGGTGCCGGGGTCGACGGCGCAGAAGAGATCACGCTACGGGCCCAGGAGGAGCTTGCACTTCAGTTGAAGGAGACCGAGCCCGAGCGCGCGAAAGCGATGCTGCGTCAGGTCGTCGCCGCTCGCGAGTGGGCGCACGGCCCCGCTGACGACCTGACGCTGTCGGCCAAAGCCAGCCTGTCGCGCATCCTGCGCAATCCGGAAGACTACGCCGAGGCCGAGGCGCTGGATCGCGAGATTCTCGAGCAGCGGCGGGCGGTGCTCAGTCCCGTACATCCCGAAACCTTGAAGGCAATGAACAGCTTGGCGGGTACCTACTTCAGCACCTCCAGATACGAGTACGCCGCCGAGCTCTACGAGACGGCGCTGGAGGCGGCGCGGGTAGAGCTGGGTCCCGACCATCCGGAGACACTGCGTTATGGCGGCAACCTGGCGGCCACCTATGCGGTGCTGGGTCGGTACGCCGACTCGGAGGCCCGTCAGCGGGAGGTCCTGGAAGCCCGACTGCGAATTCTGGGGCCGAAACACCGCCTGACCGGAATGTCGCTTCACAATCTGGGTCACCTGCTCTTGCGGCAGGCGAAGTTCGAGGCGGCCGAGTCCGTCTTTCGGCAGGCGATGGCGGCGCGCCTCGAGGGCGGTCAAACGGGATACCTGTACTCCCAGAGCTTTCTGGCCGACACTCTCCGCGAGATGGGCCGCGAGCGGGAGGCCGAAGCGCTCTACCTGGAGACCATGGCCGCTCAGCAGGAGCTCTTCGGGCCGGGGTTTCCGGACACCTATCGCACGATGTTGGGCCTGGGAGAGCTGCACCTGAGGCGAGCGGATTTCGACTCTGCGGTACGCGTGGTGAGCGAGGCGCTCGTCGGCTACACCAAGATTCACGGTCAGGAGCACCCGCAGGTCGGCTCGTGCCTGCTCCTGCTCGCCAGAATCGAGCGCTCGAGAGGGCGGCCGATCGACGCGGAGGTCGAGATCGACCGTGCGATCGAGATCCTGGGGGCGCAGCTGGCTGACGACCACCCGGCCTTGATCGATGCTCGGCTCGAGCGGGCGGCGATCCGGTTGGCGACGGGTGAGGCCGGGCCGGCGCTCGAAGGGCTGGCCGAGCTGGTCGAGATCCGACTCGGCCGTCTGGGCGCCGAGCACCCGCGGAGCCGCGAAGCTGTTGAGCTCCTGGTGGCCGCCAGAGCAGCCGCGGGTCGGCCCGATGGGAGCTGATCTCAGAACTGCCGAAAGTACCGCCCCGCCTCCACCGGCGGCGGCCGCTCGATCCAGTAGCTCTTGGCCTCCGGATCCAGCTTGCGGTGCATCGGGTCTTTGCCGAGCAGCTTGAAGACCAGGCCGATCGGCGTCACTAGCAGATAGAACACGATCGCCATCAGCACGTTGCCGACCACGAAGCCGATCGGGAACGCGAGCAGCGACAGCGCCACGTAGAGGAACTTGAGGCTCGGCGGCCAGACCATGCCGAGCGCGAACAGCGCCGGACCGATGATGAAGAGCGCCTTCGAGAGGGTCGTGACGGTGCCCAGGTTGACCCAGAAGGCGATGCCGAAGCCGACCGCGAACACCAGGCAGGCGGTGGCGAAGACCCGCAGGTCCTTGTTAGTCGGTTTCCAGTTGATATCGATCATTTGATCAGGGCACCTCCACCCTGCAGACGCTGGTGCGAAGCTTCCTTGGAGTCGTCATATCCCGGCTCCCTCTAGTCCAGGTCGAAGCTGGCGATGTACTTCTCGACTTCGCGCTTCGACACCTCCGGCTGCTCTTCTTTGAGCAGCAGACAGTCTTCGAGCACCAGCACGTCCATGTTGGTGGAAAGGAAGCAACGGTAGGCATCTTGCGGTGTGCACACGATCGGCTCGCCGCGAATGTTGAAGCTGGTGTTGATGGCCACCGGGCAGCCGGTCTTCTCGTAGAACCGCGACAGCAAGCGCTGAAAGCGGCCGTGGCGTTCGGCGTCGACGGTCTGGACCCGTGCCGAGTAGTCGACGTGGGTGATCGCCGGCACCTGCGAGCGGATCACCTTGAGCTTGTCGAGTCCCTCGGCGCGCGTCGCCTCGTCGTCGATCTCGGTCCGCTTGTCGGGACGGACATCCGAGACGACCAGCATGTACGGACTGTCCTGGTCGGGCTCGAGCTCGAAGTAATCGCTGGCGTGCTCGGCGAGCACCACCGGCGCGAACGGCCGGAACGACTCGCGGAACTTGATCTTGACGTTCATCACCAGCTGCATGTCGCGGCTGCGCGCGTCGCCGATGATCGAGCGGCAGCCGAGCGCCCGCGGTCCGAACTCCATCCGGCCGGCGAACCAGCCGACCACGTTCTCGGTCGCCATCAGCTCGGCGACCCGATCGAGCAGCTCCGACTCGGAGTCGATGCGGTGGAAGGTCGCGCCGAGCGACTCGAGGTGGCTCGCGATGTCGTCGGTCTCGAAGCGCGGTCCGAGCAGCGAGCCGCGCTGCGAGTCGATCTTGCCGACCGTGCGCGGCTTGTCGAGCAGTTGATGCCAGACGAAGTGAGCCGCGCCGAGCGCGCCGCCCGCATCGCCGGCCGCCGGCTGGATCCAGATCGAGTCGAACGGCCCCTCACGCTGGATGCGCCCGTTGGCGACGCAGTTGAGCGCCACGCCCCCGGCGAGCACCAGGTTGCGCTGGCCGGTGACGCCGTGCACATGGCGGGCCATCTTGAGGACGATCTCCTCAGAGACCTTCTGGATCGACGCGGCGATGTCCATCTCGTGCTGGGTCAGCGGCGACTCCGGCTTGCGCGCCGGTTTGCCGAACAACCGGTCGAACTTGCCGGAGGTCATGGTCAGCCCCTGGCAGTAGTTGAAGTACGACATGTCCATCCGGAAGGAGCCGTCTTCCTTGAGATCGATCAGGTGCTCGAGAATCTCGTCCACGAAGCGAGGCTCGCCGTACGGCGCCAGGCCCAT
>JAJCXP010000035.1 GCA_029263375.1 Acidobacteriota bacterium | reverse complement strand
GACGGTTCGGTGGTCATCGCCGCGATCACCAGCTGCACCAACACCTCCAACCCGTACGTGATGATCGGCGCCGGTCTGCTGGCCAAGAAGGCGGTCGAGCGCGGCATGAAGTCGCGGCCCTGGGTCAAGACCAGCCTGGCGCCGGGCTCGAAGGTGGTCACCGACTATCTCGACCAGGCCGACCTCACGCAGTACCTGGAGGCGCTCAACTTTCACCTGGTCGGCTACGGCTGCACGACCTGCATTGGCAACAGCGGGCCGCTGCCCGAGCCGATCCGGGGTGCGATCCACTCAGGCGGTCTGGTGGCCTGCTCGGTGCTGTCGGGGAACCGCAACTTCGAGGGTCGCATCGGCCCCGACGTGCGCGCCAACTTTCTGGCCTCGCCGCCGCTGGTGGTGGCCTACGCCCTGGCGGGCAGGATCGACATCGATGTCTACAACGAGCCGCTCGGCGACGACGCCGACGGCAACCCGGTGTTCCTGAAGGATCTCTGGCCGTCGCGGGCGGAGATCGACGAGACCGTGCGCTCGGCGGTGCGCTCCGAGATGTTCGTCGAGCAGTACGGCGAGGTCTACACCGGCGACGAGCAGTGGCGCGAGATGCCGGTGCCGGAGGGCGATACCTACGCCTGGGAACCCGACTCGACCTACGTCAAGCTGCCTCCCTACTTCGTCGATCTGCCGGCCGAACCACAGGCGGTGGAAGACCTGACGGGCGCGCGCGTGCTCTGTCTGGTGGGCGATTCGATCACCACCGATCACATCTCGCCCGCCGGAGCGATCAAAGCCGACAGCCCGGCCGGCAAGTACCTGGTCGAGCACGGGGTCGCGCCCAAGGATTTCAACTCATACGGCTCACGGCGCGGCAACCACGAAGTGATGATGCGCGGCACCTTTGCCAACGTCCGGTTCCGTAATCAACTGGTGCCCTCGCTGGAGGGCGGCTTCACGCTCCATCTGCCCGAAGAGACGCCGATGACGATCTTCGACGCCTCGATGCGCTACCGCGAGGAGGGTGTGCCGCTGGTGGTCCTGGCGGGCAAGGAGTACGGCACCGGATCGTCGCGCGACTGGGCGGCCAAGGGGCCGAATCTGCTCGGCGTGCGCGCGGTCATCGCACGCAGCTACGAGCGCATCCACCGCTCGAACCTGATCGGCATGGGGATCCTGCCGCTGGAGTTCAAGGCCGGCGACTCGGCCGAGACCCTCGGCCTCACCGGCCACGAGCTGATCTCGATCGAGGGGCTGACCCAGATCTTCGAAGGCGGCTTCTCCAAGGGCGTGCCGGTGTCGGTCGTGGCCACCCCGGGAGAAGGCGAGCCGGTGCGCTTCGAAGCGAAGCTGCGCATCGACACGCCGCAGGAGGCCGAGTACTACCGCCACGGCGGCATCCTGCAATACGTCCTGCGCCAGCTGCTGTAGGGGAGGGCGCGGCGTCCTCCCGCCGCGCTCTGGCGGCCGCGCTACTCGACCGCGCAGCGGAAGGCGCCGCCCAGAATGTCGACCGCTCCGGCGCCTTGCAGCTCGGCCAGACCCGGACAGCCGAAGGCGCCCTCGAGCGAGTCGCCGCCGTCGGTGATCACGAGCTCGCAGCCCGAGGCGTTGGCGCCGTTCGCGAACACGTTGCCGGTGTCGTCGTGCCAGAAGATGTCGAACGTCTTGCCGCCGCCGCAGCTCGGGCTCGAGGGATCGAGTGGCGAGTGACTGCCACCGCCCTGGTAGTTGCAGACGTCGATGTCGACGTGCGCGGCGTTCTCTCCGCGCGCCGCGTCGTCGGCCGCGAAGCGGATCCACAGATCGGCGAAACCAGCGTCGGTGCTGCAGAAGACCGTGTGCGGGCCGTCGACCCAGAACGGCGCCGCGGCGCCGTCGCTACCGATCACCTGGAAGCGACCGAACGGAGCCTCGGGGCCCAGCACCTCGCCGCGGAAGCTCATGGTGTCGCCGGCCGCGATCTTCGGCATCTTCTTGAAGGAGAGCGTCCAGAGTAGGCGGTCGCCGGCGTCGAGCTCGATCGACGCCGCCGTGCAGGAGCTCGAGCGTCCGCCCGCGACGTTGGCCTTCGGGATCGAGATCTCGTCGAGCGTCTCTCCGTCGCGGACGATCTCGACCTTGGCGGTCATGCTGCCTTTGGTGCTCGACAGGGTCGACGAGCGCTCGTACGACGCGCAGAGTCGTTGACCATCGTCGCCGCCGAACCCCTTCGGGATCGTCAGTTCGGCAAGCGCCTTCTTCGGGTGCTTCGAGCTCTTCGGGTCGGGACCGAAGTCGCCGCCGGCGCTGACGACGGTCTGCGGAACCGCAGCCAGGGCGGCACTCGCGAGGAGGGTGCCGAGAGCGAATGGGGCGGCGAATCGCAGTCGAGCGCGGCCTGAGGGCTGGTGACGGACGGCAGATCTGATCATGCGCTCCTCCTGGTTGTCTGAGGCCCGGTCGCGCGCCGATCATAACCGGACGCGATAGGTGGGTTTCTGCCGGTCGCGATGGCACGCTCCCGGTCGCATTGCCGCCCGGCCCTCTTCGGACCTGGGGAACAACCTCCTGGCGAGATCACGGCTAGCCGCAGGGGTCGGCGGTGGTCTCGATCCGGAGCGCGCCGCCGGCGAGCAGTGAGAAGCCGTTCTCGAAGGCGATCGACTGGCTCGCGAACAGTCGCAGGTCGCCGCTGCTGTCGACGACCACGCCGGCGAGCACGTTGATCGTGTTGACCGCGCGGCGCTCGTCGAGCGTGGTGATCGTTTCGGGGACCAGGTCGAGATGAAGGGGGCAACCGGCGCTGGAGACATCGATCGCGACCTGAGCCGAGCCCGGGCGGTTGCCGCTGTCGGCGGCCGAGGTTTCGATCGTGTGCGGGCCGGCGGTCAGCATGGCCGAGAAGGACGCGCCGGTGCCGATCGCACCGTCGAGGCTGGAGGTCCACTCGAGGGCGGCCGAGATGTCGCCGTCTTCAGGGTCGGCAGCCGTGCCGGCGAAGAGGATCGAGGTCTGATCGTCGAACTCGCTGCCGTCGACCGGCATCTCGATGGTGACCACGGGCGCCAGGTTGCAGCCGTTGAAGCTACAGATGCGGGTCTTGAAGTCGAACGAGCCGGTGGTCTCGTAGTACTCGCTGGTGTACCAGAAGGTGCAGTCGTCCTCGGGGTCGACGCTCATCGCGGAGTAGTCGCCCCAGCGACCCGCGGAGGCTGTTTGAACACCGGTGCCGTCGTGACAGACCTGCTCGGTTCCCAGCTCGCCCGCCGGGTCGTCGAAGTAGCGCGTGGTGTAGTAGATCGAGGGCATCTCGGTGCCGCTCATGCGACTGAAGCCGAGGGCGAGCGCACGGTTGCCGTTCTGGGCGATCGAGCCCATCCAGCGCTCGCGCCCGTCGTCGGGGCCGAACGATCCCTGCTGATGAATCGCCCAGCCGCCCATGCCGGTGTCGCTGCGCAACTCGATCCAGTGGACGCCGGCGACCGGGGTCTCGCTGCCTACCTTGACGGTCGAGTTGACGACCGCCGAGACGTGGGTGCCGTTGCCGTCGCTGCCGTCGAAATAGCGGAACTGTGCACGGTACATGGTGAATCTCGTCAGACAGGCCAGCAGTTCGCCCGGTGACGGGCGCTGCGAAATGCAGGTGTCATAGCCGTCGCCCAGTGCCCGCGAGAACGCGACCGTGGTGGGTGCGTACCCCTCGACGAAGGTCGTGTTGGCGGTGTCGACCCAGTCGACGCAGATCCGGTGCAGCAGCACGCCGTCAGAAGGCTGATTGAAGTCGTCGAACTGCTTGTCGCGGATGGCGACGAAGGTGGGACAGGTTCCGAACGGCGGCGGCGGACCCGCGAAATGTGGTGGCGCCTGGCCCTCGACCTCGCAGCCGGTGGGAAAGATTGAGCAGGCGTGGGGGAAGCGGACGAATTGCGCGCCCGGGTCGCCGGTCAGCATCAGATCGCGCTCGAGCAGGATCGACTGGGAGAACTCGGCGGTGGTGAACGGGAAGTTGCGCGTGGTCAGCGTGAACGAGCTCTGGTTCGGGAGGCCGGACTCGGCGCTTTCGGCGTCCTGCGGCCAGACTCCCAGCTTCGGGTAGTCCGCGGTGCCGGTGGCGCTCGCCAGCAGGAATGCGTAGCGGTGGTACGAGCCGAGCGGATCGCTGGTCGCCGAGACCGCGACGCAGATCAGGCCCTTGTTGCGGACGAACTGGGCGAACACCCAGCGGCCGGCGTAGTCGTCGTAGAGCACGATCGGGTCGCCGTCCGGAAAGCCGTCGCCGTCGGACTCGCAGTCGCCGCCGAAGCCGCTCCAGAAACTGTTCAGCGAGGTGGGACCGGAGATCAGGCTGCCGGTCGCGGCGTCGAAGATGCCCCAGGCCAGGTTGATCGTCTGGACGTAGATCTTGTTGCCGAGGTGATCGAAGCCGATGTCGCCGTTGGTGTCGGGCGGCACGATCACGAAGCCGTGGACGGTCGTGTTGTCGGTCTCGGCCAGGCCTTCGAACGACTGGTCGACCGCCGGCGTCAGCCGGCCGCCCGGAGCGCTCTGAACCGGGCCGCCGGCGTCGGGCTCGGGCGCCGGCGCCGTGGGTGTCGACGGCGGTTTGCCGAGCGGCACCTCGACCTGGAAGCCGGACGGCAGCGGCGGGCGCGCCGGTGAGACGGTCTCGCGCAGCGGCCGCGAGGTGTCGCTCCTGACGGCCTGGCCGCGTTCGAGAGTCGGTTCCTCGGCCCCGGCGCTCATGGCGAGGGTGATCCAGGCGAGCGCTAGGCAGAGGCGGGGTCTCATGGTGTTCCAGTCGGAGCCGGGGCGAGTCAGAGCCTATCGGCGCGCGGTCGATCCTCCATGATAGCCGCGCCCGGCGCCCTGCGGCACCTGCCAGTGACGAATGCGCACGGGGCTATACTTCGCGACTCCACCGCTTGCTCACTTCGCGATGCGCATCTACCTCACTGGCGCCACCGGCTACATCGGCCTGGCGCTCTGTCGGCGGCTGGCCCAAGACGGCCACGAGTTGCGTGCCCTGGTTCGGGCGACCAGTGAGACCGCCGAGCTCGAGCGGATCGGGGTCAAGCTGTTCACAGGCGATGTCACCGCTCGCTACTCGATGCGCGAGGGGATGTCAGGCGCCGACTGGGTGATCCACGCCGCGGCCGAGCTCGACTTCGAGGCGCCCGAAGAGCGCATGCGGCGGATCAATGTCGACGGCAGCGAGAACGTCGCGTCACTGGCCTTCAAGCTCGGCGTCGGGCGCCTGCTGGCGATCTCCTCGATCGCCGCCTGGGGCGGCAGTCCGCCCGACGGCTCGGCTTCCCAGGAGAGCTCGCCGCCGTCACTGCCGCTGCCGAACTCCTACAGCGTCACCAAGCGCGCGGCCGACGAAGCGATCGCCGAGTGGGCCCAACGGGGGCTCGCCGTCAATACGGTCTACCCGAGCCTGGTCTACGGCCCGCCGGGCAAGAAGCAGGGGTTCAACGCGTTCCTGCGGATGGTGCTCAAGAGGCGTCTGCCGGCGGTGATCGGCGCCGATCGCAAGCTCACCATGGTGCATCTCGACGATCTGATCGAAGGGATCGTCGGCGTCATGGACCGGGCCGAGCCTGGGGCCGACTACCTGCTTACCGGCGAATCGGTCGAGCTGGGGTCCCTGGTGTCCGAAGTCGCGCGTCTCGGCGGCGTCCGCCCGCCGCGCGCCCGACTCTCGATCGGCACGGCGGCTCTCCTGATGCTGCTGGCCGCACCGGTCTACAAGCTGCGCGGTCGTCGACCGCCGCTGTCGGCGGCGCAGCTCGCGAGTCTCAAGCGCCACTGGAGCTTCGACGACTCGAAGGCCCGCTCCGAGCTCGGTTGGCAGCCGCGCGATCTCGTCGCCGGCCTGCCGCCAACGGTCGAGTTCCTGAAGACGACCTGAAGCCGCGGACCGGGACTACTCGCCGGTCGGTAGGTCCGGAGTCCCGAGCCGCTTCGAGAGCTCCTTGGTCGCCCGGTCGAACAGACCCCAGCTGGGTCGGTCGCGGTCGTGCCGTTCCTTGAGCGCGGTGCCGCCCACCAGCTTCTCCCGCCAGATCCGAGTGCCGTTCACGTCGAAGCGCCGGATCTCGATGAACTCACGGAAGTTGAAGCGGCTGGTCAGGAACAGGACGCCCGAAGCGCCCACCTCGCGCGCCTCTTCGAGCAGGTAGGAGAGCACGACGTCCTCGCCGTGAATGGCCGGCACCTCGGTAGAGGCGGCGCGGACCTTGACGTCGTTGGCGTCGAGGAACTCGATCAGCTTGTCGGTCACCTCCAGGGAGGCTTCGTACTCCGCCCCCCAGCCGCCGACCAACAGGGTGCCGTCGGCGGCCGGTGCGGCCGGGACCGGTGGGCGAGTTGCGACCACGGGAGGCGGCGCGGTCCCCGCAGGTGCCGGCGTCGACGCCGCGAGCTGCGAATCGCCGTCGGAGCAGGCGCATTCGACGAGCGCCTGAAGCGGCCGGATCGCCGCCGAGACCGCCGCCGCCTGTGGCGTCAGGGCGTGTTCGTCGCTGAGCTCGCCCCACGCCTCGAGCGCGGCGTGCCACTCCCGCCGGTCGATCGCGATCCTACCCAGGAGCTCGAGCGCCGGCGCCCGCGCGCCCTCCGCGGTGGCGCCCTCGAGCAGTTCGTCGAGCTCGGTCCGCGCGCCGTCGAGATCGCCCCCGATGTAGAGCTGCTCGGCGTGCTCGAAGGTGGCGGCGTGGGCAGTGCTCACCGCCAGCAGGCAGACGAGGGCGGATCGTGTGATCGGACCGAGCATCGGTATTCTGATTCTATACGGCCGCGCGGTTCATCGAGATCGGTTCGAAACGTAACCGGATCGACGGCGAGAAGCGCTTTTTTTTGCGATACGATCCAACTATCCTGGAGGACGAATGAGCGACGCGAAACTGGACCTGAATGGCGAACAGTATGAGCTTCCGATAACGGTCGGCAGCGAGGGTGAGGTTGGAATCGACATCTCCGCTCTGCGCAACCAGAGCGGCGCCATTACCTACGATCCCGGCTACGGCAATACCGGCTCCTGCGCGAGCTCGATCACCTTCATCGACGGTGAGAAGGGCATCCTGCGCTACCGCGGGTACCCGATCGAGGTGCTCGCCGAGTCGTGCCGCTTCACCGAGGTGATCTACCTGCTGATCAACGGTGAGCTGCCGACCGAGACCCAGTACCGCGGGTTTCGCGAGAGCCTGACCCGCCACAGCCTGATCCACGAGGACATGAAGAAGTTCTTCGAGGGTTACGCGATCACCGCTCACCCGATGGCGATCCTGTCGTCGATGATCTCGGTGCTCTCCTCGTACTACCCCGAAGGCCAGGACGAGGCGGCGCGCGAGCTCAACATCATCAGGCTGCTCGCCAAGGCCAAGACGATCGCGGCGTTCTCGTACAAGAAGTCGATCGGCCAGCCGTTCGTCTATCCGAACAACAGCCTCTCGTACTGCGAGAACTTCCTGCACATGATGTTCGCGGTGCCCGCCGAGGCGTACGAAGTGCCGGAGGTGCTCGACGACGCGCTCAACCTGCTACTGGTACTGCACGCGGACCACGAGCAGAACTGCAGTACGTCGACGGTGCGCATGGTCGGGTCGAGCGATGCCAACATCTTCGCGTCGATCTCGGCCGGCATCAACGCCCTCTGGGGCCCGCTCCATGGCGGTGCCAACCAGAAGGTGATCGAGATGCTCGAGCGGATCCGCCAGGACGGCAGCGACTACAAGAAGTACGTCGACATGGCCAAGGACAAGGACTCGGACTTCCGGTTGATGGGCTTCGGCCATCGGGTCTACAAGAACTTCGATCCGCGGGCGCGCCTGCTGAAGAAGTCGGCGGACAAGGTCCTGGCGCAGTTGGGCGTGACCGATCCGCTGCTCGAGATCGCCAAGAATCTCGAAGAGGTGGCGCTCGAGGACGACTACTTCGTCGAGCGCAAGCTCTATCCGAACGTCGATTTCTACAGCGGCATCATCTACCGCGCGATGGGCATCCCGACCAACATGTTCACGGTCATGTTCGCGCTCGGCCGGCTACCCGGCTGGGTCGCCCACTGGATGGAGATGCGCGACGATCCGAAGGGCAAGATCCACCGTCCCCGCCAGATCTACACCGGCGAGACCGAGCGCGCCTTCGTACCGATCGAGAGCCGTTAGAGGAGGGACACAATACGTAATGTTCGCCCGTCACAGCCTGACGGCCGAACATTACGTATTGTGTCCCCCGCCGATTCGGTCGCTGACCTTCTTGCGCCAGCGGTCGATGCGCTCCATCAGCGCGGGCCAGCGGCGGAGGAGCCGACCGAGCAGCCGGTAGGCCGTTTCGCTGACCAGCGACAGAATCGCGGCTCCGATCAGGATCGTCAGGATCCCCTGGATTCCCGGTAGCACCAGACCGGCGACGCCGACCAGGAGCACCGTCCAGCCCGCGACGAAGAGCAGGATCCGCTTCCAGGTCGACAGGCGCGGACGCGGGGAGTGGGGATCCTCGGTGTCAGGCTGGTTCACGCTCAGCAAGCTACCCAAGACTGGGGAGCGGATCAAGGGAAGAGCACTCGTTGACAAACAGGACTAAAACGGTCCAGAATTCTTCTAGTCTCTATTGAGAATCAGTCTCAATAACGACGAGCCAAAGAGAAACAGCACAAAGCACCCACTTTTCGACCGTCTGCCGGTATGGCCAATCAAGTCGAACGCGAGATCTTCGAGAGCTACGTCCGCCGGAATGGCGGGCGAGTGACGCCGGAACGCCTACGGCTGTTCGACGAGATCTTCAGTCAGCACGGGCACATCGACGCCGATCGGCTCTATCGCGCGATCCGGCAGGACCGCAAGATCTCGCGCGCCACGGTCTACCGGAACCTGGAGCTACTGGTCGACTGCGGTCTGGTGCGGCGTCAACGCCTCGGGCAGCGACGTTATCTCTATGAGCACGTCCACCCCGGCCAGGCTCACGACCATCTCGTCTGTCGGGTGTGTGACCGGGTGGTCGAGTTCATGAGCCCGGCGATCAGCGCTCTGCAGCGCGAGATCGCTCGCGCTCACGGGTTCGATCCCGCCGAGCACACGTTGAAGATCTCGGGAATCTGCGTCGGGTGTGCGAGCGAGACGGAGGTTGCCGCAACCGGACCGAGCCATCGACGCTCGGCGCTGAGGAGTACCCTATCGTGAAGAGTTGGATCCGCACTCTGTGGACAATCCCTCTGGCTCTGGCGCTGCTGCCGGTCGCGGTTCGCGCGGAGGAGCCGGCGCCCGACGGCGATGCGGGCGGCGCCGCGAAGCCGGTTGATGGCTCGAGGGTTTTCGATAGCCTGGTGGTGACCGGAGGCGCCGAGCTCGTGGAGTTGATTCCCGGCTCGGCCACCTTCATCGGCAGCGACGAGCTCGAGCGGCACGACTACTCCGACCTGCATCGCATTCTGAGCCAGGTTCCCGGCGTCAACGTCCAGGACGAGGAGGGCTTCGGTCTGCGGCCGAACATCGGTATGCGTGGTACCGGCGTCGAGCGCAGCGCCAAGATCACGCTGCTCGAAGATGGAGTGTTGATCGCGCCCGCACCCTACGCCGCGCCCGCCGCCTACTACGTGCCGACCGCCGGCCGGATGGACGCGCTGGAGGTGCGTAAGGGCTCGAGCTCGATCGCCCAGGGCCCCTACACCAACGGCGGCGTGATCAACCTGGTCTCGCGAGGCATCCCCGATTCGTTCGCCTCTGATGTCAATCTCGCGCTCGGCGAATATCAGACCCGGCGGCTGAATGCTGACGTCGGCAGCTCGAGCGAGCGTTTCGGCTGGTTGCTGCAGACCTATCGGCTCGAGAGCGACGGCTTCAAAGAGCTCGACGGTGGTGGCCCGACGGGGGTGGAGCTCCAGGACTACCTGGGCAAGTTCCGCGTCGGCACGTCCAGCGACGCCAACGTCTATCAGGCGGCCGAGCTCAAGCTCTCGCGCACCGATCAGTTCGGCGACGAGACCTACCTCGGTCTGACTCGCGACGACTTTGCACTCACGCCTTTCAGGCGCTACGCGGCCTCCCAGCGCGACTTCATCGACACCGAGCACGAGCAGTACCAGCTGCGCTACTTCGTGCAGCCGACCTCGCGCCTGCGGCTGACCGCGACCGCCTATCGGAACGACTTCTTCCGCAACTGGCACAAGGGGCAGAGCGTCGGCGGCGTCGGCCTCTCGTCGGTGGTCGACACGCCGGAGCTATACCCCCACGAGCTCGCGATTCTGCGCGGCGAGGTGGACGACCTGACCGGTGCGATCAAGATCCGCAACAACCGACGCGACTACCTGGCCGAGGGAATCGACCTGATGGGCGAGCTCGACGCCCGCAGCGGCGCGGTTGATCATGCCCTCCAGTTCGGCCTGCGCGTGCACTCGGACCAGGAGGATCGGTTCCAGGAGGAGGACGCCTGGAACGTGATCGGTGGCGTGCTGCGCGACGAGACGCTCGGCGCGCCGGGCAGCCAGTCGAACCGGATCAACTCCGCCGACGCCGTCGCCTACTTCGTTCGCGACGAGATCCGCCTCGGGCGCTGGACCCTGACCCCCGGCCTGCGCGTCGAGGAGATCGACTTCGAGCGCATCGATTTCGGCAGCACGGATCCGGGGCGCGTCGGAACCGAGCTGAATGTGCGCACCAACGGCACCCGTGAGCTCCTGCCGGGCGTGGGCGTCGGCTACCGGGTGAACGGCCAGTGGATGCTCTTTGGCGGCGTCCACAGGGGCTTCTCGCCGCCGGGCCCAGGGCAGTCCGATGAGGTCGACAACGAGACCAGCATCAACCACGAGCTGGGCTTCAACTTCCGGGGTCGCCGGCTCGGCGCACGGCTGGTGGGCTTCTGGAGCGACTACGACAATCTCCTCGGCCGCGACACTCTGTCGGTGGGCGGTGAGGGCACAGGCGACGCCTTCAATGGCGGCGCTGTCGAGGTGCGCGGCCTCGAGGCGCAGCTCGACTACGACTTCGGTCGCGCCGCCGGTCTCGAGGCCTCGATTCCCGTGCGAATTTCGTACACCCATACCGGGGCCGAGTTCCGGAGCTCGTTCGAGACCAGCTTCGCGGACTGGGCGCCGGAGGTGCGTCGGGGGGACGAGCTGCCCTACATTCCGGAGCACCAGTTGAACGCCACGGCCGGCTACGTCCAGGAGCGCTGGGCGAGCTATCTGACGGTGAGCTACACGGGCGACACCCGGACCGTGCCCGGCAGCGGGCCGATCCCGGCGACCACGCTGGTCGAGGACCGGCTGACCGCGGATCTGTCGATCGACTTCCAGGCCTGGGAGCGGCTGGCGCTGTTCGCCCAGATCCGCAACGTCACCGACGAGGTCTATCTCGTCGCCCGCCGGCCGCACGGCGCCCGGCCGGGGAGCCCGCGCATGGCGCTTGCCGGTCTCAAGTGGAGCATGGGCCGCTAACCCGAACGAACGCTCTCGAAGAAGGAGTGTCATGAGTAGACGGATGGATGTCTCGACCCCTGTAGCCGCGCTCGCGCTTCTCGTCGGCCTGATCGGCTGCCAAGGCCCGGCGGCCGAGCGCGCGACAGTCACGCCCGAACCGATCATCGTCTACTCGGGTCGCAACGAGTCGCTGATCGGCCCGCTGCTCGAGCGCTTCGAGGCGGCGAGCGGTGTCGAAGTTCGAGCTCGCTATGGCGAGACCGCCGAGATGGCGGCGACCCTGCTCGAGGAGGGCGACAACAGCCCGGCCGACGTCTTCATCTCACAGGACGCGGCGGCGCTGGGCGCGGTGGCGGCGGCGGGATCGCTCCAGCCGCTGCCAGCGGAGATTCTCGCCCGCGTGCCCGAGCGCTTTCGCGCCGCCGACGGACGCTGGGTGGGGCTCTCGGGACGCGCTCGCTCGATCGTCTACAACACCACTCTGATCGCCGAGACGGACCTGCCGTCGAGCCTCGAGCAGGTGACCGATCCGCGCTATCGCGGCCGGTTCGGCATCGCACCGGCGAACGGTTCGCTGCAGGCCCATCTCGCGGTGTACGGCGTGGTCGCCGGCGCCGACGCGTTGGATCGGATGCTGGCCGGGATCGTCGCCAACGAGCCGTCCACCTATCCGAAGAACGGCGCCATCGTTCAGGCGGTGATCGCCGGTGAGGTCGAGTGGGGGCTGGTGAACCACTACTACCTGCTGCGGGCCCTGGCGGAGGAGCCTGACGCTCCGGCACGAAACTTCTTCCAGGGCGAGGGCCCGGCCTCGGGGTTCGTCAATCTCGCGGGCGCTGGCGCGGTGAGCAACGCCGCCGGCGCTACCGAGCTGATCGCCTTTCTGCTCGACGACGAGTCGCAGCGCTATTTCGCCGAGGAGACCTACGAGTACCCGCTGGTCGCCGGCGTCGAAGCCGCGGCCGGTCTGCAACCGCTTGCCGAGCTGCGCAGCCCGAGCGTCGACTTCGCCGAGGTTTCCGAGGCGCTCGAAGCGACCCTGGTGGCGATCAACTCCAGCGGCTTGATGCGGTGACCGGCGTCGCGGTCGGCGCCGCTCGCAGGAGCTCGCGGTGGTCGCGTCGTAGCCGCCGCTCGCCGGGGGTTTCTCCGTGGCTGGCGGCCGCCGCGCTGCTGACCGCCGTCGCCGCCGGCTCGCCGCTCGTCTACATCGGAATCCGGGCGGCCGGCTCCGGCCCCGAGCGCCTGTGGGCGACGGTGAGCTCGCCGCTGACTCTCGAGCTGCTCGGTCGGACGATCGCGCTGACAGTGGGTGTGGTGGCGCTGGCCGCCGCCATCGCGCTGCCGATGGCGTGGCTGGTAGCGCGCACCGACCTACCGGGTCGACGGCTCTGGGCGGTGCTCGGCGCGCTGCCACTGGTCTTTCCGTCGTACGTGGCGGCGCTCGCCCTGGTCGCCGCGCTCGGCCCGCGCGGCTACCTGAGTGTCTGGCTCGAGAGCTGGGCGCCGATCCGGGTCGGCAATCTGACCTACGGCTACAGCGGCGCGCTCCTGGCGCTCGCCCTCTTTACCTATCCGTACATCTACCTGTTGCTAGTGGCCGCACTGCGCGACCTCGACCCGGCCTACGAGGAGAGCTCGCGCAGCTTGGGCGCCGGGCGCTGGCGCACGTTCTGGCGCGTGGTCCTGCCGCAGCTCCGGCCGGCGCTCTACGGCGGCTCGCTACTGGTCGCGCTCTACACGATCTCGGACTTCGGTGCGGTGTCGATCTCGCGCTACAACACCTTCACACTGGCGATCTACAACGCCTACCGGACGCTGTTCGATCGTTCTACGGCGGCCGCGCTGGCCCTGGTCCTGATCGCCCTGGCGATCGGCGCGATCGGTCTCGAGGGCGCTCTGTCGCGGCGGCTGCCGCCGAATCGGCTGCGCCCGGCGCGCTCGGCGGAACCGGTGCGGCTCGGACGGTGGCGCTGGCCCGCCCTCGCAGCGCTCAGCCTGCTCGTCGGCTTCAACCTGGTTCTGCCGGTCGCCGTGCTCGGCTACTGGGCGGCGCGGGCGGTGAGCGTCGGCAATCCGCTCGGCTCGGTGCTGCAGCCGGCCCTCGGCTCGATGGGGGTGTCGGTGATCGCGGCCTTCGCCGCCGCGGCGCTCTCGATCCCAGCGGCGGTCTGGTCGGTCCGGCATCCGAGCAAGCTGTCGGCGACGGTCGAGCGGGTCTCGAGGGCCGGGTTCGCACTGCCGGGGATCGTCATCGCCCTGGCCCTGGTGTTCTTTGTCACCCGCTACCTGCTGCCGCTCTACCAGACCCTCGGCCTGCTGGTGGTGGCCTACGTCATTCGGTTCCTGCCGGAAGCACTGGCGGCGAGCCGCGCCGCGGTGGCGAGCATCTCGCCGCGCTTCGAGGAGGCCGCTCGTAGCCTCGGGCAGAGCCAGCTCGGCGCGCTGCGAACCCTGACCCTGCCGCTGGTGCGCCCCGGCCTGCTCGCCGGCTTCGGCCTGGTGTTCCTGACCGCGATGAAGGAGCTGCCCGCGACTCTGGTGTTGCGGCCGGCGGGTTTCGAGACCCTGGCCACGCGGATCTGGAGCACCGCCGCCGAGGGGATCTACTCGCAGGCGGCTCTGCCGGGCCTGGTTCTGGTCGGCGTCTCGCTGGTGCCGACCTATCTGTTGGTGATCCGGCCGGTGCTCGACCGGCGCCCGAGTGGAGTCGGTCGATGATCGTCGCCGATCCAGCGGAGATCCGCATCGCCGGCCTGGTCGTACATCGCGGCGACGTGGTTGCCGTCGATGGCGTGGATCTCGAGATCGAGGCCGGCCTGGTCACCTGCATCGTCGGCCCGAGCGGCTGTGGCAAGACCTCCCTCCTGCGCGCCATCGCCGGCTTCGAGCGACCGGTAGCGGGCTCGATCGAGATCGCCGGCGACCGGGTGGCCTCGCCGCAGGTCTGGGTGCCGCCCGAGCGACGCCGCGTGGGCATGGTGTTCCAGGAGGGGGCTCTCTTCCCTCACCTGACCGTCGAGGAGAACGTCCGCTACGGCGTGCGCAGGCGCGCCAACTCGCGCCGGCGCGTGCTCGAGACCCTCGGCCTGGTGGGTCTGGCGGAGCTCGGGCACCGCATGCCGCACGAGCTGTCGGGCGGTCAGCAGCAGCGCGTGGCGCTGGCGCGCGCGCTGGCGCCCGAGCCCCGGGTCGTGCTGCTCGACGAGCCGTTCGTGAACCTGGATGCCGGCCTGCGCCAGCGGGTGCGCGAAGAGGTGCGGCGGATTCTCGAGCGTGCTCGGGTTACCGCCGTGCTCGTGACCCACGACCAGGAGGAGGCCTTGAGTAGCGCTCGGCGGGTGGCGGTCATGTCGGCGGGGCGCATCCTTCAGGTCGGCGCTCCGGAGGAGATCTATCTGCGCCCGGCGAGCCCGAAGGTCGCGGACCTCGTCGGCGAAGGGCAGCTCGTGCCGTGCCGGATCTCGGGCGGGCGATTCGAGTCGGCGTTCGGCGCCGGCCGCTGCGATTCGGGTGA
>JAJCXP010000034.1 GCA_029263375.1 Acidobacteriota bacterium | reverse complement strand
GGTGTACGTGGGGATCGATCTCGGGACCTCGCGCAGCGCGATCTCGACCTCGACCGGCATCCGCAAGGTGGTCGAGAGCTACGTGGGTTGGCCGGTCGACATGGTGGCCAGGAAGGTCCTCAAGCACGACATCGTGATCGGCGAAGAGGCGCTCAGGCTGCGGCCGATGCTCGACATGCACCGACCGCTCGAGAACGGCCTGATCAAGGAGGGCTCGGAGAAGGACGCGGAGGCCGTGCGCCAGCTGATGAAACACCTGATCCTGCTCGGCGGCTTCGATCGGCGCGGCGGCAAGAAGGTAGAGGTACGGGCGGTGGTCGGGGTGCCGGCTGAGGCCCTGCGGGTCAATAAGCAGCAGCTCCGCAACGCCCTGTCCGGCATCGTCGACTCGCTGATGATCGTCACCGAGCCGTTTGCTGTCGCCTACGGTCTGGACGCTCTGCTGCACGCGGTGGTCGTCGACATCGGCGCCGGCACCGCCGATTTCTGCGTGATGCGGGGGCGGTACCCGACCGACGACGATCAGCGCACCCTCAACACCGCCGGCGACGCGATCGACACGATCCTGACCAAAGCGATCCGTGAGAGGCATCCCGAGGCCAACATCTCCGAGCACATGGTGCGCGAGTGGAAGGAAGCGCACAGCTTCGTCGGCGAGCCGCCGGAGCGAATTCTCGTCAAGGCGCCGGTGCGCGGCAAGCCGAGCGAGATCGACATCACCAAGGAGATGCGCACGGCGTGCGAGAGCATCGTCGCCCCGGTGGCCGAGACCATGATCGACCTGATCGCACGCGTCGAGCCCGAGTATCAGGATCGGATCCGCAACAACGTCATCCTCTCCGGCGGCACCGCCCTGATCCGCGGCCTCGGCGACCGGATCCAGACCATCCTCGGCGAGTACGGCGGCGGCCGGGTCAAGGTCGTCGACGACCCGATCTTCGTCGGCTCCGACGGCGGCCTGGCGATCGCCACCGACGCCCCCGAAGCCGACTGGGAACGACTCAAGGCAGGGTAGCCGAAAAAGAGGGACAATCCGCCCTGCCGCATGAACCGGGATCAAGCAGAGAAGCGCGCAGCTGAGCTGCGCGCCGAGCTCGCCAAGCACTCGCGTCTCTACTACGTGCTCGACGAGCCGCAGATCTCGGACGAGGCGTACGACGGGTTGTTCCACGAGCTCAAGGAGCTCGAGCAGAACTTTCCCGACCTGGTTTCCGAAGATTCGCCCACGCAGCGGGTCGGCGGCGAGGCGCTGTCGGGCTTCGAGACCGTCGAGCACGCGGCGCCGATGCTAAGCCTCGACTCAAGCGCCGAGGCAGAAGCGGTCGAGCGCTTCCACCAGCGGGTGGTCAAGGCGCTGGGCGAGGGCGCGACGGTCGAGTACGTGCTCGAGCCGAAGCTCGACGGCGCTTCGCTCGAGTTGGTCTATCGCGACGGGGTGTTGACCGGCGCGGCTACCCGCGGCGACGGTCGGCGCGGAGAGGCGATCCTCGAGAACGTCAAGACGATCTCGGCCGTGCCGCTGCGGCTACGCGGCGACGACCGGCCGGTGCCGGGTTTCCTGGCTCTCAGAGGCGAGGTCATCATGCAGATCGACGCCTTCGAGCAGGCCAACGAGCGGCTGCTGGAGCAGGGCAAGGCGCCCTACTCGAATCCGCGCAACGCCGCCGCCGGAGCGCTCCGCCAACTCGACCCGCGGCTCACCGCGAGGCGTCCGCTCGACATCTATGTCTACGACGTCCTGGCTGCCGATCGGCTCGACGTGGCCTCGCAGTGGGAGACGCTCCAGGCGCTCAAGCAGTGGGGCCTGCGCGTCAACCCGCTGCCCGAGAAGGTCGACTCGGTGGCGGCGATCCTCGACTACCACCAGCGGATGATCGACACCCGCGACGACATCGGCTACGAGATCGACGGCATGGTGATCAAGCTGAACGATCTCGCGGCGCGCGTCGAGCTCGGGGCGACATCGCACCACCCGCGCTGGGCGTTCGCGTTCAAGTTCCCGCCGCGCAAGGAGATCACGCGGGTCCTCGAGATCATCGCCAGCGTCGGCCGCACCGGCGTCGTGACGCCGGTCGCGCTGATGCGCCCGGTCGAGATCGGCGGCGTCACCGTCGCTCGCGCGACCCTCCACAATCGTGAAGAGGTCGAGCGCAAGGACATCCGGAAGGGCGATCGGGTGCGCGTACAGCGCGCCGGAGACGTGATCCCGCAGGTGGTCGAGCGCATCGCGGAGAAGGGCAAGCGGCGCGGCCGCAAGTTCAAGATGCCGGCCAGATGCCCGTCGTGCAAGACACCGCTGATCGAGCGCGGGCCGTTCACCGTGTGTCCGAACGGTCTCGAGTGCCCGGCGCAGCTCAAGGGCCGGATCGTCCACCTCGGCTCGCGCCACGCGCTCGACATCGAAGGCCTCGGCGAGGAGACCGCGAAAATCCTGGTCGAAAAGGAGCTCGTCCGCCATCTGCCCGAGCTGTTCGAGGTGCGCGCCGAGCAGCTGCTCGAGCTCGAAGGCTTCGGCGAGATCTCGGCCAACGCGCTGATCGAGGGTATCGAGAAGGGCGCTCACGCCGAGCTCGACCGGTTCCTCTACGGGCTCGGCATCCCCGAGGTCGGCCGCACCGTCGCCCGCGACCTGGCGCGCCACTACCGTTCGTTCGACGCGATCCGCGCGGCCGACGAAGAGTCGCTGCAGGAGGTCCCGGGCATCGGCCCGAAGATGGCCGAGGCGATCGTCGGCTTCTTCGCAGAGCCAGGCAACGGCGAGATCCTCGACACGCTGATGGACGGCCGGGTGAGTTTGATCCTGCCGGAGCCGAAGGAGGAATCAGGCTCGCAGCTCGAAGGACTCAAGTTCGTGCTCACCGGCGGTCTCGAGCGGCTGACCCGCGACCGGGCCAAGGAGTTACTCGAATCGGCCGGCGCCAAGGTGGTCGGTTCAGTCTCGAAGAAGACGGACTACGTGGTCGCGGGCGAGAGCCCAGGGTCCAAGTACGACAAGGCGGTCGAGTTGGGTGTCGCGGTACTCGACGAAGGCGGGCTAGTCGCGTTGCTGGAGTCCAAGGGCGTCGAACTCAGCGACGGATAGAATTCCTGCAAGATCCGATGTTCAGAGACGTTCTCCTCTCCGGCTGCCTGCTTCTCGTGACGAGCCTGCTGATGCCGGTGGGAGCGGCAGCCGCCGCGAAGACTGCCGAGCAGCTCCTCGCGGAGGGGGACGCCGCTCATCGCCTCGGTCATCACAAGCGGGCGGTGAAGGCCTACGAGGGTGCGCTGAAGGAGCTCGAGCGCCCCTACGGTGCATTGATGGGCCTGGCGAGGGCGCACGTGGCCCTGGACAGGTTCGACGAAGCGCGCGTCTTCGTGGATCGCGCCCTCGAGGTCGCCGCCGAGGGCGATGAGAGGGCGGCAGCCCTCAACTACCGGGGGATGACCTTCGCTCGCGAGTCGCAGTGGCTGTCGGCGGGCAGGAGGCACCGGAAGAGCCACGGACAGCGCTATGAGTTGCTGCTCCAGGCGATCGAGAGCTATCGCGAAGCGCTCGGCGCGATCGAGCACCCGCCGGCTGCGATCTGGGCCAACCTTGCCGATGCCCAGAGCCAGGCCCTGCAGCGTGAGGCGGCCCGTGCCTCGGCGGAGAAGTTCCTGGAGCTCGAGCCGTCCGCACGCGCCTCCGTCGCCGGTCTCCTCGCGCACCTCGACTGTCTGGATCAGATGGCGACGGCGATCGATTTCAAGGGTGCTCTTGAGCGATGGGGCAAGGACGAGATGGAGCCGCCCCGGAAGGTCCACTACCCGAGCCCGGAGCCTGTCAGCCGGTCCTCGAGTGGCATCGGCTACTTCGAGCTGATCATCGACCGCGAGGGTTCGCCCCACTGCGCGCGTCTCACGGCGAACCACGGCCTGGAGCCCGCGTTCGTCGCCGGCGCGTTGCGCACGCTGAGCACCTGGCGCTTCGAGCCTGCGCGCTTGCGGGGTGAGCCGGTCAGCGTGATCTACGCAATGACCATCACTGTTCGCTAGCGGACCCGGCCGAACACCGCGTCCTCGACGCATCGACCCCGCAACGGCGACGCCAAGCGAGTAGACTTCGCCCGTGCGGACGCTTCCACCGTTCCCTAGCCCGACCTGCTCACGATCCAGAACGCGGTTTCGAGGGCTGAGCGCTATCCCTCGAAGTTGCCGTCGACGACCCTGACGCGATCCGCGCCCCCCGCGCCCACCGCCACGAAGGAGTAGCTCCCGCCGCTCGACTGATAGCGCTCGATCGCGGACAGCGACCGGAGAATCGCGCGGCTGCCGAGCGCGTCCAGGCTCTCCACTTCGGAGAGAGTGAGCGTCGCCGGGTAGGCGCCCTCTTCCATGTAGATCATTTCCAGCAGGATGATCAGCTGGCGACAGGCCGCCCGCGTCTGGGTGGCCGCCGCCTGGTTGAGCGCCGCGCCGACCTGACTGACGCCGTCGAGGAGGGTCTGCACCTGCTCGGCTTGCGTACGCGTCAAATCCCGGTCGAGCAAGGGGCGCGCCACCGCTTCGGTCTCCTCCCAGCGCTGCCGGACCATCAGCCACTGCGCCCTGTGGAGATGGAAGTCGAAGGCCAGATGCGCCTTCGCGCTCGCGCCGTCCGCGATTCCCGGCAGGTGGGTCGAGAGATCCTCGAGCACGCCCTCGGCGCGCTCGAAGTCACCCTGACGTGCGATCTCCCGGGCTTCTTGATAGCGGCCCTCGGCGACCGACAGAAGGCGTTCGATCTCGCTCTCGACCTCGGGGACGATGTCGTACCTGCTCTGTTCGTGCATGAACGCGGTGAGGCTCGCGACGGCTGCGCCCGGGCGCTGTTGGTCGACCGCCGCCCTCAGAGCTCTGAACTCCGCGCGGACCTCGGCCGGCGTCGGCTGGGGGCCGGGGTCGGGCGCCGCTTCAGGCTCGGGTTCGGGCTGCGAGCAACCGACGAGGAGCCCGGCTACGGCGAGCGCGATCAGGACACAGCGGCGCGAATTCATCGCGGATCATCGTACGCCGCCGGAATCACCGAGCGCAGTGGAGCATTCGTCTCCTGGCTCTCGAGCTTTGCCGGCAGCGATAGCGGTACTGAGCCGCTACCGTTGTCGGCGGCCCGAGCTCTCGACGTCCGGCTCCCCGAGCTCGGCGGCGGCCGTCGGTTCATCCGCAACCACGCGCGTCTGCCACTCCTCCAGATACTGCCGATGCAGCGGCGTATCCGGGAACGCGTCGTCCGGCCCGTACGGATAGCTGGTCATCGCCCGGAACGGCAGCGGCTCGACCTGGAGGCCGTCGCCGGTGTTCTTGTCGGCGTCCTTGTCCCAGCCGTGGCTCTCCAGAAAGAGGGTGCGCTTCCAGCCGGGCGCGACCGGCGGCAGCGCCGAGGCGTCGAACTCGAGAGCGATCTCATCGCCGGGGCCGATGACCACGCTGCGGTCGTCCGAGCTCTCGAGCAGCTCGCCGACGTCGCCGAAGCGGGTGTAGCCGCCAGGGAAGGTCAGCCAGGGGCTCTCGGTCGTCGTGCTCGCGTACTCATAGTGGTGCGGAGCGTTAGGAGCCTTACGGACCAGCTCCGAGAAGCCTCGGAAATGCAGCTCGGCGACCGCCGGTGCGAGCTTCGCGCGGATCTCGGGCGCTTCGTCGGCGGGGGAGAGTGACCAGGCGATCCGGTCCCACGACAGCCACTGCGAGCCGACCATGCGCAGCCTGCTCGCGCCCTCGGGCAGCGGCGGCGTGTCGACAATCATGGTCTTGGTCTTGCCGGCCGGAAACGGCATCGCTGGCATCAGCACCTGCCAGCCGGTGGACGTCTCGACTTCGAGTCGCGGCGGGAAGAGCTGAAGGTCGGAGCGCTGGGCCAGGGCGATGTTGAGGCTGGCGTCGGAAGGAAAGATCCAGCCGTCGATGACCAGTCGGACCGACCGCGCCGGCGCCGCGCCCAGGTCGAGGGTGAAGGTCCACGGTTCACTGGCCACGCCCTGGATCGTGCTCGGCGTCCAGCCGTCGGCGTAGACCTCGTCACGCTCGCGGATGGTCCCGGTCACGTCGCGCCCGCGCGCGTCCCAGGCGCCGGCCATCGGCCGCACGTCGCGCGTACCGAGGACCTGCTCGGGGGTGCCGCCGCGCATGATCTTGAGCGAGCTCGCGACCTCCACGTCCTCGGGATAGTCGACCACCCAGAGGCGCACATAATCGAAGAACGCGGCCTCCCAGAGCTCCTCGGTGACGCGCAGGTCGTAGACACCGTCCCGAGGCTGCGCACCCACCACTTCGACGATCTCGGTCGGATCCGAGGGCATCCAGACGCCCGGGGCCAGCGGCAGCCCGGCCGGCGCGCCCCACAGGAGATCGGTCACGAAAGCGATCCGCTCGCCGTCCCAGACGTAGAGGAACGGGCAGCTCCCCTTGAGCACCTGCTCCTCGACCACCCACTGGCTCGACTTGGCGTCGATCCGGTTCTGTGGCACGCCGTTGGTCCAGACCACCCTCAGGATGTCGACCTCCGGTTGCGAGCCGAGGCCGAAGTGGGTGACCTCCTCGGTCGCCTCGCGGAATTGGTAGGCGCGACCGGAGCGCACTTCCAGGGTCGCACCGCGGCCGAGCATGTTGTTCTTGCTGTTGCCCTTGTCGAGCCCGCGCAGCCGGATCGACAGCCAGCGGTTCTTGTTTCCGCCCTGGTTGTCGAGCCGGTAGAGCCCGTCTGGAGCCGCGGCGACGACATCGAGATCGCCGTCCTGATCGAGGTCGGCCGTGGCGAGTGCGCTGGCGCCCGCCGGGCCGTCGGTCACGTTCAGAAACGTGAAGCCGCCGCCCGCTCGCTGGGCCATCAGGGCCAGACCCACCTCGCCCGCGACCGCGAGGTCGAGCGAACCGTCGTTGTCGAAATCAGCGCTGACCAACGCGCCGAACTCGGCGGCGGTCTTCAGCCCGCCGAGGCTCCAGTTCGCAAACGTGCCCGCCTCGTTGTGCAGGAAACGAACGCCTTTGCCGGCGAGGGCCAGGTCGGGCCAGCCGTCGTTGTCGAGGTCGACGCTCGCGAGCGCTGAGACCGCCGCCTGACCGCCGAGGCCCCGGGCCTGCGTCACGTCGACGAACTCACCTTGGCGCAGGTTCTCGAGAGCCGTCAGCCCACCGGCGTGGCCGATTACCAGGTCGATGTCGCCGTCGCGGTCGAAGTCGGTCGCCCTGATCGCGGTGACGCCCTGGACCGAAATCGATGCGAAGACATTCTCGCCGACCGCCTCGAGCGGTCCCGAGAGCGAGTTGCGGTAGAGCTCGAGGCCGCCGCCGGTCGCGGCTACCAGGTCGAGATCACCTTCGATGTCGAAGTCGAACGCCTCGGTCGAGGTGGCGCCGCCGGAGCCGAGGCCAAACGCCTCGGTGGCCTCCTCGAGGTCGCCAGCTTCGGTCGACCGCCAGACCGCCAGCCGGTCGGGCCCGTATGCGATCAGGTCGGCGCGGCCGTCGTTGTCGAGATCGGTAGCCAGCAGGGCTTCGAGGCCGGCCGGTGCCTTCCAGACCCGGGGCTCGCGCCAGTCGCTCGCCGCGGTGCGGAGCTCCAGGCTCGGCTCGGCGCCGCCGGTCAACCGGGCGATGTCGATCGCCTGGTCGCCGTCGAAGTCACCGAGCGCCAGGCCGCGGCCGAGGGTCGGGCTCTCGGCCAGTCGCTCGCCCGCGAAGCTGACATCGATCGGCTCGCCGAAGTGCTCGGGCTCCGGCTCGTCGCGGAAGCGCGCGATCGGAATCCCCTGGATGCCTGTCGAAAGCTCGCGCAGGCTCTCGCGGAACATCGGGCTGATCTTGAGAACGTTCTCGAGCCTGAGCGCCGGCAGCCGGGCCGCCTCGAGGTCGTTCTTCTCGAGCGCCTCGAGAACGAGGGCGAGCATCTGCTGAGCGGCGGGCTGAGCCTGCCAGCTCAGCTCGCGGATGCGCAGGAACGCCTGGGTCGCGGTCGCGCGGTCGCCGGCCTCGCGGGCCCGGATTCCACGCTGGATCAGCACCACCAGGTTCTCGGGACGCAGCTTGACCAGTCGTTCCAACGCCTCGTTGGCGGCCACTTCGGCGGCCTCGCCGCCGACCACGCCGGCCTGCCGGTATAGCGCGTACTGCGTCTCGACGTCCCGCGGAGCCAATCCGGCAGCCTTGCGTAGGATCTCGAGCGCCTTGGGATCGTCACCGCTCCAGTGGTGGATCTCGGCCTGGATCGCCAGCAGTCGCGGGTCGTCGGGTGCTTTTTCTAGCCCGACAGCGATCCGCGCGAGCGCCGGCTCGGTCTTCTGCTGCCGTAGCAGGGCGATCGCCAGGTTGGCGTGCCCGAGCGCATCGTTCGGCGCGATCTCGACGAGCCGGCCGAAGATCTCCTCGGCCTTGCCGGGCTGTTCGTTCTCGAGCTCCGCGAAGCCTTCGTTGCGCAGCCGAAGGGCTTCATCGGAGGGAGCGGCGGCGAGGAACAGGACGGCGAGCAGAACTATCGATATCGCTTGGCGCATGAGCAGGCGGATTCTAGTGCAAGGGCAATGCCGGTACATACAGGGTGCCTGTCCCTCCTGGTCGTCAGCGCCAGCTGATCCTGGGCAGATCGAGGCGGCGGAGCTCGGGCTCGCCTTCGGTGATCTCGATTGCCGCGTCGAGCGGCACATTGGGGAAGATCTGTGTGGTCCCGGAGGCCGGCCAGTGGACCTCGAGCGCCACGAGGGTCGTGGCGGCGCCCAGTCCGATGTGCTGCTCGAGCGGTGCGCTGCCGAAACCGGCGCCCATCCCGACCTGCCGATAGACGTCGCTCACTTCGCCGTCCCGAGTCAGGCGTAGCCGTAGCCGGGCTCCGACCCCGGCGCGGTTGCTGCGCGTGCCGACCAGCCGAATGCGCAACCAGCGCGCCTCGGAGCCCGGATTCGCGTAGAGCACGTTGCGGAAGCCGTCGTCTGGGTAGAAGCCGCCCATCTGCTCGAACAGATCCAGATCGCCGTCGTTGTCGAGATCGGCGAACACGACGCCGTGGCCCTTCTGCAGGTGGCCGACGCCCGCGGCCATCGTCACGTCGGCGAAGCGTTGGCCCTGGAGATTCTTGTAGAGCAGGTTGGGAATCAGCCCGTCGTAGTTCGGGTAGCCGGTGCCGAGGTAGAAATCGAGGAAGCCGTCGCCGTCGAGGTCGCCGAAGTTGGCGCCCATCGGCATGTTGATGCGGGTCAGCCCCATCGCCTCGGAGACCTCGTGGAAGCCGCCGCGGCCGTCGCCGCGGTAGAGCCGCGGCCCCTCGACCATGCGTGGCGCGCCCAGATAGCTGGCGACGACGACCGACAGGTTGCTCAGGCCGGCGTCGTAGCGAAACGGGAAGTTCGAGACATACAGGTCGAGAGCGCCGTCGTTGTCGAAGTCCCAGAACCAGGTCGCGAAGCTCTCGATCGGTTCGGTCACGCCGAGCTCCGGAGCCACGTCCGCAAACGTGCCGTTGCCGTTGTTGCGATAGAGACGGTTCGGGCCGGGCCAGTTCGAGACGTAAAGATCGGGGTCGCCATCCCCGTCGTAGTCGCCCCAGGTGACGCCCTTGGTGAATCGGAAGTTCTCGACTCCGGCGGCACCTGCGACGTCGACGAAGGTGCCGTCGCCGTTGTTCCGGAACAGCTGAGACGGAAACCCGCCCGGACCCCCCTCGTTGCCGACGTAGAGATCCAGGTCACCGTCGTGGTCGTAGTCGGCCCAGGCAGCGGCCTGGGTCGGGTAGCGTTGATCCCCCAGGCCGGCATCGAACGTCACGTCGAGAAAGCGGCCCCTGCCGTCGTTCTGTAGCAGCGAGTTGGGATGCCGCCCCTCCTCGCCAAACCAGGCGCCGCGCAGGATCAGGACGTCGAAGTCGCCGTCGTTGTCGTAGTCGGCGTGAACCAGGTTGAGTCCGCCGGTGATCCCTTCGAGGTTGGCCGCACTCGAACGGTTCTCGAAGCCCTCGTCGCCCCGGTTGACGAGCAGCGTCAGCGCTCCGTCGGGCTGCCAGGTCGAGGTCAGGATGTCCAGCCGGTCGTCGCCATCGAGATCCTCGACCACGGCGCCGCCAGCGAGGCCGAAGACATCCGCGCCGAGCTTTGCGGCCACGTCCGGCAGCTGGGCGAATGGTTGGTCGCTCTGGAAGATCGATTCCGGCAGGCGCACCCGCTCGGGAATCTCCGCGCGCGGCACGCCGGCCGACTGGTAGGCGAGATTCAGCAGCCAGCGGGTCGCCACGTACTCCGCCGAGCGCTCCGGGAAGAGCTCGAGCGCCTGACTGAACCATCGAATCGCTTCGCGCGCGCTCGCAGTGCCCTGGGCGGTGCCGGTGCCGGAGATCGGCAGGATGCAACGGCGCGGGTCCGGCTGCTCGCGACAGTTGAGCTGCTCGGCCAGGCGCATGTGGGCGAGGCCGAGCTGAAAGAGGAGGTCGCCGTCGCTCTGGCCGGCCTCGGCCAGGAGCACGCGCACCGCCAGGAGCTCGGCGATGCCGTTG
>JAJCXP010000033.1 GCA_029263375.1 Acidobacteriota bacterium | reverse complement strand
ATCGAGGCGTGCAGGGAGGCGGGCGCGACGGATTCGGAGATCCGCATCGCCTTCGGCCACGTCATGCAGAACCGTACAACCGGGGGAGATTGAGATGCCCATCACACTTTCGACGACGACCGTTCTTGTTTTCTCCTACCTGATCTTCGCGAGCCAGATCGCGCTGATCTCCATCTACTACCCGTGGAAGCTCTCGCGTCGGGTCCAGTACGTGCTCGAGAACTTCCCGCCAGCACGCTATCCGAAGCTCTACCCTTCGGCCTCGGATCGATCGATGGCGAAGCGGGGACGCTTGCGGCTCTTCAGGGGCGTCAACCATGCCATCGCGTTGGTCGGGCTGGTCATCCTGCTGACGATGGTGCTCACCGGCTATCGGCCGGATTTGAAAGGGGGAGACGAGATCTTCGTCGTGCTGTACGCCGCCCTTCAGATCTGTCCGCTGATCTACGCGGAGGTCCGGGAGCTCAGGCAGTACCGTCGGATGCGACGAGAATTTTCCGACACGACGCGCAAGGCGAGCCTCAGGCCGCGTCGGCTGTTCGACTTCGTCGCTCCAGCTCCGGTAGCCGTCGCGGTGCTGCTGTATGCCGCGTGGGTGGCCTACTACCTCTATGACAAGGGCCTGACGAGCCGGTGGGGCGCCGAGGTCTACGTCACCCTGACGATCATTACCGGCATCAACCTCGCCTACATCGTGATCCTGACCAAGTTTCTCCGCGGCAAGAAGCTGAATCCCTATCAGGGCTACGAGGACCAACTCAACCAGATCGAGACCATCGCTCAGGTATTCCTCTTCTCCAGCATTCTGATCAGTCTTTTCAGCGTCGTCACGATCGCGGTGGATCGCTACGCTCTGGAGGTGCTGGATCCGCCGCTTACGAGCCTCTACCTACAACTCTGCGTTACCTTCGGCATGGGACTGATGTTCCGGAAGCTTCCGGTCGAGGGGATCGACTTCGAGGTGTACAGGGGAGACACGGCCCCGCTGGCTACCTGAGAGCCCAACCGGCCCAGCGCCTGGCGGCTGCGGCGTCGGCTCGAGGGTCGAGCTCGACCTGAGCTTCGGCGCCGTCGAGTCTCAGCGAGAGCCCGAGCCGCGCGAACAGATCGACCAGCGGCAGCCGCTTGGCGCCGACGATGCAGCAGTCGAGCAGACCCCTTACCGAGATGCCGGTGGTCGACTCGATCAGCTCGCCGAAGGCCGTCGCGTCCAACTCCAGCTCGCGGCCCGGGCCGGAGTGGAGGGAGCGCATCACATCGTCGAGCGAATGACGATCCTCACTTCGAGATCGAATCGCGATGTCGAGCGCCATGCTGGCCACGAAGCCGCCGCTGTAGATCAGGTCGTAGTTTGTGAGTTTGGTCGGACCGCCGTCGACCATGCTGAGGTCGCCGAGAGCCTCGAAGTACTTAGCGACCTCCTCACCGAGCCGCCCGAGGACATCCTGCTGGGTCAGGTCGCCGGCGCCGAGCTGGCTGCGCAGCGTGTAGTAGCTCGCCGTCCCTTCGCTCATCCAGTAGAGGCCCTCGGTGCCATCGCGACCCCGGTAGGGAAAGTTCGCGTTCCACAGGTGAAAGGCCTCGTGTACGGTGATGAACCTGAGGGTCGGCAGAGTAGATGCGTTGAGCGGCCCACCCAGAAGCATGCTGATGGTGGTTCCCATGACGCCGCCGCCCCAGAAGCTTCCGTCCGCTGCGACCAGTAGGAGCCGCCCCTCTGCCGGAGCGCCGAACAGTTCGCCGAACACCCCCAGATAGCGCTCGACCGTCGCGACGACCAGAGCGCTCTGAGAGATGGCGCTCGGTCCCGCCAGGGCGATGCGGACGGGGGCGTCGGGGCCCTCGCCGAGCAGCGCCTCGAAGTGCTCGCCTGCAATCCAGGCCGAGTCGAGCAGTGCGTCGGTGTCCTCGGCGCGGAACTTCCGGCCCGGCTCGACGATCCGCCATGGGGTCGTGGCTCTCCAGCTCGCGGGCAGAGCGAAAGTCACCTCGATGTCCGTGGCGGGTGCGCCCTCGAGAAAGAGAGCGCGTCCCGACCAGAGCACGGTGTCGGACCGCGCCCATGCGAGCTCGTCCGCGCCCGGCAGGTTCGGCACCTGATCGTGCTCGAGCCTCATCGAGTAGCTGACCCTTACCGGTCCGGGCCCGCTGGACAGGCGGAAGCGCCCCGCTTCGACCGTCTCGACGACCACCGGCGCACCCTCCGCGTCCCAAACCTCGAGACCCTCGATGAAGCGCTCCCAGCCGCCCTCGATTCCGCTGTCCGCCGCGTTCCGCAGCAGCAGCAGCTCGCCATCGAGCGTTGGGCTCAGGCGGGCTTCGACCCGGGCGGACCGAAGGTTCGAGGCTTCGATGGTCACCCTGTAGTCGTCGGCGACGGCGGGGACACAGAGGAAGCTCAGGATAATTGCGGCTCTCAGGCTGGGCATGGCTCTCTCCGGAACGAGCGCGGTGTGCGCTCCCCCCTAATGACGTTGGCCGGGTCGGGTGGGTTACCGATCCTCGTCAAGCTCGGGCTGGCGGCCTACCTACCTCGATCGGCGAGAGTTGAGTATGCTGTGGCCGCATTCCGCGACTGACTGCGAACCCGTGCCGCGCCGGCGTCGGCGCGCTCATTGAAACGTGAGGAGAGCTGAATGAACGACGACACCGGTTTGAACTCGCCGCTGGGCGTGAAGGATTGGTTCCTGACCATTCTCATTCTGGCCCTGCCGCTGGTGAACATCGTCATGTACTTCTACTGGGCGTTCGCCGAAGGCGTCAACGCGAACAAGAGGAACTTCTGCCGCGCTTCGCTTCTGTGGGTGGCGATAGGATTCGGTTTCTTCTTCATCCTCCTGCTGTTCGGCGGGCTCGGAGCGATGCTCAGCCAGTCCTAGCGCCGAGCCGGAGGTCGGGGTCGCTCTCGAGGTCGGCTCGCTCCGGTTGGAGTAGGCTCCAACCGCGCTCCGAGCAGGCGTGGAGCCTTCTACCAAGGGGAAATTCATGATTCGTGCGGCCTTCTACGATCCAGCCAGCAAGCAACTGCGTTCCGGTGGTCCCGAGCTGATCGAGGAGTGGGACCGGTCGCAGGTCGGCACGATCTGGGTGATTCTCGAGAACGAGTCGCCAGAGGCCGAGCGCGAGCTGCTGTCGAGCCGGTTCGGCGTGCACCGGCTGGCAGTCACCGACGCGTTGCGCGACCGGCATCCGCCGAAGATCGAGCCGTTCGCGGACAACACGTTCATCCTGCTCAAGGGCCTCGACGCCGACTCCACGTCGCTCGATTTCCAGACCATCCAACTGGCCCTCTTCGTCGGCGAGCGCTTCCTGCTCACCCGCAGTTCTGGTCACTCCGTCAGCACCGGGCGACTGCTCACCGAGCTCACCTCGGGGGCGATTCCGCCGGACACGGCGCCCGCCGGCCTGGCCCTGCTCCTCTGTCGGACGGTGGCCGATCGCTTCTTGCCGTTGCTTCTCGCGGTCGAGCAGCGGCTCGAGGAGATGGAGGACGAGATGGTCATGAAGCCCAGCGATGAACTGCTCGCGGAGCTGCTGCGCCAGAAGAGCGACCTCAAGAAGGTGCTGCGCATTCTCCAGTACCACGCCCAGGTGTTCTCGTCCGCGCGCTCGAATACGCCGGTTCAGCTTGGCGGTCACGATCACGAGCTGACCGACGTGCAGGAGCAGCTCGACCGTCTACTGAGTCTCGCCCGCCTCTACTATGAGCTGACCGACGACTTGATGAACGGGTATCTCTCAATCTCGTCGCATCGGCTGAACCAGATCATGCAGACGCTGACGATCGTGACCGTCATCTTCGTCCCGATCACCTTCATGGCGGGCATCTACGGCATGAACTTCGAGTTCATGCCCGAGCTCGGTTTCCGCTATTCGTACTTCATCCTGATCGGCGCGATGGTCACGGTAGTGGCGGCGATCCTGCTGCTGTTCTATCACCGGGGTTGGCTCGGCGGCCCGCCTCGGGGCTGACCCACCGGCAGCCGCAGCGCCGTCCCGACAATGCCGCTAGCGGGC
Organism: Acidobacteriota bacterium; assembly: GCA_029263375.1. Taxonomy (GTDB): domain Bacteria; phylum Acidobacteriota; class Thermoanaerobaculia; order Multivoradales; family JAHEKO01; genus JAHEKO01. Next base: position 1,084 of record JAJCXP010000033.1, on the reverse strand, counting down.
CGGCCTGAGACCGACCCGCCAGGGCCGATTGTCGTGACGCCGTGCCGGGCACGGGCCGCTCATGTCGGTCGTCCGTGGCAACTCAGCCGGCGGCAACTCCGGCTCCCGGGGTCGGCGGTACCGGCTCGGGCACCCGGTTCTGGTGCGGCTGAATGGTCCTCAGATAGGCGTAGATCGACTTGAGGTCATCGTCAGTCATCTGTCGGTAGACCTGCCAGGGCATCGGCGGCAGAATCGGTCGCGCCGCTCCCCAGTGCCGGCCGCTCCTGATGGTGTTGACGAAGATATCCTCGGTCCAGACACCGATCCCGGTGTTCTCGTCGGGTGTCAGGTTGGCGGTGAAGCTGACTCCCCAGGGGCCGGCAAAGGCGGTGTTGGTCGCGCTGGCGACCATCCCCCAGGGGCCGTCGCCGAGCTCGGGAGCTGGTGTCAGCACGATGTCCTGCGGGTGCCCCGACAGGGCGCGGGACATGTCCGGTTCCGGGCCCTCGGCGCCCATGATCCACGGAGTGTGGCAGTCGTGGCAGGCCGAGGTGGAGACCAGGTAGCGGCCGCGCTCGACCCGGTGCCTCGCGATCGACTCGGCGGAAGAGTTCCGCACGGTGGTTGGAGCCAGCGCGATGGCGGCCAGGACCACCGCCGCTGATCCGATCAATGCTGTTTTCTTGGTCATGGTTCAAACTCCTTTGTGTGCGGCGATCGAGAAGTCATCGAATCGCGTGAGCCGCACTCTAGGGAGACTCCGACGATCCGACTTCGGCTGTTCGGCCCAATTCCGTCGCGCGTAGGACCTGGTCCGAACGGACCACCCGCCTCGAGCCGACGGCTCGACGCCAACATGCCGGCTGGACCTGCCGGCTGACCTTCGGCTAGACCAGGCCGTTGCGAGCGGCGAAGGTGGCAGCCGCGGCGCGGGTGGGGAGATCGAGTCGGGTCAGGATGTCGGCGATGTGCCGTTTGACGGTGAATTCGCTGACGTAGAGCCGCTCGCCGATTTCGCGGTTGCTCAGACCGGTAGCGACGTGTCGCAGGACCTCGAGCTGTCGATGGGTCAGGCCGTGGCGTGCGGCCCCATCGCCGGCCC
>JAJCXP010000032.1 GCA_029263375.1 Acidobacteriota bacterium | reverse complement strand
CATCCGGCTGCTTGGTCAGGTAGTCGATGCCGTCGTTCTGGTAGAGCGACTCGACCGGGATCACCCGCTCGCCGGCGTTCGAGAACAGCCTGACGCGGGCATTCAGCGCCGAGAGGATCGGCGCCGAGTCCGAGGCGGAGTGCGCCCAGCACTTGGGTGAGTTCGGGGCCACCCAGCAGATCGTGCCTTCCTCTTTGAGGCAGTAGTCGATCGACCGCCGCCACTCCTCGGTCTGGTTGTAGTAGGTGCAGCGGGTATCGACGCAGATGTTGCCGCCGATCGTTCCCATGTTGCGCAGCGGCGGCGAGGAGATCGACTCGACGGCGCGTGCCAAGGCCGGATAGCGCTCGCGCACGAGCGAATCGGACTCGATCGCGTCGAGCGTTGTCGTTCCGCCGACTCGCAGCTCGCCTGAGCCGTTGCCGTCGCGGACACCGGCGAGATCGGGGATCCGCATGAGCGAGATCACGGTCTCGGCCTTCTGATGCCGGCGTTTCATGTTCGGCCAGAGATCCGTACCGCCGGCGACCAGCCGGGCGGCCGGGCCCTCCGCGGAAATGATGGTCGCAGCCTCTTCGAGCGTCGTCGGCATGCGGAAACGGAATGCGGGCAGGCGCAACATCAGCAACTCTCCCCGGTGGGGTGGACGGGTGTCATCGGGTGGTCAGGTCCTTCTTGCCCTTCAGGGCTTCGTCGCGCTCGGCCATGGTGCCGCTGGTCGCGCGCTTGCTCTCTTGGCGCTTGCGCTGGAGCTCGTCGCTCGCGCGGCCGTCGCCACCCTCGGCCGGGGTCGCTACTTTGATCAGTTCTCCGAAGTCGAGCTCGGGGAACGAGGTCGGTCCGTAGCGCGGCTCGGCGCCCTGGCGCTTGGCGTCGAGCGCCTTGAGGATCATGTGCGGCTGGATCGGTATCTGATCGATCCGGACGCCGACCGCGTCGAAGATCGCGTTGGCGAGAGCCGGCGGCACCGGCAGCAACGGGCCTTGACCGACCTCCTTGGCGCCGAACGGGCCGCGTACGTCCGGGTCCTCGATCAGGTAGCTGGTGACCGGCGGCATCTCGTGGAAGGTCGGACTCTTGTACTCGAGCATCGACGGCATCTTGTGGACCAACGCTCCGGAGAGCCGCTTCGGCAGGCGCCTGAAGACCTGCTCTTCCATCATCGCCTCGCCCAGGCCCATGTAGACCGAGCCCTCGACCTGGCCTAGGACCAGGACCGGGTTGATCGAGCGGCCGATGTCGTGGGCGATCCAAACGTGGATGGGCCGGTAGAGCCCGGTTGCCGGATCGACCTCGACCTCCATCACGCAGGCGGAGTAGGAGTAGGTCGGCGAGGGGCCGACGCCGGCGCCCTTGAAGCGTCCCGGGGAGCGTGGCGGCGTATACGAGCCGACCGTTCCGAGGGTGCCGAAGCGTGCCTCGGCCGCGATGCAGGCGTCGGCAAAATCGACGCCCCGCTCCGGATCCTCGGTGTCGAAGACCCGGCGTTCCGCGAACACCAGACGATCCTTGGGAATCTCGAGCTGTTCGGCGACCGCGCTGGCCAACATTTCGCGGGCGCGCTCGGCGGCCTCGATCGCGGCGTTGCCCATCATCAGCGTGACCCGCGACGAGTAGCTGCCGAGATCCACGGGCGTCAGATCGGTGTCGCCCACGCACAGCCGGATGTCGTTGAGATCGACGCCCAGCACTTCGGCAACCACCGCCGCGAGCACCGAGTCGGAGCCCTGCCCGATCTCGGTCTCGCCACAGAAGACGGCGACCCGTCCCGAGCGGTCGAGCAGCAGCTGGACGCCCGACTGGGGCATGTGGTTCCAGTAGATCGGCAGGCCGGCGCCGCACAGGTAGGCGCCGCAGGCGAGCCCGAGACCGCGGCCCTCAGGCAGCTTGCCGTAGCGCTCGCGCCAGCCGCTGCCTTCGACCACCGCCTCGATACATTTTCCGAGGCCGATGGTGCCGACCTTGAGCCAGTTGGCGGTCACCGTCTCCGGCTCCTCGAGGTTCTTGATGCGCAGATCCGCCGGGTCGATGCCCAGGGCATGGGCGGCCTTGTCGAGGTGGATCTCCCAGGCAAATCTAGGTTGGGGAGTGCCGTGACCGCGCTTGGGGCCGCAGGGAGGCTTGTTGGTGTAGGTCCGGACGCCGTCGAAGCGGTAGTGCGGCAGCTTGTAGGTGACGGTCTGGAGCGCGCCCGTGTAGTAGGTCGAGGCGACGCCGTAGCTGCCGTAGGCGCCGCCGTCGAGGGCGCTCTTGAGGTGCTGGCCGGTGATCGTGCCGTCCTTCTTGAAGCCGGTCTTGAGCCACATCTGAACCGGGTGCCGCCCGCGGTGGCAGTAGAAGACCTCCTCGCGGGTGAGCACGATCTTGACCGGCCGCCCCAGGTGCAGGGCCATCTTCGCGGCGACGATCTCGTGGTTGAACGGATCGCTCTTGCCGCCGAAGCCGCCGCCGTTGGGGCAGGCGATGACCCGGATCCTCGAGGCGGGAATGTCGAGCACCTTGGACAGCGCGCGGTGCACGTAGTGCGGCGTCTGGGTGGAGGAGTAGACCGTCACCCGATCGACGTCCTCGGGCAGCGCCACCGCGGCGTGCTGTTCCATCGCCAGGTGGGTGTTGCCCTCGTAGTAGCAGAAGTCCTCGAGCAGCAGGTCGGCGTCGGCGAACGCACCCTCGACGTCGCCGAACTCGAGCGATGCCAGCTTGTGGATGTTGCCGCCGGCTCGGCTGTAGTCGTGAATACGGGGCTCCGGCGTCGCCAGCGCCTCTTCGATCGATGAGATTGTCGTCAGCGGCTCGTACTCGACCCGCACCTTGAGCGCCGCTTCGAAGGCCGCGTCCTCGGTCACCGCCGCGACCGCGGCCACCGGGTCGCCGACCATCCGCACTTTGTCCGGGCAGAGCGCGTGCTCGTCCTCGGACACCGGCAGGATGCCGAAGGTGTTGGGCATCGATTTGCCGGTCAGGAAGCCCAGGACTCCGGGCACCTGGGCCGCTTCGCGAGTGTCGATCTTGACGATGCGGGCGTGCGGCATGGTCGAACGCACCAGGCGCATGTGGCACATGCGAGGGAAGCTGAGATCGTCCGCGAATCGGGTGACTCCGGTCACCTTTGCGCGGCCGTCGACGCGTCGGAACGGCGTGCCGATCAGGCGGGTCTCGCGCTCGGGTCGCTCGTCGGGGGTGCGAACCGGTTCAGCCATTCGCAGTGTCCTCCGCCGCGGGCCCGGTCGGCGTGCCGGGTGGATCGCCGTAGAGGACGTCGTCGGGTGGCGTCCAGTCCTCGCCGCGCCGGATCGCCGCGGCGCCCTCGACCGCCTGCAGGATCTTGATGTAGCCGGTGCAGCGGCAGAGCACTCCGGCGAGCGCGGCCCGGGTCTCCGCTTCGGTCGGGTCGGGGTTGTGATCGAGCAGGGCTCGCGCGGTCAGCAGGATCGCCGGAGTGCAGTAGCCGCACTGCGCCGCGCCGAGATCGGCGAAGGTGCGCTGCAGCGGGTCGAGCTCGTTGGCTTCCTGCATGCCCTCGACGGTTTCGATGCGCCGGCCCTCCATCTCGGCGGCGAGCGCCAAACAGGAGAGCACCGGCTTGTCGTCGACCAGTACCGTGCAGGTGCCGCACTCGCCGAGCTCGCAACCGTGCTTGGTGCCGGTGAGGCCGCACTCCTCGCGCAGGACCTCGAGCAGGGTGTGATGGGTCGGGAACGCGACACGGCGCTCCTCGCCGTTGATCGTCAGGGTCAGGGTGGAGCTCTCAGTCAACACGCGTCTCGCCCTCCGGCCTCGGTTCGAGGCCCTGAATCAGTAGCGTTGCGAACTCCTGGCCGATCTCGACCGCGCTCCGACGGCCTTCGGCGCGGAACCACTTGACCGTCCAGTTGAGCGCCCCGAGGATGGCCATCGTGGCGACGTGCGGATCCACGTCTCGGAGGGTCCCTTCGGCGATCCCCTGGCGGATGAGTCGGCGGTAGACCCGTTCGTAGCGGTCGCGACCGGGCTGGATACGCTCGCGCCAGCGCTCGTCGAGCGCCTCGATCTCGAGGTGGGCGAGCGAGCCGGGCGTCTTCTCGTTGAGAAGCTCGATGTGCCCGACGATCAGCCGTTCGAGCTTGCCGATCGCGGTGCCGGGCTCGGCGAGGACGGTATCCGCGAGCTCGAGCAATCCGGCCAGAGCGTCCTCCTGGCAGAAGGCGAGCAGCTCCTGCTTGTTCTCGAAGTAGTAGTAGAGATTGCCGACGTGCATGTCGAGTTCGCCGGCGATCTCGCGCATGCCGGCGGCGTGCAGGCCACCGCGGCGGAAGACCCGCGCAGCGCCCTCGAGGATCTGGCGCTTGCGCTCGAGGGCCCGGCCGGTGTCTGCAGCGGCCATTTGAACCATTGTTCAAATTGTCGCGCACTTCGGCTGGTGCGTCAACAGTGCGCGAAGGCGATATGCTCCGCGCGCCTTCCTCCGGGGGCTAGAACCGAAAAAAGTGAGCCGCGTGGCCCAGAACCGACCCTTCCTCATCAACATCAGCGGCCCTTACGCGGTTGGCAAGGACACGATCCTGAACGCGCTCCTGTCGCGGTACGGCGATCGCGTCCACCGCGTGCACACCGCGACGACTCGCCCTGTCTCGGGCGACTCGGACCCCACCTACGAGCAGGTGACGCCTGAGGAGCTCGAGCAGCGGGTCGCAGGTGGGGGCTGGATCGCGAACTATCAGCTCTCCGGCGCCACCGGCTACGGCACCAGCATCCAGGAGATCGAGGAGGCCGCCGGGCGCGGTCTGATCTGCGTGCACAGCATCTACGCCGGGCCGGACGGTGCGGGCAAGCTGCGCCAGCTCATGGGCCGACGGTTGGTCTCGATCGGTCT
>JAJCXP010000031.1 GCA_029263375.1 Acidobacteriota bacterium | reverse complement strand
GCGCTGTTCAGCGCCCTCGCCGCCGTCAACGAGCTCGAGAGCCGTGCCGAGTACCAGAGCGCCCTCGGTGACCGTGAACGCCTTGCCGGCTACCTCGGGGCGGTCGAGAATGGTCTGGCCTTCGCGGACTTCAAGGCGGATCAGGGCGTCGGCACGTTCGGTGGCAGTGAAGATCACACCGCGATCCTCTGCTCGGTCGCAGGGCGGATCGGTCAGTACAGCTACGCGCCGGTGTCCGCGGAGCGGTCGATCGCGCTGCCGGAGGGCTATCTCTTCGTGGTCGCGTCGTCCGGCGTTCAGGCCAGCAAGACCGGGGGCGCGCGCGAGGCCTACAACCGCGTGTCGCTCGGGGCGTCGACGGCGGCCGAGGCCTGGCGGCGGGCGACCGGCGGTGACCATCCGAACCTGGCGGCGATCTTCGAGGCCGGAATCGAGCTCGACCGGCTGCGCGAAGCGGTCGGCTCGGTCGAGAGTGCCGATTTCACCGTCGCCGAGCTGCGGGCGCGCGTCGAGCACTTCCACACCGAGAGCTGCGTCCTGGTGCCCCAGGCCGGTGATGCGCTCGAACAGGGAGACCTTCCCGTCTTCGGCCTGTTCACCGATCGATCTCAGCACCTGGCCGAGAGGCTTTTGGGTAACCAGGTGCCCGAGACCGTGGCCCTGGCCGAAGACGCGCGCGAGCTGGGCGCGGTCGCCGCCTCGGCCTTCGGCGCCGGCTTCGGTGGCGCGGTATGGGCGCTGGTCGAGGAGGGCGGGGCCGAGGAGTTCGCCGAGAGCTGGCTCGGCCACTACGTCGATCGCTTCCCGGCGCGGGCGGACGAGGCGGTGGCCGTGATCACGACCGCGGCCGGGCCGGCTCGGAGCGTCCCGGCGTGATCCTCGAGCGCCTCGACATCGCCGTGATCGGCGCCTACTTCGCGGTCACCCTGTGCATCGGCCTGTGGGTCGCTCGGCGCGCCGGCCGTGACGCCTCCGAGTTCTTCCTCTCGGGACGCTCGATGCCGTGGTGGCTGCTTGGCCTGTCGATGGTCGCGACCACCTTCTCGACCGACACACCGAACCTGGTCACCGACATCACGCGCACCGGCGGCGTCGCCGGCAACTGGATCTGGTGGGCGTTCCTGCTCACCGGCATGCTCACGGTGTTCGTCTATGCGGCGCTCTGGCGGCGCTCCGAGGTGCTCACCGACGTCGAGTTCTACGAGCTGCGCTACAGCGGCCGGCCGGCCGCGTTCCTGCGCGCGTTCCGGGCGCTCTACCTGGGCGTGTTCTTCAACATCATGATCATGGCCGCGGTGACTCTGGCGGCGATCAAGATCGGCGGCGTGATGTTCCGGCTGTCGCCGCTCGAGACCATCGCCATCGCCTCGGTGGTGACGGTGATCTTCAGCGCCGCGGGCGGTCTACGCGGCGTGCTGATCACCGACGCCCTGCTGTTCGTGGTGGCGATGTTCGGTTCGATCGCCGCCGCGGTGGTCGCGGTGCGCCACCCCGCGGTCGGCGGGCTCGAGGGCCTGTTCTCTAGCCCGGCAGTCGCCGAGCGCACCAGCCTGATCCCGGACCTCGGCGACCCGGCGGTCGCCGTGCCGTTCTTCCTGATTCCGCTGGCCGTCCAGTGGTGGGCCGCCTGGTACCCGGGCGCCGAGCCCGGCGGTGGCGGCTACATCGCGCAGCGCATGTTGGCCGCCAAGGACGAGCGTCACGCGATCGGCGCCACTCTGCTGTTCAACGTCGCCCACTACGCCCTGCGACCCTGGCCGTGGATCCTGGTGGCGCTCGCGTCGCTGGTCGTGTTCCCCGATCTCGAGGCGCTGCGCGCGGCGTTTCCGCATCTGGATCCGCAGGTCGTGCAGAACGACCTGGCCTATCCGGCAATGCTCACCTTCCTGCCGCACGGTCTACTCGGCCTGGTCGTGGCGTCGCTCGCCGCGGCCTACATGTCGACCATCTCGACCCACCTGAACTGGGGCTCCTCGTACGTGGTCAACGACTTCTACCGGCGCTTCGTCGACCCGGCGGCGAGCGAGCGCCAGCTGGTGCGGGTCGGGAGGCTCTCGACTGTGGGCCTGATGGTCGTCGCGGCGCTGCTGGCGTTGAAGCTCGAGAACGCGCTCCAGGCATTCGAGATCCTGCTCCAGATCGGTGCCGGCACCGGACTGCTGTTCCTGCTGCGCTGGTTCTGGTGGCGAGTCAACGCCTGGAGCGAGCTGGCGGCGATGTCCGTGTCGTTCGCGGTGGCGCTCGGCTTCCTGCTCTTGCCGAGCGGGCTCGAGAGCTGGCAGGAGCTGGTGATCGGTGTGGCGGTGACGAGCGTAGCCTGGCTCGGCGTGACCCTGATGACCGCTCCCAGCGACGAGCGGACGTTGCGCGAGTTCTACCGGCTGACACGGCCCGGCGGGCCCGGGTGGAGACCGGTTGTCAGACGCGCCGCCGCCGACGGAGTACCGATCGACCTGGGGGATGGGAGCTGGGGTGTTCCGGGAGGGGTGGTCCGCATGTTCGTCGCCAGCGTCGGCGTCTACAGCGTTCTCTTTGCGACCGGCTACGCGCTCTACGGTCGGTGGTTGTCGGCGGTCGCGGCCGCGGTCGTCGCGGCACTGGCTACCGTCTGGCTGGTGGGTAGCTGGCGGACGACCTAGACTGGTGCTGCGACTATGCCCAGCCATCGAATCTCCCCGAAGGTCGAAGCGTTCCCGCCGTCGCTGACGCTGGCGCTCAAGGCGCTGGTTGCCGAGCGGCGGGCCGCCGGTCTACCGGTGTTTGATTTCGGCCTGGGCGAGACCCGCGGCGCTCTGCGGCCGTCAATCGCGGATGGCGCGATCGAGGCCTACCGCGAGGGGTGGACCGTCTACGGCGACCCGGCCGGCCTGCCGGAGCTGCGCTCGGCCATCCTGCCCTGGCTGGGCGTCGAGGAGCGCTACGGCAGCGAGTGCGTCGTGGTCAGCACCGGCGCGAAGCAGGCGCTGATGAACGTCTTCTTGACCCTGCTCGACCCCGGCGACGTGGCGCTGCTCGACTGCGCCCCATGGGTGAGCTATCAGCCACTGGCGCTGGCCGCGTCGGCGAGGCCGGTATGCGTCACGCCCGCGGCGGGCAGCGCCAACCGGCTCAAGGTCGATGCGGCGGATCTCACCCGAGCGGTCGAGGCGGAACCGCGGGCGCGGCTGTTTCTGATCAACAGCCCATGCAATCCGACCGGCCAGGTCTATCAGCCGGGCGAGCTGAATGCGCTGCTCCGGGCCTGCGCTCGGCACGAGATCTATCTGGTGCTCGATCGCCTCTACTGGCGGCTGATGTACGACGGCGCCGACTTCCCCGAGCCCGAGATCGACGATCAGACGCGCCCCTGGCTGATTCAGCTCGATGGGCTGTCGAAGAATTTCCGCCGCACGGGCGGCATGAGGATCGGCTGGACGGTGGCTCCGGAGGATGTGACGCGGGGGATGGTCAATCTGCAGAGTCACTACACCTCCGGGCCGTCGATGCCCGCTCAGTACGGGGCTCTGGCAGCGCTCTCGGAGCCGTACGATCACGAGATGCGAGACCAGCTCGAGGGCAAGCGCGATCTCATGATCGAGCGCGGAGCGGCTCTGCCTCACGTCGAGCTGTGGCCGATCCCCGGCGCGTTCTACTCGTTCTGGGACGTTCGCGGGTGCTTCGGTCGGGTAACGCCAGGGGGCGACAACGTCGGCACATCGGACGACGTCGCGCGCTACCTGTTGGACGCCGCCGGCGTGGTGACCGCGTCCGGAAGCGGCTTCGAGCAGGATGGCTTCCTACGGGTGACGTTTACGGCTCCGGACGAGGAGCTGACGGCGGGCCTCGAGGAAGCGGCGCGGGTGCTGTCCGACCTCAGCTGATGGTGCTCGCGTGGCGCCCGCCGACTCGCGGTAGGCAGATCGCGAGAAGTCGTTTCGAAGTTGTGTAACCTTCCGGGCATCGGCCGGTACTAGGTGAGGAACGCGCTGCGCACTCCTGCGCCGCGCACGTCCGCGCTGCGCACTTCCCCGGAGGACATGCCGTGAAGATTCTCGCCAGTAGTGCTCTTTCTGTTCTCTTCCTGATCGGGCCTTCGACCGGGGCCTCCTCGGATTCTCATCCAGCCGGAGCGGATGCCCCCCGCGTGCTCACGGCCGCTCAGTGGCGTGAGGATCTCGCCTATCTGGTCGAGACGCTCGAGACCGTGCATCCCGATCTCTACGCCCGCGTCGATCGCGAGGAGTTCGCGCAGTCGGCGGCGGAGCTGGCCGAGGCGATTCCGACCCTCTCTTCCCCCGAGATCACTGTGAGACTCATGCAGCTGGTAGCGCTCGTCGAGGACGGCCACACGTCTCTCGAGCCGGTGGACCCGGCGGGATTCGGTCGCTGGTTTCCGGTGCGCTTCTATCGGTTCCTGGATGGCATCTTCGTCACCGCGGCGGCGGCGGAGCACGCGGAGCTGGTCGGCGCCCGGGTCGTACGCATCGGCTCCATGCCGGCCGAAGCGGCCTGGGAACTGGTGGCGACACTCCATGGAAGCGATAACGAGCTCGGATCTCTTCAAACGGCGCCGCTGTATCTCTCGAACGCAGCCGCTCTGGCCGCGTTGGGCGTGATCGACAGCCCGGGCCGGATGACGGTCGTGTTCGAGAGCGACGGGGAGCCGCCGCAAACGATCACCGTCGAGGCGATCGACGCCGGCTTCGACCTGTCGTTCCAGTTCTGGGGGGAGATCTGGGGCCCGGCCTCGACCGAGGTCGAGTACGTATCGTCCACCGGCGGTCGGTCCTCGAATGACCACTACGATACTGAATCGGACCTGCCGCTCCACCTTCGCTACCGCTCGGCCTACTGGTTCACCTACCTGGCCGAGCAGAAGCTGTTCTACGTGCAGATCAACTACCTCGGCGACAGTCGGAAGGAGACGTTCGCTCAGTTCTTCGACCGACTGTGGAGGGCCGTCGACGACGCGGAGATCGACCAGTTCGTGCTCGACAATCGCTACAACATCGGCGGCGACGGCAGCCTCGTGCGGAAGTTCGTGCACGAGATCATCAAACGGGACGATCTCAACCGGAGTGGCAAGCTGTTCACCGTGGTCGGCCGGGCGACGTTCAGCGCGGGGGTCATGCTCACGGCTGCCATGGACGAGCACACCGAGACCGTCTTCGTCGGCGAGCCGATGGGGGCCTACTACAAGCACTACGGCGATGGCACCAGCTTCGAGCTTCCGCACAGTGGGCTGCAGGCGTGGGTATCGACCATCTACCACCAGCTCGACGACTACGTCGACGACGCCCGGACCCTGCCGATCCAACTCCCCGCCCAGTTCACCTCGAAAGCCTACTTCGGCGGGCGCGACCCGGCCCTGGAGCAGATCCTCGAGGCTCGATCTCGGCCGCCGTTGACGGTGGTCTTCCGAGAGCAGGGCGCGAAGGCCGCCCTCGCCGAGTACGAGAAGCGGCGCGCCGAGCTGGGGAAGATCGACTGGTGGGCGCCCTTCACCCTGTCGGAGCTCAACAGCCTCGGCAACGAGTTCCGCGAGGCAGAGCGATGGGAGGAGGCGATGGCGGCGTACCGCCTCAACGCCGCTCGGCACCCGGACCACTGGCGGGTCTGGTACAGCCTCGGCCGTGCCTGCAAGGAGCAGGGGCAGGTCGAAGCTGCCATCGAGTACTACGAGAAGGCGCTCGCCGCCGATCCGTTCAACAATCTGGCGCCGAACCAACGCGAGGCGCTCGAGGAGCTTCGAGCGCCTCGGGGCTAGAGACCTAACAACCGGCGCACGCCGCCGCGAGCCGGGCTCGCGATCTCGTTCCTTCTCAGTTCGCGACGCCCGAGAGTGTCCACGAGATCAGGTTGTCGGCCGAGAAATCGAGCCCCTGCTGACGGCAGTTCCAGGTCGTCGCCCCGCCCAGGGCGAAGAACACCGACTGTCCGGTCAAATGGTTCTGGCACAGCACCCGGCCGTTGCTGAGACCCTCCATGGCGCCGGTGAGCTGGGTCGAGCTCGGCCGGCCGCGCACGGTCTGACGAATGCGGTTGCCGCTCGAGATCGCCAGTCCGGCGGCGCGGCAGTTCCAGGAGGTCGCGCCGGTGATGTCGACGCTGCCGCCGGTGCTGGCGTTGCTGCAGCGCGCTAGCTGTGGCGTCAGGCCGCCGACGCTCGATGCGACCGCCGGCGCCGCGTCGAACTCGAAGGCGCCGCTGTCGCAGGTGGCGTCGCGGCCGAAGCCGCGCTGATCGACCAGCAGGCCGCAGTCGCCGCCGGCGTCGATCGCCGAACTGCCGGCCAGCAGCGCGTGGGTCTGGGTCGGGCCGCCGTTGTCGGCCAGCACCGGATCGAGCCCGGTGATGGTGGCCGCGCCGGGGCAGCTGCCGTCGCTGTCGAAGTTGCCACCCAGGTCGTTGAAGTTGCCGAAGTCGCAGTCCGAGCCGCCGGCGTAGGCCGAGATGACGTTCGTGAAGGAGTTGAACGCGGGGTCCGAGTAGCCGCCGATGTTGTCGCCGCCGTTGTTGGCGAAGGTCGAGTTGTCGACGTGAACGCCGAAGCTGCCGAGGACGTACATGCCGTCGTCGGCGTTGCCCGAGACCGTGCTGTTCGAGATCGTCAAGGCGTTGTAGGAGAAGGCGTAGAACACCACTACGCCGCTCCGGTCGTTGTTCGAGATCGTGCTGCCCGAGATCGTCACGCCCTTATCCGGGTAGGAGCCCTCGTAGGCGAAGATGCCGCTGCCGTCCCAGAACGAATAGTTCTCGGTGACCGTGCTGTCGATCACGGTCGTCACGGCACCGAAGTCGGAGTAGATGCCGCCGCCGTCCTCGAACGTCGTGTTGTTCGAGATGGTGCTGTTGATCAGGGTCGCGGTGCCTTCGTTGAAGATGCCGCCGCCCGAGTCGAACGACTCGTTGCCGGTGATCAGGCTGCCCTCGATGGTTAGCACGCCGCTGTTTCTGATGCCGCCGCCATCGTCGGAAGTTCCGTTGATGTCGCCGCCGGTGACGGTGAGATTCTTGATCTTCAGGTTGCCGGTGCCGCTGTTCTGGAACAGCCGGAACTCATCGGTTCCGGTGCGTGCGAGCGTGAAGCCGTTGCCCTCGACGGTGATCTCCGAGGTCACCGGCGGCAGTCCGTTCTTGCCGCTGTGGGGCACCGTCAGGTCGACGTTACCGGTCAGCCGGACAGTGTCGGCTCCCGATCCCGCCGTGCAGCCGCCGACCGCGGCATCGGTGTTGGCCGCCGTGATCGCGTCGGGCATCGAGCAGCCGCCGCTCACCACGATGACCGCCGGGGCGAGCGGTGGCGGCACGACCACCGCCATCGCCAGGACCAGCAGCCCACAAGACTCCAACGCGGTAGACCTCTTCATCGCTCTCTCCTTCGGCCGTAGACCCGACCGCCCCGAACAGCATGGAATCAACACTCCCGCCACCCACTCCCTTGACTGAGTTGCGGAGTGATTGTAAGTGGATGCGACGCCGCGCTCAAATCGATGAGTGTCGATATGTGCGGCCCGGCGCCTTGGCGGCCTTTCGCTTGCGGTAGGGTGCCGCTGATCACTAGGAGGAGGTGCTGATGGGCAGAGGGAGCGATCGGCGTGAGTTTCTGAAGCGCGGAGCGGTGGCCGGTGTCGGCCTGATGGTCGGCAGGGGCGCCCCAGCCGACGGAGCGGTGCCCGGAGCCGGTCGTGCGGGTGGCGATCCGTCCTACGCTGCAGGTTTTGCCGCGGCAGCACTCGAGCGTGTCCGCATCGGCTTCGTGGGTGTCGGTCTGCAGGGCGGCAGCCATGTCGAGAACTTCCTGCGCATTCCGGGCGTCGAGATCGTCGCCATCTGCGACGTCGACGAACCGCGGGCGCGCGAAGTGGCATCGTGGGTGACCGGCGCCGATCGCCCGGCGCCGACGCTCTACACGCGCGGTGAGACCGACTTCAAGCGCCTGTGCGAGCGCGACGATCTCGATCTGGTGTTCAACGCCACGCCCTGGCGCTGGCACGTGCCGGTCTGCGTCGAGGCGATGACGGCCGGCAAGCACACCGCGGTCGAGGTGCCGGCGGCGTACACGGTCGACGGCTGCTGGCAGCTGGTCGAAACCGCCGAGAAGACCCGGCGGCACTGCGTGATGATGGAGAACTGCTGCTACGGCCGGCGCGAAATGATGATCCTGCGGATGGTCCGTGAAGGTCTGCTCGGCGAGCTGCTGCACGTCGAGGGCGCCTATATCCACGATCTGCGGGCGATCAAGTTCAGCGATCGCAACGAGGGGCTGTGGCGGCTCGAACATTCGATCTCACGCAACGGCAATCTCTACCCGACGCACGGTATCGGCCCGGTGGCACAGTGCCTCGACATCAACCGCGGCGATCGCTTCGAGACCCTGGTGTCGATGAGCTCGAACGCGCGCGGTCTGCGGCTCTACGCCGAGAAGACGCTCGAAGCGGTCGATCCGCGCGTACGCGACTACGCCCTGGGCGATATGAACACCAGCCTGATCCGCACCGCCAACGGCAGAACCGTCGTGCTCCAGCACGACACCACCAGTCCGCGGCCCTACTCGCGTATCAACCTGGTGCAGGGGACGGTCGGAACCGTTACCGGCTATCCGGATCGGGTCCACATCGAGGGCCAGAGCGAGGGCCACGGCTGGGAGGAGCTCGAGGCGTATCGCGAGCGCTTCGAGCACCCGCTCTGGGAGAAGCTCGAGCGCGAGGCCGAGGGCGCCGGCCACGGCGGCATGGACTACCTCGAGGACTACCGGCTGATCGAGTGCCTGCGCGCCGGCAGTGCGACCGACATGGACGTCTACGATGCCGCCGACTGGAGCGTGATCTGCGCGCTGAGCGAGACGTCAGTGGCCGAGGGCAGCCGGCCGGTCGAGTTCCCGGACTTTACGCGGGGCGCCTGGAAGAGCAGAGCGCCAGCCGCGATGGGCGGCTGATCCGGAGGTCGATGACGAGCGCCCCGGTAACGCCGTAGATTCAGGACCTACCGGCTCGTCGCGAGTGATGGAGTGAGAAGGGCAGGCTAGCGTGAGCCCTCGAGCCAGGATGCCGGCAGTCCGGCGAGCCAGATGTCGCGCCCGCCCATGTTGGCGCTGAACACCAGCTCGCTCGAGCCTTCGAGCCAATCGGGCCAGCTCTCGCGCACCGGCGTCTCGGTCACCCGGGTGACAGCGCCGCCGTCTGCCGAGACGATGTAGAGATCAGGCTGTCCGTCGCGACTCGACAGGAACGCGATCTCCATGCCGTCGGGTGACCATCGGCCGCCCTCTCCCGGGCCCAGGTCGAGCGGCTCCGACAAATCGCCGTCTGCGCTCAGGCGGGCCGTCCGCAGGCGACGCTCCCTGTCGACGGTCACGTGGTACACGACTCTGCCGTCCGGAGAGCAGTCGGTTGTCCGCTTGTTGCCGGGGGAGACCGTCAGTTGCCGAGCCTCTCGCGTCTCGGGCGAGACGATCCAGATCTGATCGGGTTCCGAAGCGGTGAACGCGTTCGCCACGGTGAAGACGATCTCGCCGCCGCACCAGACCGGGCTGCGGACGTAGCCGGTGTGGGTGATCCGGACCGATTCGCCGCCGTCGGCCGGAATGATCGACACATCAGTGGTGCGAGGACCGCCGCCACTGCTGCGCTCGAGCGCCAGGGTGGAGCCGTCCGGCGACCAGGAGGGACGGGCGTTGTAGGCGGTCTCATCGGTCAGCCGCAGGGTCTCGCCGGATTCGAGCTCGAGCACAAACAGATCTGCCTCGCTGCCGGCGTTGTCGGATTCGTAGGCGACGCGCCGGCCATCGGCCGAGACCGTCGCTTCGACGACGTTGCGATCGTCCGGGGTGATGGGCCGCGCCTCGCCGCCGTGCCGCGAGATCCGGTAGAGCCGGGTGTGGGCGGTGAGATAGGAGAACGCGAGGGTGCGACCGTCGGGCGACCACGTTGGCAGGCGGTTTCCCGCCCTGCCTTCGGTCGCCAGCGCCCGTGTCGTACCGTTGTCCGCATGCTGGATCCAGAGTCCCGACTTCGAGATACGGTCGGAGGAGAAGGCCAGCCACTCGCCGTCGGGGGACCAGGACGGCAGGAAGTCCTCGCCCTCGAAATCGGTGATCCTCGAGAGCTCGCCGGTGGCGACGTCGGACATCCAGATGTCGGTCATGAGGTCGTCATAGGTCGTGTAGAACGCGACCCGGTCGCCCCGTGGCGACCAGGTCGGCCACCACTCCTCGCCGACGCTGTCGGTGAACCGTCGCGGAGTGCCGCTGTCGACCCGCCAGGCCACCACGTCCTGCGCCTCGGGAGCGAACGAGATCGTGAGCACGCTCTGACCGTCTGGAGACCAGCCATAGGCGATATGGCCGGCCGGAGGCGAGGTGAGGGGTCGGGCGGCTCCGTCTTCGAAGGACCAGAGCCAGACCTGTCGTCCGCTCGGACCTTCGACGGTGAAGGCGATTAGATCCGCCGACGGCGCCCAGAGTGGCCGGAAGGCGTCGAGTCCGACGGGGCTCAGATTGCGGCTACCTCCGCTTGCCAGCTCCACGGCTCGGATCGAGCGCACTCCGGCGACCGGCGAAGCCTGATAAGCCAACTGGTCGCCATCGGGTGACCAGCTCGGATCGAGCCCTTCGGATACGACCTCGGTCAACCCTCCGGTCGCGAGGTCGGCGATCCAGACGCTCTGGCGGCCGCCGTTCTCGTTGGAGAACGCGAGATGGTGACCGTCGGGCGAGAAGATTGGCGTCACCTCGTCGCCCGCGAGCGTCGTGAGCTGCCGTAGCCGGACATCCGGCTCGGCCCCACCGCACGCCACGAGAAGGGAGCCTGCGCAAAGCAGGCACCCGCTTCTGACAGCGGTAAAGAGCGGCATGCCGATCAGGCTAACTGCAGCTCGGCCGCGCTTCAAACGCTCTGCAGCAAGCGGGGGGTCCGTGCAGCGAGCGGCGCGGCAGCGATCCTTCCGCTAGCCTGCCGCCTTCTGCGCCTCGAGCCACTCGCCCATCTTGACTCTGAGCACGTTGAGCGGCAGCGCGCCGTCGATCAGCACCGCGCGGTGGAACGCCTTGATATCGAAGGCGTCGCCCAGTGCGGCCTCGGCGTCGGCGCGGAGCTCCGAGATCACGCGCTGTCCGACCTTGTAGGCGAGCGCCTGGCCGGCGAAGGCGATGTAGCGCTCGACCTCCGAGATGACGTCGGACTCGGCGATCGACGAGTTGGTCACCATGTACTCGATCGCACGCTCGCGACTCCAGCCCTTGTGATGCATACCGGTGTCGACCACCAGCCGCATCGCGCGCAGCATCTCGTCACTCAGGCGACCGTAGTAGTCGTACGGATCGTCGAGCAGCCCGAGCCCCTTGCCGAGCGACTCGGCGTAGAGCGCCCAGCCTTCGAAGTAGGCGCTGCCGCCGCCGAAACGTCGGAACATCGGCAACGCTTCGACCTCCTGACCGATCGAGATCTGGAAGTGATGGCCCGGCGACGCCTCGTGGATCGACAGGGTGCGCATCGCGAACTTGGGCTGGGCCCGGAGGTTGAAGGTGTTGACGAAGAAGACGCCCGGGCGACTACCGTCGGGGGTGCCCGGCTGGTAGAAGGCGCCGGCGGACGACTCCGCCATGTACTCCGGCACCGGCTTCACCTCGTAGGCCGCTTTCGGGAAGATGTCGAACATCTGCGGCAGCGCGGCGTCGATCTCGTCGCGCAGCGCGTAGTAGGCGGCGACCAGGTCGGCGGGCTCGGTGAAGTAGAAGCGATCCTCCTGCTCGAGGTGGCGGAAGAAATCCTGCAACTCGCCCTCGAAGCCGACGTCCTTCATCACCTGCCTCATCTCGGCGTGGATGCGCGCCACCTCGTCGAGTCCGAACTGATGGATCTCGTCCGGAGTCAGGTCGGTAGTGGTCATGGTCTTGACCTGGAAGACGTACCAGGCCTCGCCATCGGGCTGTTCCGAGAGCGCGATCGTCTCGCGGCAGGCGGGCAGGTACTCGTCACGGATGAAGTCGTGCATACGCGCGTAGGCCGGCACGATGACGTTCTCGATCGCGTCGGCGTAGGCCGCGGTCAGCTCTTCGCGTACGTCTCCGGAGATCTCCTCGGGCATGTTCTGGATCGGCTGGTAGAAGACGCTCTCGGTCGCGTCGTCGACCACATGGGCCTCGAGCTGCGGCAGCGTCTTCTCCATCAGCGGTTTCGGCTGGACCACCCCGAGCTCGATGCCGTCGCGCATGTTTGCGACCGCCTGGTCCATGAGTACCGCGAAGCCGGCGATCCGGCCGAGGAAATCACGATAGTTCTTCTCGGTTGCGAACGGCTGGATGCTGCCGCCCGAGCCCAGCTGGGCGAAGAAGGAGTGCAGCCCGAACATCTGGTTGATCGGGATCAGGTGCTGAGGGAAGCGGTTGCCCTCGAGCGAGATCTCCCGGTTGTAGACAAAGATGTCGTAGCTGAGCCGATCCTGACCCGAGAGCAGATCACGGTCGATCTTCTGAATCTGCGCGAGCCAGCGGCGATCGAAGCGCTCTCCAGCGGCGCGCGACTCGGCGCCCAGGAAGTTCGGCAGCAGATCGTTGTAGCGTGGGTCGCCGATCGCCGTGGCTTGAATCGGATTGAGCTCGAGACTCTCCTCGAAGAAGTCGGCGAACAGCTGGTGCAGCTTGGCGGCTTCGGCCGCACCTTCGGTCTGCGCGGCGGCCGCGCCGGCCATCAACACACAAGCGGCCAGGGCCGCGACGATTCCAGATAGATTCTTCACGATACCTCCTCCAGGTTCCTTCACTTCTACGTGCGAGAGCGTGCGCGGTTTCTCTTAGACTACAGCTTTGTCGCAACGCAAGATCGTTCCCGAGAAGCCCCGACGCGGGCAGCGCGACATGAGCCTGCCGGTGCACGAGTGGCGGTTCGAGGTCGGGCGGCCGGATCACGGGGCGCGCCTGGACGGCTTCCTCAGTGAGCGCCTGAGCTGGCGCTCGCGCGCGGGGGTGAAGCGAGCGATCGACCAGGGGCGCGTCGAGGTCGACCCGCACAAGGACCCACAGCGTGCGTCGGTGGGTCGGCTGCGCGGTGGTCTGCGTCTGCGGGTCGGGCAGGAGGTCGTCGTCCGGCTGCCGGCGCCTCAGGCCGAGCCCGGCGCGGGCGAGCGCACCTTCGAGCCCGACGAGATTGCGGTGGTGTACGAGGACAGCTGGCTCCTGGCGGTCAGCAAACCGCCGCATCTGAATGTCTATCCAACGCGCCGGCATCGCGCCGGATCGTTGATCGAGCTCGTTCACGAGCGCGGACAGGCGGCGGGCGAGCCGCCGCCAAGCCCCTGTCACCGGCTCGATCGCGAGACCAGCGGCCTGCTGGTCTTCGCCAAGGGCCGGGAGGCGCGCGATCACCTGCAGCAGCAGTTCGAGGCGAGAACCGTGCGCAAGACCTATCTCGCGCTCGTCGTGGGCTCGATGTCCGGCGACCAGGGCCGCGTCGACTGGCCGATCGAGTCCGACCAGGCCTCGGTGGTCGAGATCCGCCAGCGAGCCGGGCCTGACGGCGCGGGGCGCTCGGCGCTGACCCATTGGCGCGCGCGCGAACGATTCGACGGTGCGACTCTGGTGGAGCTCGAGCCGAGCACCGGCCGCCAGCACCAGTTGCGGGTCCATATGGCCGCGCTCGGTCATCCGATTCTCGGCGACAAGCTCTATCTGGGTGGCGACGACCTGTTTCTGCGCTCGCTCGAGGGCGATCTGTCGGCGGAAGATCTCGGTGCCCTGGGATTGGCCCGACAGGCGCTTCACGCCTGGCGCCTCGAGCTCCGGCACCCGGACGGCGACCGTCCGCTGCGGTTGGAGGCGCCGATCTGGCCCGACTTCGAGGAGGCTAAGATCCCCCGGTGACGACTCCCTCGCCCTGGTATCGAAGCGGGCTGCGCTTCGCCTGCACCCAGTGCGGCAACTGCTGCACCATGGAGGGCTACGTGTGGGTATCACGGCTGGAGTCGCAACGACTCGCCGATCACTTCGAGCTCACCCTCGAGGAGTTCAGCCGGCGCTACCTGCGGCTGGTGAACGGGCGCCACGCGCTGACCGACCGTTCAGATGGCGCGTGCGTGTTCTGGGACGAGGGCTGCGCGGTCTATCCCGCCCGGCCCGATCAGTGCCGGACGTTCCCCTTCTGGAAGGACAGCGTCGCGAGTCCCGACAGCTGGAAGGAGACCGCCGAACGGTGCGAAGGGATCGGTGAGGGACGCCTCTATCGCATCGGAGAGATTCGGCGTCTGACCGACGGTGACGGTGAGACGGCGGCGGCCGACGACCCGCCGCCCATGAGTGATGACCTGGATTGACTCCCATGGAGCTGTTTTCTAGGATGGCTCATGGCCGGTAGTTCTCCCCGTGGACGTACACCCTTGGCCGCACCTACCCTCGAGTCGATTACTCTCGAGGCCGGACGAGTCGACCAGATTCGCAAGCGCGATCTGCGCTGGGGCGACTGGATCGTCATCAGCACGCGCAACTCGATCTACACCCTCCGGATGCTCGACGACGAGCGCTTCACCGTATCCGGCGGCTGGTTCGACCAGCAGCAGCTGTCGCCTCACCCGGTGACGGTCAACGGCTGCACCTGGGGCGGCAGCGCGATCAAGCAGGACATCGTGGCGGCGCCCGGCCTCTGCCTCGAGTTCGGCAATCGGGTGATGACGTCGAGAATCCGCCAGGTCAAGGTGCTGCGAGCGTCGGGCGAAGCGATCGTCAACTAGCGGCCCGAGGCTTGCGCGCCTCCGCCCAGCAGGTGGCGTACCACATGGCGGCGTCGTCTCGAGCGCCCCAGGCGGTGAAAGCCGCGATCGTCTGATCGAGCTCATTGCGAGTCAGGGAGGAGTTGTCGATGATCCGTTCGGGCGCGCCCAGGATCAGGCCGACAAAGTTGTCGACGAACGCCTGGAACGAGGGGTTGCCCGCGCAGCTACCGAAGAAGAGCAGGTCGTTGCGCGCCGGCGCCGCTCCCGCAGCGTGGAGCAGCGAGACCAGCCGCCGGCCGATGTACGGGTCGTTTCCGAGCCGATCGTAGGTCTCGATGTAGGCGCCCCAGAGGCGCTCGAAGTTCGGCACCGCGGGATAGAGACGCAGGAGGTCGTGGTCGTCATCCTCGAGCACGATCCGGCCGTCCGGCCTGACGGCGCGGACCATCCCGTCGACCACCGCCTGCGGATCCGCCAGATGCTCGAGCAGGAATCTGCTGTGGGCGACGTCGAAGCCGCCCCACTCGTCGTCAGCCAGCGGCAGCTCAGTGGCGTCGCCCTGCCGGAAGTCGACCAGGCCCCGCTCGCCGCCGGCCTCGGCCTGACGCTCGGCTTCGGCGATCTGCTGCGGATCGCGCTCGACCCCGATCACGTTGCCGGGGCCGGCGACGCGGGCGATCGCTCGCGAGAGCTGTCCGAGCCCGCTGCCGACGTCGAGCACCCGCTCTCCCGCGCCGGCCCCGAGCGCGCGCAACGACGAGTCGTTGAGCAGGTTATTGAGCAGCGACAGCCGGCGCTGTTCTGCCGGCGCGGAGCCGTGGATGTACTGGCCGCTGGTCGAGCTCATCGTCGTCTCCTCGATTGAGTATCCTAATGGCATGTCGCGATCCATCTGCATCATCGGCGTGCCGCTCGATCTCGGACAATCTCGGCGCGGTGTGGACATGGGTCCCTCCGCCGTCCGCTACGCCGGCCTCGACCGGCGGCTGAAGCGGCTGGGCTGCGAGATCCGAGACTGCGGCAATGTCGAGATCGCGGAGCGCGACACGCTGCCGGCGGCCGGCGGCCTCGCCTACATGCCAGCGGTCGTCGCCGCGTGTGAGGGGGTCTACCGCGCTGGAGCCCGCGCCATCGAAGCGGGAGATGTGCCGCTGTTTCTGGGTGGCGATCATTCGATCGCGTTGGGCACGGTGACCGCCGCGAGCTCGAGCGGCGAGCGCACCGGCGTGGTCTGGATCGACGCCCATGGCGACTTCAACACGCCCGAGACCTCGCCGAGCGGCAACCTCCACGGCATGCCGCTGGCGGCGCTGACCGGTCGCGGGGCGGACGAGATGGTGAATCTGATCCGCGTCGGTCGTAAGGTGGCCGACGAGGACGTGGTTCTCATCGGTATCCGCGATCTGGACCCGGCGGAACGCGACACGCTGCGCGACAGCGGCGTTCACGTCTACACCATGCGCGAGATCGACCGGCGAGGCATCGGCGAGGTCGCCGAAGAGGCGGTGGCGAAGCTCAGCCACCTGCCGCGAGTGCACGTGAGCCTCGACATGGACAGCCTCGATCCGCGCGAGGCGCCGGGCGTCGGCACGCCGGTCGCCGGCGGCTTCAGCTACCGCGAGGCGCACCTCCTGATGGAGACGATCGCCGACTCGGTGACCGTCGGCTCGATCGACGTGGTCGAGATCAACCCGATCCTCGACGAGCGCAACCGGACCTCCGAGCTGGCGATCGAGTTGGTGCTCTCGGGGCTCGGCAAGTCGACCTTCTAGGCGCGAGCGCACCTGCTTCTTCACTTCCCGAACGCGGTCTGGAGCGGGTGAGGAAACCCGCTACGGCGCCTCGTCGACTTGCTGAGCCTCCTCCGGCCGATACCTCTCGAACCATGCCAGCACGTGCGCGACCTTGGCGATCAGCTGGCTGGGCCGGTTGGCGATGCCGTGCGAGGCGCCTGGGATACGCACCATGGCGGTGTCGACCTTGAGCAGCTTGAGCGCCTGGTAGAACTGCTCGCTCTCCGACATCGGCGTGCGGTAGTCGACCTCGCCGGTGAGCAGCATGGTGGGGGTCGAGACCTTGCCGACGTGGTGCAACGGCGAGCGGCGCAGGTACTCCTCGGGCACGTCCCACGGGAAGCCCGAGAACCAGTACTGGTGGAAGAACGGGTAGAAGTCGGCGGTCAGGACGAAGCTGTACCAGTTGATGACCGGCTTGGCCGAGACCGCGGCGGCGAAGCGGTCGGTGTGGCCGACGATCCAGGCGGTGAGCACGCCGCCGCCGCTGCCGCCGGTCACGAACAGCTGCTCGGGGTCGATGTAGCCGCGCGCGATCACGGCGTCGACGCCCGACATCAGGTCGTCGTAGTCCTGACCCGGGTAGTTGTGATGGATCAGGTTGCCGAACTCCTCGCCGTAGCTCGTGCTGCCGCGCGGGTTTGTGTAGAGGACGACGTAGCCGGCTTCGGCGAACAGCTGGACCTCGGAGGAGAACCGGTCGCCGTAGTTCGCGAACGGACCGCCGTGGATCTCGAGGATCAGCGGATACTTCCGCTCCGGATCGAACCCGGGCGGCGTGGCGATCCAGCCTTGGATCCGCCGCTCGTCGTACGACGATTCCCACCAGATCTCCTCGACCTTCGCCAGCTCCTTGTGATCGAGCAGGTCGGCGTTGAGATCGGTGATCCGGGTTGTGCCCGAGCTGGGCCGCCGGCCGACGGCGAGGTCGGCCGGGCGCTCCGGCGGTGACGTGGTGTAGACGAAACGACCGCTGTCGGCGACACTGAACGAGCCGCCGGAATACGGGCGCGAGAGCGAGCTGCCGATGTCATCCGCCAGAGTCTCCACCTTGCCGGCGAGGGAGACGTAGGCGACCTTGCCGTTACCTTCCGTGTCGTACTTGAAAAACAGGCCCTTGCCGTCGGCCGCCCAGAGCGGGCTCTGGACGTCGCGGTCGAAGTCGCCGGTGACGAGTCGAGAGCCTGAGCCGTCGCTCGCCATCACATAGAGGCGGGTCACGTGGTACCCCTGACGCCGGTCGTCGAAGCCGACGTAGGCGACCTTGGAGCCATCCGGAGAGACCACCGGATTGTTGTCGGGGCCGCGCCGGTCGGTCAGCGTTCGGATCTCGCCGTCCGCGACCGCGATCGAGAGAACCTCGGACTCGAGCGGCTCGTACTCCCAGTCGTCGCTGCGATTGGCCGAGATCAGGACGTGCTTGCCGTCCGGCGTCCACGACGGCGTGCCCTGGTGGTCGAAGTCACCGCTGGTGATCTGCCGCGGCGAGCCGCCCTCGGCCGGCACCACGAAGATCTGCCAGTAGCCGGGGTCGACGAAGCCGGCGCCGTCGAAGCGATAGACCAGCGACTCGATCACCTTTGGCGGCGCGGCCCACTCGGCGCCCTCCGGCTTCGGCGGCATTTCCGCCATCGGCTTGCGGCTGGCCGGGATGCGCATCGGAAAGGCGATCCACTTGCCGTC
>JAJCXP010000030.1 GCA_029263375.1 Acidobacteriota bacterium | reverse complement strand
ATCTTGACTTCCTTGTCTTCGGCGTCGTCCCTGGCCTCGGCCAGGAGCTCGACGTCGATCACGTCACCGGGCTCGACCCGGTACTGTTTTCCGCCTGTTTCTATGACTGCGTACACGAGACAAAAACCTCCTAAGCGCGCCTTGGCGCGACGTGCGAAATTAGCACGGAAGACGCTGGAGGGTCAATCCGCCCGATCCCGCTGCTAGGCTGCGCCCATGATCCGCGGTCTCATGAGCGCCGGCACGGCGACGATGATGCGCTCTCTCGGCGCTCGCCGGAGCTTCGAAGAGGTCGACGGCGGCGTCCTGGTGGTCAACGAGTTCGGTCCGCCGGACGGCGAGCCGTGGGTTCTGTTGCACGGTATGGGCTCGACCTCCCTAGCCTGGGGGTTGGTCGCCCGCAGGCTCCAGCGCGAGTGTCGCGTCCTGGTACCGGAGCTCTCGGCCCTGGGAGGCTCGCGCACGGCGGACGGTAGCCTGAACGTACGGGAGGGCGTGGAGGCGGTAGGAGCTCTGATCCGATCGCGCCTGGGCGACCGACCGGCGACGGTCGCCGGGATCAGCCTGGGCGGGTGGATCGCCACCCGGCTTGCCCTGGCCCGGCCCGAGTTGGTCGAGCGCCTGCTGCTGGTCAACTGTGCCGGCTATCGGGATCAGGACTGGACCCGGATCGCACGGCTGGTCACGGTCGACGACCTCGCCGGGGTGGATCGACTCTACGGCGCCCTCTTCCATCGCACGCCGCTGCCGCTCAGGTTCGCCCGACGAGGCCTGCTCGCCGCCTACCGCTCGCCGAGCGTGCGTCACGTGATCGAGACCCTGAGACTCGACGACGGCTTCGATGCCGACGATCTACACCGGCTCGATCTGCCCGTCGGGCTGATCTGGGCCGACCACGACGGGCTGTTCCAGCCCGAGGTCGCGCACGCCATGCAACGGGCTCTCCCACGCTGCGCGCTTCAGATCGTACCGGCGTGCGGCCACGCCATCCACTGGGAACAGCCGCGCGCGCTGCTCGATGCGACGGTGCACTTCCAGCGGGCAACCGCCGTCAATCCGGTCTGATCGCGCTGCGGCTGATTTCACTTCCACACCGCTCCGACCTCCCTATACTGGCTCCATGAGCGAGCCTGAGTTCCTCATCTGTGTCGAGTGCGAGTCGCCCTGCTACGTCTTCGACTGGAGGGACGAGAAGGTGACCGACGCGATGTGCGAAGTGTGCGGCAACGACGACGCCGACACGTTCCTGAGCCAGCAGGAGTACGAAGAGCTGGTCGAGACGCCGGTCTGAACAACTCACCGGCTCGCGCCGCCCGCTAGGTCGCCGCGACCGGCCTACGCTCGACTGTCCGGCTGGCGGAAGCGCCAACTCTCGGCAGCGAAACCCTCACCCGCGTGCCCACGCCCTGCGTGCTCTCGACTTCGATCTCGGCGGCGTGGTCGTTGGCGATCCGGCGCACGACCGCCAGCCCGAGCCCGGTGCCGCCCTTGAGGGTCGAGTAGAACAGATCGAAGATCCGACTCGAGTCCTCCTGGGGGATCCCGATACCGTTGTCCTCGATCTCGAGGGCGACCCGCCCCTCGTGGCTGCGCGCGGTCATCGTGATGCGCGGCGGACGGCCGCTCTCTTCGGTCGCGGCGAGCGCGTTCTGCGCCAGATTCAGGAGTAGCTGGCTCATCTGCGCCGGATCGACCCGGACCCGCCAGCCATCGCTGAGATCCTCGACCGCGATGCGCACCCCACGCTCCTGAAACTCCGCCTTCAACAGGTCCCGGCAACGCTCGAGCAGCTCCGCCGCCGGCAGCTCCTCGAGCTCCAGGGGACGCGGCCGGGCATACGACAGAAAATCGGTCACCAGGCGCTCGAGACGATGGATCTCCTGCTGGGTGACGGCGAACAGGCGGCTGCGCGAGTCCCGGGAGAGGGGTCGTCCGGCCTCCTCCTCGAGCATCTGCATGTTCAGGTTGAGCGAGTTCAGCGGATTGCGGATCTCGTGGGCCAGGCCCGAGGCCAGCGTGCCGATGTAAGCCATCCGCTCGGCCTCGGCGGCCTGTTCCTCCAGGCGTCGGCTGCGGCGCCAGAGCCACCAGATCGTCAGATAGCCCAGGACCATGACCACCAGCGTCACCGCGCCGAGCGCCGCGGTCTGGCGAGTCAGCTCGGTGCGCAGCACCTCGACCCGCTCCTCGAGCTCCACCCGGCTGATGCCGATGTGCAACATCCCGAGGTCGCCGATCGGGATCTCCATGTCGTAGTTGACGGTGTCGCTCTGCTCGAAGGTCCTGGTCTCGATCCGGCGCGGCAGCTCCGGCGCCTCCAGACCCGTGGTCTCGAGGCCGCGATCGGGCGGATCGAAAGTCTCACCCTGTGCGCGAAAGACCAGATGCCCCTCGGTGTTGCGGATCTCGACGTTCTGGATGATCTCGCGCTTCTGGAGGATCGTGTCGATGTAGGTCTGCTTCTCGTGCTCGACGGCGATCAGGGTGTAGAGGTCCTGGCCGTCCTCGGCGGCGGTGCCCGCCAGCTGATCGGCGACCTCTTCGGCCTCGCGCCGGGTCTCGAGCAGGATGCGCTCCACCTCGCGCTTCGACAGAGAACGGAAGATCAGCCAGCCGAGCAGACCCACGTCCAACAGCACGAAGACGCCAAGGACAATCGAGGCGACCACCAGGCGACGAGCGCCGGATGAGCGCGGGGAGCCGCCCACAGACATGCATCGAGGATAGCATTCAGCCTATCGATGGTAGCTTTCGTCCTGCGACGCATCGGCGCGTCGCTCATCTCGATCTGGGTGGTCCTGACGGTCACGTTCTGCGTGATCCAGTTGGCTCCCGGTGGCCCCGGCGGCATCTATCTGGATCCCCGGGTTCCGGCCGACTACGCGGCGGAGCTCGAGGCCCTGTACGGCCTCGACCGGCCGCTGCCGATTCGATACGTTTCCTGGCTACGAGCAATTCTGTTCGAGTGGGACTGGGGAGTCTCGCCGTCGGCGAAGCGCCCGGTGAGCGAACTGCTCGCGCTGTACGCGCCGCCGACACTGCTCCTGAGCGCGGCGGCTCTCCTGGTGCAGTTCTCCCTCGGCCTGCTGCTGGGCGTGGCGGCCGCGCGTGCGGCCGGACGGCTGCCCGATCACCTGATCCGGATCGTGTCCCTGGTGCTCTATTCGCTGCCGGCGTTCTGGCTCGGGTTGATGGCGATCCTGCTGCTGAGCCACACCGTACCGTTGTTCCCGTCGGGGCATACCCACGGCATCGGTGCCGACGAGCTCGGCGCGGGCGGTCGGCTGCTCGACCGCCTCCACCATCTGGCCCTGCCGG
>JAJCXP010000029.1 GCA_029263375.1 Acidobacteriota bacterium | reverse complement strand
GACGAGTACCTGGGCCGCTACGTCGCTTCGCAGACCGACGTCGAGGTGATTCTCTGGCAGGGACACTGCGAGGTGCACGAGCGTTTCACCGGCGCCGAGATCCGCGCCTACCGGGAAGGGTTCGACGGCATCCAGGTGATCGCTCACCCCGAGTGTCCGCCCGACGTCCTGGCCGAGGCCGACTTCGTGGGCTCGACCTCGGGGATGATCCGCCACGTTGCCGAGACCCGGCCGGCGCGCGTGATCATGGTCACCGAGTGTTCGATGAGCGACAACGTCGCTGTGGAGTATCCCGACGTCGAATTCATTCGCCCGTGCAATCTCTGCCCCCACATGAAGCGGATCACCCTGCCCAAGATCGTCCGGGCGCTCGAACAGATGGAGCACGAGGTCCTGATCCCCGCCGATCTCGAGGTCGCGGCGCGGCGCTCGGTGGAGCGGATGCTCGACTTCGACGCGCGGGGAGTCTCGTGACCGTCGCGACACCGGAGCTGCGGTTTGCCGATGTCGTAGTGGTCGGCAGCGGCGTCGCGGGTCTGTCGGTGGCGCTGCGCCTCAAGGAGAGACCCGAGCTCGAGGACCTCGACGTCGTCGTGCTCTCAAAGAGCGGCTTCGGCGACGGATCGAGCCGCTGGGCTCAGGGTGGCATTGCCTGCGCCCTGGACGCCGAGGATTCTCCCCAGCTGCACGCCCGCGACACGCTCAAAGTCTCGGGGGAGCTGGGCGCCGCCGAGATCGTCGAGGCCCTGACGCGGGAGGCTCCCGAGCGGATCGCGGACCTGATCGCGCGCGGGGCGCGCTTCGATCGCCAGGACGACGGCGAGCTCGGGCTCGGACGTGAGGGAGGCCACAGTCGTAGCCGGATTCTGCACGCCGGCGGTGACGCTACCGGGGCCGAGGTGATGCGCGCGCTCTGTGTCGACGCGCGCGAGCGGCCCGGGCTCGAGGTGGTTGAGCGGATGCGCGCCCTCGACCTGATCGTGAGCGAGGGTCGCGTGGTGGGCCTATTCGCCGCCGATCAGGACGGCCGATTGATCGCCTACCGGTCGCGAGCGGTGGTCCTCGCGACCGGCGGCTTCGGAGCCGCTTTCCTCAAGAGCACCAACCCGCCTGAGGCCACCGGCGATGCGATCGCCATCGCCGCGCGGGCGGGCGCGACGCTGGTCGACATGGAGTTCGTCCAGTTCCATCCGACCGCACTCGACGTCGGTGCCGAGCCGATGCCGCTGCTGACCGAGGCGCTGCGCGGTGCCGGCGCGATCCTGGTGGACGGCGCCGGCCGCCGCTTCATGCCCTCGATCTCACCGCAGGCCGAGCTCGCGCCGCGCGACCTGGTGGCGCGGGCGATCTGGGAGCGGCTCACGGCAGGTGAACAGGTGTTCCTGGACGCCCGGCCGGCACTCGCCGAGCGTGCCTTCCCGACCGCTGTGGCGTCTTGCCTCCGGCACGGCCTTGATCTGACGGCTGAGCCGGTGCCGGTCTCGCCCGCCGCCCACTACACGATGGGTGGGGTGGAGGTCGACGGGTCGGGGCGCTCGTCGCTGGCCGGGCTCTGGCTGTGTGGCGAGGCGGCCGGCAGCGGTGTACACGGCGCCAACCGGCTGGCGAGCAACTCGCTGCTCGAGGGCCTGGTCTTCGGCGCACGGGTCGCCGATGATGTCGGCGTGGCGATCGCGTCGGGCGGCAACCGTCCGACCGCGACTTTCGTCGTCGAGTCGTCTCGCCCCGCGCTCGACCTCGGGCAGGGCGCGCAGGTCGAGCGCGAAGTTCGCTCGCTGCTCTGGGAGAGGGTGGGCCTGGTGCGCACCGCTCACGGGCTGCAGACTGCGCTGCGCGAGTTGCGACGGTTGGCCGTGAGCACTCGCGCCGGCGACCGCGCGCGCGATCTCGTGACGCTCGGCCTGCTGACGGCCACCGCAGCCCTGGCCCGGAGCGAGAGTCGCGGAGCGCACTTCCGGCGCGACCACCCGACGACCGGCGCTGGGTGGCAGAGACGCCTGCGACTGGTGACCGATCCGAGCGGTCTGGCGCCGAGGCTCCTTCCGGCGCGCTCACCGCGCCGCTCGGCGGGGGTGTCCTGATGGCGTCGAATCACCAGCTCTCCCGGTGGCGAGTGCAACCGATCATCGACGCCGCTCTGCGTGAAGACCTCGGGGATGCCGGTGACCTGACCACCGACGCGGTGGTTCCGGCGGTGCGACTCGCGTCTGCGTCTCTGGTCGCCCGCCGGAGCGGCTGCATCGCCGGGATCGAGGTGGCGCGCTGGGTCTTCGAGACCCTCGATCCAGCGATCGAGTGGCGGGCGCTGGTCGAGGACGGCGCCGAGGTCCCCGCCGGCGCCCCACTCGCCCGAATCGACGGGCAGGCCCGCGCGTTGCTGACCGGCGAACGGGTGGCGCTCAACCTGCTCGGGCGGATGAGCGGCATCGCCAGCGTGACGCGCGACATGGTGCGGATCGCCGCACCGGCCGGCGCGACCATCGTCTGCACGAGAAAGACGACGCCCGGGCTGCGCGCGCTCGAGAAGTACGCGGTGCGCGCCGGTGGCGGTCGCAACCACCGGTTTGGCCTCGATGACGCGATCCTGATCAAGGACAACCACGTTGCCATCGCCGGCGGCATCACTCCGGCGATCGCCGCCTGCCGAGAACACGCCGGGCATCTGGTGAAGATCGAGGTCGAAGTCGACAACCTGGATCAGCTTGCCGAAGCCCTGGCGGCGGAAGTGGACGTGGTGATGCTCGACAACTTCGCCCTCGACGAGTTGGTGCGCGCGGTCGCCATGGCGCGCGAGCGCGGCGTGCCAACCGAGGCCTCTGGAGGCGTTACGCTCGAGACCGTCGGGGCGATCGCCGCCACCGGCGTCGACCTGATCTCGGTGGGATGGTTGACCCACAGTGCGCCGGCCCTCGATGTCGCCCTGGATATGTGAGTGCGGCTCGCAGCGGCCGGAGGGCGTTACCGGGACTGACACGAATTGTCAGTATGGGGGCCGCGGGTCGGTTCGTAGACGGTTCGACGGGTGGGCCGTGACCCGTCGATCTCGTCAAGCGGCGGTTGGCGTTTCGCGCTCCTCCCGAGCCTCTCGACTGGTGAACAAGCGTGTGGCACTGGATTTGCCCTCGAGGGCGGTCGGGATCGCACGGTTCCCCACCGGCCGGAGGAGAAAGACATGTCCAAGAGCCAGAACGAGGCGGCTTCGTCTCTATTCGATAGTCCACGAGCGATCGAGCCCGGATCGGGGTCGAGTCTGGAGATGCCGGACGCTGCCGTGGCCGCGACCCCGCCGCGGCCTCAGCGGGTGCCGCCTACCTCCGCGATCCCAGTGGCGACGCTGACCTGTCCAGCCTGCGGCTTCGAGCAGGAGCCGACGGTCGAGTGTGCGAAGTGCGGCCTGGTGGTCTCGAAGTACCGGCCTCGCGAGGCGGCACCGATGCCGGCGGGCACGGAAATGCGATCTTCCGACGAGATTGCCTCAGATCTTGCCGACCAGGGCTACGAGCCGAGGGTGCCTCAGTCCGATGAGAGCGCGGTCGACGACGGCTTCTTCGGGCCCGAAAAGAAGGGGCTGGCGAAGGGCATGGCCGGCGGCCTCGTGATGATGGCGATCGCGGTGGTCTGGTTCGGTCTCGGCTGGGCGGCGGGCTACATATTCTTCTATCCGCCGGTCCTGTTCGTGGTCGGTCTGTTCGGATTCCTGAAGGGCATGTTCACCGGTAACGTCGCCGGCTCGCAGTAGACCGATCGGCCGGGTGGCCTCGGTCGTCGAAACGAGCGCCTCGAAACAAGCGCCTGGCACCGATCCGCGGGCCTCGGTCGTCGAAACAAGCGCCTGGCACCGATCCGCGGCCCGAGCCCGGAGAAGCGCCTGCGATAGCCTTGCTCGGCATGTACGAGAACAAGGTGGGCCGCGCTTATCGGCGAGGCTGCCTGATGACCTGCGCGACCCAGATCATCGGTCTGGTCGTGGGGGTCGTGTTCGTTGGCGGCGTGCTGGTCCTGATCGACGGCGGCCGCGTGGAGCCACGCAGCGCGCGCTTCGGATTGGCCCTCCTGATGCCGTCGCTGCTGATCCTCGTGACGTTGGGGGTGGCGGCTCTCTGGGTGATGCGACGGGCTCGACGGCTCGACCTGGCGTTCGCTCCGCTCGGGTTGAGCGGTCGCCAGAGCGGCGTGATGCGCAGCTGGCATGGCGAGCTCGACGGGCGCGAGGTCGACGTCTGGTTCCACCGGGGGCCGACCCTGGAGATCTACATGTCGACGACCCCGGCGACTCGGGGCGTGATCCACACCGGCGGACCGTTGATCCGTGCAATCGGCGAGAAACTCGACCGGCGGGCGCCGCTCGAACCGCCCCCCTTTGATCTCGAGAGGGCGACGTTCTACTGCTACGACGAAGGGTGGATGCGCCGGCTGTTGGAGCGCGCTGCGGCCGAGAACGCGATTCGCGCTCTGATGACCGATACCCATCGTTCCGCTAGCAGCGTGTTCTTCGGTCCGACCACGGTGCGCTACATGCGGCGATTCATGCCGGTCGGCGAGGTCACAGCCGACAATGTGCGCGGCTGGTTGACCGAGATCGAGACCCTCGCCGACGAGGTGGACCGTCTCGGGCCGTCGGACGACGGGCTCGAGCCGACCAAGCTCGAGGCGTGGGGCCGCAAGCGGCGTGGCAGCTACCTGAACCGGATCTTTGCGGGCCTCGGTATCTTCCTGGTGCTCGCCATGGGCGCGCTGTTCGTCTTCGGCTGGTTCTTCGTCGGTCAATCGTGACCGCGGCGCGACCTGGACCTCAGTCGCGTTTCGGCAGCCAGGGGAAGAAGGCACTGGTGCGGCGCACATAGTCGGCGTAGGCTGGCTTCTTCTCCTTCATGCCCTTCTCGAGCAGCGCCACTCCGGAGACCCGCAGCAGCAGAAACGTCATCACGATCGGGCTCAGCAGGACCCAGCCCGAGCCCTCGGTCGCCAGCGCGAAGCAGGTCAGACCCCACCACAGGGTGCAGTCGCCGAAGTAGTTCGGGTGGCGGGTGTAGCGCCAGAGACCGCGATCCATCACCTTGCCACGGTTGCTCGAGTCGTTCTTGAAGCGTGCCATCTGCCAGTCGCCGACAGCCTCGAAAAACAGGCCGACGGCGAACAGCGCGAAGCCGAGATAGTCGAGCCAGGTCAGGGCGGCCGGCTCGGCATTCATCTGTATCTGGAGCAGCGGCATCGCCACCACCCAGAGAATGAGCGCCTGGAGCCAGAATACGGTGAACAGCGACCGCCACGCGAAGCTGGGTCCGGTCCGCTCGCGCATCTCGGCGTAGCGGTAGTCCTCGCCCTGGCCGCGGCCGCGCCAGAAGATGTAGATCGCCAACCGAAAGCCCCAGATCGTGACCAGCACCGGCCCCAGGATCCGGCGGGCGCTCTCACCGGTTCCGTCGAGGAAGTAGACCCAACCGACGAGGACGAAGCCGAGTCCCCAGAAGATGTCGACGATCGACACGTCGCGTTTGGCCAGGCTGACCAACCAGACGGCGGTCATCAGAGCCAGGGCTGCCGCCAGCCCGGTGAGGGCGGTGCCGATCGGACCTGAGATGAGGTCAGTCAAGGGCGTGAGCTCCGAGGCTAGGTGGCGGTGGTGTCGCTGTCAACGGATCGATTCTCTCGGTGAGGGTCCGGCGGTCGAGCGCGAACAGCCGCTCGGAGAGCGCGCGCCGGAACTCGAATACACGCCGAAGATCCGGTTCGACGAGCCAACGATCGACCATGCCGCCGGCGGCGGTGGCGAAGGTCACCACGTCGACGACCCGAGTGCCCCCCGGGACCGGCTCGAAGGTGTGCTCATGGCGGAAGAAGCAGAAGGGGCCGCGCTCCTGCTCGTAGGCGAAGTCGTGCGGCGGCTGCCAGTCTGTGATGCGGCTCTGCCAACGCAGGCGAAGCAGGCGCCAGCGAAATCGGTACGCGATTCGGGAGCCGAGCTCGAGTTGCGCTGGCGGTCCCTTCTCGGGGTCGAGTCGAAACCAGGACGGGGTGAGCTGGTTGAGGCGCCCGATGTCGCTGAAGATCGCGAACGCTTCGGCCGGCTCGACGCCGACGGTGAGCGTGAATCTCGCGGAGCGGGTTCGGAGTCTGCTCATCGTCCCAGGAGGTGGGCGAGAGCGTCCTCGAGGCGCTGGTGGCGGAATCCGAACCCTGCGTCCTGCAGGATCGTCGGAACGACCCGAGTGCTCGCGAGCAGCATCTCGTCGGCCATCTGGCCGAATGCGGCGCGCGCGAGCGGCGCCGGCATCGGTAGGATCGTCGGCCGCTGCAGAACATCTCCAAGGCGCCGGGTGAGCCCGCGATTCGTCACTGGATGGGGAGCGACCACGTTGATCGGTCCCTCGAGGTCGTCTCGCTGGAGTGTGAACAGCGCCGCGGAGATCGCGTCGTCAATGGATACCCAGCTCAGGTACTGCTCGCCCGAGCCCACGACTCCGCCGAGCCCGGCGCGAAACGGTGGTAGCAGCTTGGCGAGCATGCCGCCGCGCGGCGAGACGATCACTCCGAAGCGGAGCATCGCCACCCGTGAACCGAGCTCGCCGGCAGTGCCCACCGCGTCCTCCCACTGGGCACACACGTCCGCCAGGAATCCGTCTCCCGGGGCGTTGCGCTCGTCCAGTAGCTGGCTCCCGCGGTCGCCGTAGACGCCGACTGCCGAGGCGCCCAGAAACACATTCGGCGGCGCATCGAGTACCGCGAGCGATTGGATCAGCGAGCGGGTTCCCTGGACGCGGCTGGTCAGGATGCGCTCGCGCTTGCGCTTCGTCCAGCGGCCGCTGCCGATGTTCTCGCCCGCCAGATGAACGACGGCATCGATGCCCTCGAGCCGGCCTGGCTCCACGATTCCGATCTCGGGCCGCCACTCGACGGCGTCCGGGTGATCGCTTGGTCGACGCACCAGCCGGAGGACGCGGTGACCGCCGGTCGTCAGCAGCGCAGACAATGACTCTCCGACCAGGCCGCTCGCGCCGGTGATCGCCACCGTCAGGGGCGAACGACCGGCGAACCCGGCGTGCAGCGCCAGGTCGGCGGCCGTGGTTCGGTGTCGGTAGGCGAAGGTGCGCTCGATGTCGGCCCGGATCGAGCCGCCGAGGACGGCGGCGCCCAGCGCCCCGCCGGGAGGGCGATAGTGGATCGAATCTCGCAGGATGCTGCCGTTCACCGCCGGCCGGAACTCGTGCAGGTGCTCCCACTTGCCGAACGGGCCGGAGACCTGGAAGTCCTCGAAGCTCTCCCCGGGGCGCACGTTGCGGTGTTCGGCGAGCCAGGAGAGCGTCAGGGGTCCGCGCTTCATCCGAATCCTCACCTGGGCGCCGTTGCGCACCGTGGGCCCGCCGGCGGGCAGCGAGATCTCCTGCCACGGTGGAATCAAGCGGGTGAACGCGCCCGGCCGCGTGTGCCAGGCATAGAGGTCGCGAGCGGGCGCCGCGATCGGTGAGATCTTCTCGAAGTGGAGATCCTTCATGGGTCGGATCTATGTTCGCCTATCGATCGCCTTTGGAGGCACGAGCGGCAGCTCCGATCACGCGGAGGACACTCCTCGGCGAGGCTCGCCGGTCGCGGTCGCCCGTACCGATACAGCGCGGCCGCGCTAGCGCGCGTCGAGCACGGTCTCGCGGAGGATCTTCCAGACGCCGTCCCGTCGAGCGAAGCGCAGCGACTTGCGCACCCGGTCCGAGAACCGATCGGAGGAGTACGACTGCAAGAAGATGACCTCGGCCCCCGTTTCGCCGATCCTGGTCTCGACGATGTCGGTTGCGACCTCAATCGAGAGCGGTGCGGTGAGGCGCTCGCGACGCTGAGCCGCCCACGCCTCGCGGGTGATGCCGTCCCCCGGCTCGAAGTCCTCGGCGTAGAAGTCGAGATACCGGTCGGGATCCTGCTCCTGCCAGGCTCGAGCCCAGGCGGTCACTCGCTCCAGGATCTCCTGGGCGGTGCGGGCATCGTCGTTGGGCTCCGCGGCGGCGACGGGCTCTTCGATGATGGTCCTCTCGGCGACGCTCTCTTCCGGCGTGGCGGTGTTCGCCATCGGCTCCTCGCTCAGATCTTCGACGACGATTGCCTCCGGGGGTGACTCCGCCACCGCGGGCTCGCGCCGCGATGGCTTCGGCAGCGGTAGGCGCGGCTCGGGCATCTCGCGCGGACCGGGCGCCGCTGCGGCCTCGGTCGTCGCTTCGGCGGGGGTAGCCGCCGCTACCGCAGTCGCCACCGGTTGTATCTCGCGCCGCGGTGCGGTCCGTGGCTCGACGCCGAAGAGATGGAAGAGTTGGACCCGACCACCGGCACGGTCGAGCACCGCCAGGCGGTCGCCGCTGATCGCGATCGCGCCGACACCCAGGAACTCGCCGTCGCCCATACCGTTGCGGCCGAGCGCGAGCAGAGGCTCGAGATCGCGGTTGTAGATCTGGACGCGACTCTGGGCGCTGTCGGTCAGGTAGATGCGACCGGCGCCGTCGACGGCGACGTCGCGCGGTCGGCTGAATCCGGTCGCTCGGTCGGCGTTGAGGGCTCTGGTGAAGGAACCGTCGGCACCGAAGATCTGAACGCGACTGTTCAGTTGATCGACCACCATCAATTGGCCGGCGCCGTCGAACTCGACTGCGGTCGGCAGGTAGAACTCTGCCGCACCCTTGCCCCGTTGGCCGAACGATCCGATTTCGCCACCCTGGGCGATGTCGAAGACCACAACCCGGTCGGCCTGGGCGTCAGCCACGAAGAGCCGCGCGCCATCTGGAGAGATGGCGACGTCGACCGGCTCTTCGAGAACGCCGAGGCCGTAGGTGGCGACTACCGTGCCCCGGCCGTCGAAGCCCACCACCTGCTGCAGACTCGCGTCGGCGACGTAGATGTTGCCGTTCGAATGGGCTGCGACCCCCATCGGCTCCTCGAGGCGCGGATCGGTACCGCTGCCGAAGATCAGCACTACGCCCAGATCGGGATCGATCTGGAGCAGAAGCCCCAGGCGAGCGTCGCTGATCAGCAGGCGGCCGCGCGCGTCGAAGGCCAGGCCGCTGGGGCGCTTGAGCTTCTGCGCGAGCCTTGCCGGCTCGGTCAGCGGGCCGTGTACAGCGACCTCGAAACCGTCCAGGCTGCGTACGGCGCTGTCCCAACGGACCAACGGCTCGGCGGGCTGGCGAGGCCAGACCAGGTCTTCCGCGGCGAACAGCGAGCCGAAGGTCAGGACCAGCCCGACGAGACCGGTGGACAGCGCTTTCCAGCTAGGCATCATGGAGTGAGCCCATTCATAGCACAGAGGCGTCAGGGGCGACTCGTCCCGGGAGCGGGAGGTGGCGGAGCGGGCGCAGCGGGACGGTGAGGTTTGCCGACCGGCCGCGACAGGGTATGGTGAGCGCCTTCGGCCCATGCTGAGCTCGTTCGACTACGTCGTGCTCGCCTCTTATCTGGTCCTGATCGCTGCGATCGGGCTCTGGGCGGGGCGTGGTCAGCGCTCGACTCGCGACTACTTCCTCGGCGGTCGAGCGATTCCGTGGTGGGCGGCGGGCATATCGATCCTGGCCACCGAGACCAGCGTCCTGACCTTCATCGGTGTTCCGACGCAGTCGTTGCGTGGCGACTGGACCTACCTGCAGCTCGCCCTCGGCTCGGCGCTGGCACGGCTCGTGGTCGCCTGGGTACTGATCCCGGCGTACTACAAGGCCGAGGTCGTCACGGTCTACGACTACCTCGCGCAGCGTTTCGGCGCGCTGTCGCGGAACGTGGCCAGTGGGCTCTTCCTGATCGGTCGCCTCCTGGGCAGCGGTGTGCGTCTCTACGGCGCCGCCATCGCACTGGTGCTGGTCACCGACCTCGGCTTTCCGACCGCGATCGCGGCGATCGCGATCGTCGCGGCCGCCTACACGCTGCTCGGCGGCCTGCGCTCGGTGGTCTGGACCGATGTGTTGCAGGGCGCGATGCTGGTCGGCGGTGCGGCGTTGGCCCTCATCTTCATGTTCCGTGACTCCGGGCAGAGCGTGAGCGGCGTGTTCGCTCAACTGTCCGCGGCAGGCACGGCCGCCGGCGGGTCGAAGCTGGCGCTCTGGAACTTCTCTCTAGATCCGAAGGTGTCCTACACGCTGTTCGCCGGCCTGCTGGGCAGCGGCCTGCTGACGATGTCGACCCACGGCACCGACCAGGACATGATCCAGCGCGCCCTCGCCTGCCGCGGCACGCGTGATGGCCGGCGCAGCCTCATCCTCAGCTCGCTGTTGGTGATTCCGGTCGCCGCGCTGTTTCTCGCGGTCGGCTCGATGCTCTGGATCCAGATGGGCGGCGATGCTGGCGCTGCCGCGACCGCCGAACGTCTGGCGGCCGCCGAGGGACTGACCAGCGCCGGGCGTGCCTACGACTTCCTGTTTCCGTTCTACGTCATCCAGACTCTGCCCGCAGGGGTGCGCGGCCTGATCATCGCCGCGATCTTCGCAACCGCGATGTCGAGCCTCGATTCGGCGATCTCGGCGCTCTCGACCACGGCGGTGCGCTCAATCTGGCAGCCGTACATCCTGCCCGGCCGGCGCGATTCCCATTATCTGAAGGCCGCGCGCGCCTTTGCTTTCGTGTTCGCGCTGTTGCTGGTCGCGGTCGCGGTGCTGGTCTGGAAGTACGAGGGCTCCGGCGACATCCGCTCGGGGTTCGGGATCCTGACCCTCGGGCTCAAGGTACTGACCTGGATCTTCCCGCCGCTTCTGGGCGTCTTCCTGGTCGGCGTGCTCACGCGGCGCGGCTCGGATCGGGGCAACGTGTTCGCCATCGCGATCGGGATCGCGCTCCTCCTGGTCTTCGAGCTCTGGCCGCGGTTGTTCGGAAGCGAGACGCCGATCGCCTGGATCTGGAACCCGGTCATCGGTACAGCGGTCACCTTCGCGCTGGCGGCCGCCTTCGCCCCGCCGGCGCGCGAGAGCGCCTCATGACCCGGTATCAACGCCCGGATCAGTTCGCGAGCGGCCGGAATCGCAGCCCGACGCGCCGCCGATTGCCGAACAGATCCTCGGCTTCGACAACCAGGTAGGTCTCGCCGGCTTCGACGGCGGTCGAGACGGTCATGCGGACCACTTCGCCGGTACCCGCGTCGCGCGCGCCGATCCAGAGCACCGGGCTCTTGACGGTGCCCGGACCGTCGGCCTCGTCCGGGTCGAACAGGGTGACCGAATCGCCGTGGCGAACGCTCACGCTGCGCGGCCCCAGGGAGAGCTTGCCGGCCGCGAACAGCAGCACACCCGGGTTGTTGCCGGCGACGTCGATTCTGGACTGCGGGCGTTGGGCCGTCTTGAGGGCTTGGCCCCGGTCGTAAGTGTCCGCGATCGGTGAGCCGTCGCTGGCCGAGGCGAGCGGGGTCCAGACCGGCTTTCTGGCCACCGTTGCGGGCGCGTAGGTCGCGATCCACTTGCGCTTCCTTCGGTCCCACCTCTTGGGCAGGGCCTCGGAACCGAGCTTCTCCTCCACCAGCTCCTTGCCGCCCAGCCGAACGTCGATGGCCGGACCGTCGGCGTCGACAAGGTATCGGAGCGCTGCGGTCTCGCCCAGGTTGCCGACGCGATCGACTCCGATCGCTTTGCCCGTGTGGACGCCGTTCGTCCAGGGCCCGGCCAGAGCGGCCTCCGCGAGCTGACGCCCGTCCACCTGGGCCGCCCAACTGTCGAGGCCGCTCTGCTCGTCGGTCATGGTCACCTCGAGCCGCGCGTCCGGCGCCCAGTAGGTCGTTCCATCACGGTCGAAATGGCGGCCGCTGATGGTCACTGTTCCGGTCGGACCGGTGGTGTCCTGACCGGTGAAGAGTACCGTGAAGGGTTTCGATTCGCTCGGGAAGCCGTCGAGGCCGGAGAGGCTGACGGCGGTCACGCGCCAGTAGTAGTCACCCGCCGGCAGCGGCTCGGGCCGCATTCTCGGCGCGGCCAGGTCGAGCGTTCGGAGCGCCAGCTCGCCGCAGCGCGGGTCGCGACAGATCTCGAGCGTGTGCGAGGCTGCGCCTTCGACCGGCTCCCAGCTGAACCAGGGGTCGCCGTAGCGCCACTCGCTGCCGGCCGCCGGTTCCAGCGACCTGGGCGCAGCCAGCAGCTCTTCAGGCGGCGACGGTGGCGTGTCCTTCTTGACCGCCGTGCCCATTCCTCGCGCCACCGCTACCGACGCGCCGGCCGCGGCGACCTCGCTGGCGCCTTCGTACACCATCACCTGAGCAGTGCCGTCATCGGTCTTGCGGGCGCGGGTCTGCGCGAGGCCGTCCGCGGTGCGGGTGGCGGTCGCAGTGGCGCTGCCGATCAGGATCTCGACGTCGGTACGGGGCGCTCCCGGCACCAGCGCCTGGACCTCGGCCTGCCCCTCGACGATCTCGATCGAGCGTTTCCGCGGCCCGGTCGGCGCACGCTGCGATGGGCGCACGAAGACGAGCGACTCTTCGGATAGGACGAGATTCGTGCCGTCGCGAAACTCGATCTCCGTGGAGGACTGGCTATAGGTGCGCAACCCGTCCCGCTCGACCAGTAGGTCTTCGACCTGCGCCTGGTTCCACGGGATCGGAACCGGGCGTGCCTCGACCTTGCCTGCGACCACCTTGAGGCGCGCGACCGGCGGCGCAGTCTCGAAGTCGAGAATGATGCGCAACCGCGTTCCCGGCTGGATGACGTGCGGGTTCTGGATCGCAGGGTTGAGCGCCCAGTTGTCCTTCCAGCGCTCATTCGAGCCGAGGTAGCGTGTGGTGATCCCGACCAGAGTCTCCCCGGGCCGGACGGTGTGCCAGCCGGTGATCACCCCGTCGAGGCTCACACTCGCCGGCGGCGCGCTCTGCGCGAGGGCGCTCGCGGCCGCAAATACCAGGAGCAAGGCCGAGCCTCGCGCCAGACAAAGCTTCATAGTGTCTTTAGCTTACTCTGGCAGACGCTTGCCAAGCCAGCGACGGGATGACAAGGCCAGGTCAGGCCGGAACTTCGAAACCGAGCTCCTGCGCGCGGGCGACGAGCGCCTCGCGACCCGCGGTTCTCGGCAGATCGAGTCCCAGATGGCCGGTCCTCGGGCTGCGCGCCTCGACGTCCAGGCCACCGAGGACCGTTTCGCCGTTGATCACCAACTCGCCGTACTCGAGCTTCTCTCCCCAGAGCATCTCGGCGAGATCCGACGCATGATCCGACGAGATCGCCCGCAGCCGGTCCGGGTCGACAGCGAAGCCGGTCTCGGGGTTGCGGATCTCGAGAGTCTCGACCGCCGGCACCGAGATCGCACCCGGCAGGCGCTCGACGAGTACCTGGAGCGCTTCGCTGAGCGCCTGGCGGCAGTGCGCGCCGTCGCCGGTCCAGCCGAAGGTGAGATCCCCCGGGCCGACCTCGAGAGTCTTGTGCGCGCCGGGCGAGCTCGACCGCTTCAATCGCCGGACGATGGCTACAAACGGGAACGAGATCAGTGCCACCAGGAGGACAACCGGCAGGGCGATCAGTCCGACGATCAAGCCCGCTGTGCCGAGTGAGCGCCGCAGGTTGGCGGCCATGTCTCGAATCGTCTCGGGCAGGCGTCTCAGCGTCATGGGTGGATCAGAACTCTACCGTTGCGGTGGTACGGTGCCGGCTGTGGGTAGCAAGGAGCCCATGAGCTGGGACCGGTTCAGACGGCAGCGCAAGAAGCTGTTCATCGTCTGGGGTGCTTGGTTCCCATTCATGCTGATCCTCATCCTGCTGACAAGAGCGGGTGTGGCCGTTGCACCATGGCTCGTCCTGGCGGTCATTCTCCCCTGGGCGGTGGTCACGGCAGTCCTGAGCCTACGGGTAACCTACTGGCCCTGCCCGCAGTGCGGCAAGCTCTTCTTCCTACGTTTCGCGTTCTTCCCGGCCGGTGGCAAGCGCTGCCCCCACTGCGGGCTGCCCTACGGAGTCGACTACCAGGCCCACCGGTCCTAGAGGGGCTGCGGTCGAGCCGTTCCTCGGGTCGAGACCCCGTAGCTGTCAGGGATCGGCGGAGACTTCGGCGCCATCATCGAGTGACGCTGGCGGCCTCAACAGCTCGATCAGCCTCTGGCCCACCTGCGCACTGGTGAACCTGCCGGCGAACAGCTCGGAGCCTGGGCCGGTCGCCATCAGCGGCACCGGCACGGCCGTGTGATTGCCCGAGCCCCAGATCGCTCGCAGCGTCCGGTTGCCCTTGGTGGTGCTGATCGCGAGGGCGCCGGTCTCGTGATCGGAGGTGAAGACCACCAGGGTGTCGCCATCGCGCTCGGCGAACTCGAGCAGGTCCGCCAGGACCGTCTCGATCGCCTCGATGCCCCGGATGACCCGGCCGAGATCACCGCGGTGGGACGCGGAGTCGAGCTCTTCGCTCTCGACCAGTAGAACGAACGGTTCACCGATCGCCGCGATCCGCCCGAGCGCGGCGCGCGCCAGCGTCGGCAGATTCGGCCTCGAGTCGAGGTCGGTGATCTGGTCCTCTTCGAAGATCGCCGCGACCTGGCGGCCGGCGTCGACCGCCAAGAGCTCCTCGGTCGTCACCGGTTCCGGTCCGAACAGCTGATAGCGCTCGGCGAGAATCGCCTCGGTCTCGGACCAGGTGGGCACCTCCCCCTCGCCGACGTCCTCGAGCTCGCCGAACAGCACGTCGAGCTTCGCCGAAGCTAGCTGCTGGAGGATCATCGCCGCTTGATCGCGATCGTTCACGTGCGTGACGAAGGCGGCGGGCGTGGCGTCCCAGACATAGGAATCGGTCACTACTCCGGCACGATAGCCGCGCGCCGCGGCGCGCTCGAAGAGCGTCTCGACCGATTCGCCGGCTGGGTTCACGGCGACGAAACCGGGAGTCGTGGCATGACCGGTCGCGAGCGCGGTCGCCGCGGCGGCGGAGTCGGTCACCAGACCGCCCGCAGGGTGGCTTCGGTGCCAACCGACGATCGGGAAACTGTCCCATACCGCTTCGCCGTCGATCCCGTGTAGCGCCGCGCGGCCGGCCGCGAGATGGGCGAACCCGAGACCATCCGCGATCACCACGATAATGTTTCTCGGTCGTTTGTCGACGACGATCCGCTCGGGCTCGGCGGCGGGCGAGATGTGCTCGAGTGCTTGCGGATGCACGTCGGTCTGGATCGTTCGCCTACCCGTCATCCAGGCGAAGGCCAGCCACAGGATGCCGAGCGCCCCGACGACCGCCAGGACGCCGACCAGACGCGCGCGGAGATTGGCCGCCAAACCGGGTTACCGCCCTCTGATCACGGAGAGCCGGCGCAGTCCGGCCTCGGCGAGCCGCCGCACGCGAAGGTCGTCGCTGGACTCGAGCGCCCGGAGCCTCTCTACGGCTTCGGCGTGAGCGGAGCCGGCCAGCCCGCGAGCGGCCAGGCGGCGCGCGGTTGCCGGCGCCTGGCGCGAACGGGCGATCTCCGACAGGGCGTCTAGAGTGTCGGGCGAATCGAGGCGACCGAGCGCCAGGGCCACCGAGACGACCAGCTCCGGCCGCTGGCGCAGGGCGGCGATCGAGCCGGCGGCGTCCGTGTCGAGGAGCGCCGCGAGGGAGCGCATCGCCGCCGCCTGAACCGGGGTCACTCCACCCGCAAGTGCCTCACGCAGGGCACGGCGAACGTCAGGGGAGCGATCTCCTGTCCGGCCCAGAAGGTCGGCTGCCCGTGCCGCCGCCAGCGTGCCGCCCCGGCTCACGAGGCGTACCAGTCCGGGCAAGGCGTCCGGGCGGGAGGCGAGCGTGTCGAGAACTTCTCGACGCACATGGATCGAGTCGAGCTCGGCCAGCAGCGAGCTCGTGTCGCGCGAGGGGCTGGGCCGCACCGCCGACCGGCCCGGGGCCTCGGTCGCATGGATCGCCGGGGCTTTCGCGCCGCCGGGAAGAGTCGTGAATGCCTCGACCCAGGCCGAGTCCCACTCCACGCTGAATCCGTCCGGGGCGCCGACCGCGGTGGTCACCAGCCGCACGCTCAGCGTCTGCAGCTCGGGCCAGTCGAGCGTGCCGTCGTTGGAGATCGGCGCGCCGAGGTAGATTGGTGCGGCGACCGTGCGAAAACCGGGTTGATCCGGGTAGGCCAGAATCTCGGCGCCGCTGTCGCCGGAGGATCCGACCACCGGCAGGATCGTGTTCCAGGTCGTCGGCGTCGATCCCGGGGCGCTGAACGAGCCGTCGACCGAGGCCTCGAAACGGTAGTAGTCATCGATCGGCGCGCCGGTCGTTCGGTAGCGCACCTTGAGCAGTGCGTGGATCAGTCCGAGGTTGCCGGGCGGGTTGTTCAGGAAGGCCTCGACGCGAAACTCGGCGTTGTCGGAGGGAATCAGGGCGCCGACGCCGTCGGTGGCGAGAGCATCGCCAGGGTTCGTCGCGTCGCCGGTGA
Source organism: Acidobacteriota bacterium (assembly GCA_029263375.1). Lineage (GTDB taxonomy): Bacteria > Acidobacteriota > Thermoanaerobaculia > Multivoradales > JAHEKO01 > JAHEKO01. The sequence goes on along the minus strand of JAJCXP010000029.1, from coordinate 385 downwards.
CGTCGTTGAACTGAAGAGGAAGGAGCAGTCTGCGCGGCCGTTGAAAGCCGACGTTGACGTCGAGCCGGTCGGTGCCGGCTAGCGTCACGCCGCCGATCGACTGCCAGAGCTTCTGCTCGTGGACATCGTAACCGGAGTTGGTCGGGTGGATGCCGTCGAAGCCGAACAGATCGTTGCAGATCAGTCCCGGCTCGCCCAGCGGCGTGCCGCTCACGTCGTGCCGGTACTCGGGGTGGATCTCGGCGATCCGCACCGGTCGGTCCTGCGCCCAGGCGGCCTCGCGCACGACCTGGTCCCAGATCGGCACCCACACGTTGTGCAGCGCGTCGCCGCCCTCCTCGTTGTCGTAGACCGTGTTGATCTCGACCGCAGCCTCGGGCAGCTC
>JAJCXP010000028.1 GCA_029263375.1 Acidobacteriota bacterium | reverse complement strand
GCGACGATCGCCGCGAGCGCTCAGGTCCGGACCGAGCTTGCCGGAAGATCGCTGAGCGGCTATCCGTCGTTCGAGTTCGTGCGCTCGTTCAACGTCGATGAGAGCGTCGAGGTGGCGGTCGATCCGTCGCGCTTTCCGGTGATCGCCGGAGTGACCGCGGACATCTACGTTGTGCCGACGCGCAACCTCTGGTTGGTCGGCGCGCTGCTGGTCGACGCGGGCGCGGGTGCCGAGACGTTCGCGTTCTCCGGTGCCGGTATCGCCGCGAATCGGGTCGTGGTGGTGGCGCCGGGCGAGCTATCCGGCGACGCGGGCACCAACGTCGGCGTCGGCTACGACGTCGTGATCGACCTCGACCAGGACGGGACACTGGACGCCGACGACCTGCTCGACAACTCGTTCGGCGAAGCGGGGCTTTACCTGGTCAAGGATCTTACGACCAGCGGACCCCTGGCGGTGACCGAGGGCAACTACAGCGTCACCGGCACGACCGCGGGCTTCGATGAGGAGCGGGTCTGGTATCCGAGCGACATCGCTCAAATGGGCCGGTTGCCGGTGGTGATCATCGGTCACGGCAACGGCCACTCCTACACCTGGTACAACTACCTGCAGATCCACCTCGCCTCGCACGGCTACATCGTCATGAGCCACGAGAACAACACCGGTCCCGGAGTGTTCTCCGCCTCGACGACCACGCTCGAGCACACCGACGCGTTTCTCGGTCAGCTCGGCACGATCCTCGGCGGCGTGCTCGACGGTCACGTCGACTCGGACCGGATCACCTGGATCGGCCACAGCCGCGGCGGCGAGGGCATCGCGATCGCCTACGACCGGATCTTCGACGGCGCCTGGACGCCGGTCAATTACGATCTCGACGATCTGGTGCTCCTGTCGAGCATCGCCCCCACAGATTTTCTGGCGATCGGCAGCACCAATCCGCACGACGTCACCTACCACCTGCTCTACGGCGCGGCCGACGGCGACGTCTGCGGCTGCCCGAGCCTCGAATTGGCCTGGTCGTTCAACCTGCTCGAGCGCGCCACCGGCTGCCGTCAGTCGACCTACGTACATGGCGCCGACCACAACGACTTCAACTGCTGCGGCTTCAACGATTTCGACGGTCCGGCCGGAACCGAGATCGGGCGCACCGAGGCTCAGCAGGTGGCCAAGGCGACCTATCTGGCGTTGATCGAGCACCATGTCGACGGCGGAATCGCCAGCAAGGACTACCTCTGGCGTCAGTGGGAGTCGTTCAAGCCGATCGGCGTCGCTTCGACCACCACCGTGGTCAGCGAGCTGCGCGATGCTCCGAGCTCCGGCAAGTTCGTGATCGACGACTACCAGACCAACCCGGCGACCGATGTGTCGAGCTCCGGCGGCCGTGTCCTGGTGCGGGTCAACGGGCTGCTCGAGGGCCTGATGATCGAGGACGACAACGTCTTCACGTGGAGCGTCAGCGATCCGTTCAACGGCTCGACCCGCAACCGGTCGAGCGACTTCGAGGACGGCGCCGTGTTCGACGTCGACGGCGCCGGCGGTGGCGAAGGGCTGTTCTGGGCGATTCCGGGAAGTCAGAGAGACTTCAGCGGTTTCGAGTACCTCTCGTTCCGCGCGGCCCAGGGCACTCGACACCCCCTGACGACCGCCCGGCTCCAGGACGAGCACTGGTCAGTCGCCCTGATCGACGGCAACCGCAATCAGGTTCGGATCGACTTCTCGGTCTACGGCGGCGGCGTCGAAGAACCCTACCAGCGTACCGGCTCCGGTTCGGGCGCTGGCTGGCAGAACGAGTTCGAGACCATTCGCATTCGACTGACCGATTTCACCACCGATCGTCCGGACTTGGATCTCACCAATATTCGGCGGGTCGGCTTCCTGTTCAACGCCGCCGCCGGCGGTCCAGCGATGGGCCGGATCCTCGTCGACGACCTCGAACTGACCACGGACTAGGAGACGTGAAGATGACACTACGACGACTCTCTCCCGCGGCGTTTTTCTTCCTGGTCTCGGCGCTGTTCGCCGCGCCGCCGCCCGTGCCGCCCACGCCGGCCGCTGTCGGCGCGCTGATCTCGGCCCGACCGTTCGTCCTCGAGCAGGGCTTCCACTACGACTGGCGCGCCGAGCGACCGCTGGTCACCTCGGGCCATCTGCTGGTCCTGGCCGTCGCCCCGGACCTGGTCTATCCGCGCCAGACGGCTGAGCCGATCCTCTACGTGGGTGATCAGACCGCGATGCGTCTCAACGTCGCCTACCCGTCGGGCCGGCTTCTCGCTCTGATTCCCGGCGATCTGCCGGTGAGCGGCACGCGGATCTGGTTCGGCCAGCCGGGGCTACCGGAACAGGAGACCGCGGCCTCGATCGAAGCGGCCGGTCGCGCCGCTGAGCTGGCGGGTCTCGGACCGTTGCCGGCGGTAGACGTCTCCGGCGCGCTCGAGCGCGGTGGCGCCACACTCGAGGCCACGGATCTCGGGGCGCTACTCGATCTCGTCGAGTCGCTGGCGAGCGATTAGTTCGACGGGCTGCCGGCTCCTCGGGCAAGAAAAAGCCCGCCAGACCTGAGTCTGGCGGGCATGAGACTTGCGCTCAGATGATGCCGCGCTAGTTGACCGTGATCGGTCGGACCGACTGCGCGTGTCCCTGCTGCATGCCGGCGATTCTCACCCGCACGTTGTAGGAGCCGGCAGGCGTTCCCGCCGGGATCCGAACCTTGTACGAGCGGCGCACGACCTCGTCGAAGCTCATCGTGACCGGAGGCGTGTCGCGCTGCGCGATGACCTGGCCGGCCGCGTCTTCGAGGGTGATCCGGAAGGACCGGGTCTCGGTGCCGATCTTGTTGTGCTGGAGTGTGACCCGCACCTGGACCGAGTCGCCGGCGCCGAAGGACGTACCGCCAGCGATTCTCGCCGACAGAGCGCACGCGTTGGTCGCGTTGCAGGCGTTGGCGACCAGCAGCGGCCAGTCGCCGGTGCAACCGAGCTGGTTGGCGCCCGCGCCGTTGCTGTGGACGACGCCGAAGTCGGAGCGGTAGGAATGGGCGATCTCACCGTCGAGGTAGCTGCCATCCTGGAGGCCGCCGCCCTGAAGGGCGAGGATGTCCCGGAAGGTGCACTCGTAGCCGGTGACGCCGTTGTGGATCGAGGTGACGCCGTCGCCCGCGTAGTTCGAGCTGAAGAACCAGTTGCTGCCGCTCGGGCTGTTCACGGGGGAGTAGCCCGACGTCATGACGCGCCCGCTCAGGAAGTTGCCCCCGGTGAAGGTCGTGAAAGCGCCCAGGACGACGTTGCCGCCGGCGTCCACGTGGTCCGCGAGGCGGTCACCGAAGGTGACGTTGTCGGCGTAGGCGAAGTTCGTCCACGTGTAGACGCAGTCGTAGCCCGCCAGCATCGAGGCACTGGGTGTGCCCGCGCTGGCATCGAAATAGTCGACGGTGCCACCGGTGAACGCCGCGATCGCTGCGCGGTAGGCCGCGTCATCGGCTTCGGACGGGGCGTAGAGAATGCTGATGCCGCCCTCGGGGATCGGCGTCAAGTCGTTGTCCGAAGGTGGCTTGAGGCCGATTGCACCGGAGTTCGCCTGCCCGAACGCCATCGTGGCGACGAGGCAGAAACATGCGGCCAAAATCAAGGATTTAGAGGTTCGGGTCAACATTCTCCTCCTTCTAGTGGGTAGCCCACTCTTTCCCCGCGAGAGTGATCGCGAGGGACTTCCAGCAAGGGCTGGATGCCTGGTTAGCCTGACGGAACCTGATGATTGCAGCACAGGGATCGACGGAGTGTCAAATGCCGATTGGCGCATATCTTCGCTGAGTCGCGGCTGGCCAACCCGATTGGCGCGGCTGTCATACGGGGGCGCGCCTCGGGCGACCAAGGGACGAGAACGGATGAGCAATACACTCGACACGACCCATGGATCCAGCGCAGCTCAGACAGCAACTCGAGGAGCTTCATCCCGCGAGTTTCGCCTGGGCTGCGAGCTGCTGCAGCGGGAATCGGCAGGAGGCTGAAGAGGTGCTGCAGGCGGTCTATCTGAAGATTCTCGAGGGTCGGGCCCGGTTCGGCGGCCGGTCGACGCTCAAGACCTGGCTTTTCGGCGTGATCCGGCGCAGCGCCAGCGGGCGCTATCGCCGGCGGCGTCTGCGCGCCGCGCTGATGCTCCGCTGGGGCCGGCAGGAGCTGGCGCCGCCGCCCGGTGCCGGCCCGGAGGTCCGGGTCGAGCGGGCACGCGAATCCGAAGTCGTCCGGCGCGCGCTCGCCGCCCTCTCCCGCCGCCAACGCCAGGTGCTCGAGCTGGTCTTCTTCCACGACCTGACGGTGCGCGAGGCGGCCGAATCGATGGGCGTCTCGGCCGGCACCGCCAGCATGCACTATGACCGCGGCAAGCGCCGCCTGAGCCGCTTGATCGACCAGGAGGGACGAGCTTGAGCAAGGCTCGGCAGGAATTGGACTCCCTCATCCGCCGCTCCCGCGGCAGCGCCGCCGGCGCGCCCCCCTTCAGCCGGGTATGGCGCGCGGCGGTCGAGCGACAGCGGCAACGTCGCTTCCGCCGGCGGCTTCTCCTGGCCTCGGCCTCCCTTTCCGCCGTGGTCCTCCTGGTTGTGTTGCTGGTGCTGGCTCCCGATTCGCGGGGGCCGGCACCGCGGTTTTCCGACGCCGCCTCGTCCGAGGCCGTCGAGCTCGCGCTCGCGCTCTCCGACTGGCGGGCGCCGCTCGACTTTCTGCTCGAGCCGCCGGGCGGCGGCCTGCTCGGATTCGACCTCCGGGCCGCCGAGCTGCAGATACCCGATGACCTGCCCACGCTGGGCTTCGAGGAGACTCTCTGATGCGAATTCCGCGCTTCCTTGTCGTGATGTCGATCCTTCTCTGCGCCACCGGTCTGTTCGCGGCGGACCGCGATAGAGATGACCGCCCGTTCCAGCAGTCGGTGTTCCCTCCCGAGCTGGTGATGGCCAACCAGCGCAAGATCGGCTTGACGCCCGAACAGCGCCTGACCTTCCTCGAGGAGATGCGCCAGACCCAGTCCGATCTGCTGCCGATCCAGCTCGAGATGAGCGAGGCCTCCGCCGACCTGATCCTGCTGCTCGAGGGCGCACGCGTCGACGAGGAGGCGGCGCTGGCGGCGGCACGCCGGGTGGTCGAGCTCGAGCAGGGCGTCAAGACCCGTCACATGGTGCTGCTGATCCGGATCAAGAACCTCCTGAGCGTGGAGCAGCAGCGAATGCTGCGGGAGATTCGCGATGCGGATTAGTGGCGCGGTCCCTGTGGCGCGGTCCACATCGCAGGCTGCCGCCCGCCCGCACACTCGCGAACACGATCGTATGAGTGCGCGCACGAAGGAAAACTGGAGCCCGGGGGTTCCTACATTCGAGAGTCGAAAATCTTGGATGAGTTCATCCGGCGAGAGGGGTGTGGCGAGCGAACGGGGCGTCGAGCCGCGTGCGATCACCCGTGATGAGAAGATCAGCTCGACGCAGGGTCTCGGCCGAAAGGGGTAGTCATGCGGGAGATGGGTACAGTCCGTCCCAGTTTTTCCGGACCGCAGGCGCCGGTCCTCAAGCGACAGGGGCGACTGCCCGCCGCCGCCTCGTCGATGGGGGCTCGAATCCCCAAGCATCTGATCGCCGAGCCGCGCGAGGCCGCACGGCGGGTACGGCCGCGCAAGCGTAAGGCGTTGGCGAGCTCCGCCGGCGCAATCAGTGCCGAGCAGCGGCTCGTCCAGCGAGCGACCATGGGCTTGAACCTGGTCGAGATGCAGCGCATCGACGACCTCGGCTACGACGGCTACCTCGACTATCAGCTCGACCACGAGTCGATCGACAACAGCGAGCTCGAGGATGCGCTGACCCGCGCCTTCCCGACACTCTCGATGAGCCCGAGTGAGCTGATCCGGACCTACGAGGGCAATCAGGGCGTGCCGGTCTTCGAGCTGATCGCCGCGAGCATCTACCGAGCGGCCTACAGTCCGCGTCAGCTCTACGAGCGGATGGTCGTGTTCTGGACCGACCACTTCAACATTCACCTGTTCGGCGACGCACAGCCGCTACTCAAGCCGATCGACGACCGGGACGTGATCCGGCGTCATGCGCTCGGCAAGTTTCCCGATCTGCTCTCGGCCAGCGCCCACAGTCCGGCGATGCTGATCTACCTGACCAACGATTCGAACGTCCGGGGCAACCCGAACGAGAACTACGCGCGCGAGCTGATGGAGCTGCACTCGCTCGGCGTCGACAACGGCTACAAGCAGAAGGACGTGCGTGCGGTTGCGCGCTGTTTCACCGGCTGGCGGGCCACCGGGCCCCGCCAGGCCGACGCCGGCGAGTTTCTCTTCGATCAGTCCCAGCACGACACCGGCACCAAAACCGTCCTCGGTCAGGCCATCTCCGAAGGGGGTATCCGTGACGGCGAGCGCGTGCTCGAGATCCTCGGCGGCAAGAGGCTGACGGCAAAGTTTCTGGCGCGCAAGCTGTTGATCTACTTCTGGGGCTACGAGCCCAAGCGGCGCGACGTCAACAAGGTGGCCAACGCCTACATGAACACCGGTGGCGACATCAAGGCGATGCTGCGCCAGGTGCTGAAAAAGGGTCGGATGGAGCGCGCTCAGCCGAAGCTCAAGCGGCCGTTCCACCTGATGGTCTCGGCACTGCGAGGGTTGTTCGCCGGGCTCGACCGCACCTCGCACGCGATCGATCACCTCTTCACCGCCGGCCACCTGCCGTTCAACTGGGAGCCGCCCGACGGCTACCCGGACAGCGAGGAGTTCTGGTCGGGCTTCATCCTGCCGCGCTGGAACTGGGCGACGACGTTCCTCGACGCGGGCAACGGGGTCGAGCTCGACCTGCCGTTCGTCGACCCATCGCTCAAGCCGACCAGGATCGTCTCGGATCTCAACGCCTACCTCTTCAACGGCGCTCTCAGCGCCGCCACCGAAGCGAGTCTGCTCGCCTTCCTGGACTCGGGCAAGAAGATCGACAAGAAGCGGATCCACGACCTCATCGGGCTGGCGGCCGCCTCCCCCGACTTCCAGGAGTACTGAGATGAGCGATCACGAGTGCAAGACCTGTAACGAGTACCGCCGGATCTCCCGTCGCAACTTCGTCGGTATCTCGGCCGGCGTGGTGGCCGGCGTCCTGGCTCCCGGGTGGCTGCCGCGGGTGGTCTACGCCAGCTCGGAGAACAGCACTCGCGACATCGTGGTGTCGATCTTCCTGCGCGGCGGCGCCGACTCGCTATCGATGGTCGTGCCGCACGGCGAGGACAACTATTACGCCTCTCGACCGACGCTGGCGGTGCCGCGTCCCGACAGCGGCGAGCCCAACCGGGTCTCGGATCTCGACGGCTTCTTCGGCTTCTCGCCATCGATGTCGGCGCTGCGCGACGCCTACGACGACGGCGAGCTGCTGGTGGTTCACGCCTGCGGCCTGAAGGATCCGACCCGATCGCACTTCGACGCCATGCGCTTCATGGAGGCGGGGCAGGGCGGTGGGGCGCCGTCGCTCCAGACCGGCTGGCTCGGTCGCCACCTGCAAGTCACCGCGCCGACCGCCTCGGACGGCGTGCTGCGTGCGGTCGGCATCGGCGCCGGGCTGCAGCGAACCCTGGTCGGCGGGCCGCAGACGTTGCCGATCGCCGACCTCGATGACTTCGGCTTCGAGGGGCGCAAGGCCACTCGCAAAGCGCGACGGGCAGCTCTCGAGGAGGCGTACGCCGCCTGGAACGAGCCGCTCAGGACCTCGGCCGACAACACCGGGCGAACCGTCGATCTGCTGCGCAAGATCGGGTTCCAGAGCTACCGTCCCTCGGGCAAGGCTAGCTACCCGGAGAATCAGTTCGGCTACTCCCTCAAGTCGGCGGCGGCGCTGATCAAGGCCGAGGTCGGGGTCGAGGCGATCGCCATCGACCTGAGCGGCTGGGACACGCACGAGTTCCAGGGCAACAACGACGGCCACATGGAGTATCTGATGATGAGCTTCGCCGAGTCGCTCGGGGCGTTCCACAAGGACCTCTCCAGCGACAATCTGAAGAATGTCTCGGTGGTCGCGATGTCGGAGTTCGGGCGCAATCTGCGCGAGAACGGCAGCCAGGGCACCGATCATGGTCATGGCGGCATGATGCTCGCGCTCGGCGGTGGCATCGCCGGCGGTAGGGTGCTCACTGACTGGCCGGGTCTCAACGACGGCCAGCTCTACGACGGGCAGGATCTCGAGATCACCATCGACTATCGCGATGTGCTGACGGAGATTCTCGATCGGCGAGTGGGCAACTCCGACTGGAAGGCGCTGTTTCCCGATCCGTCGTACAAGCCCAGGACGCATGGCGTGACGATCTGACGCCGGCTCGCTTCGACCGAGACGCCGCAGCGCCGGAAACTCTCGACGGGCTCGCGCGTTCGTAGTCGGTGAAGGGCCGAGAGGGTCGCTCGACCGTCTCGGCAACCCACGAACTGCGAGATCAGGAGCCGAGCTCATGAGTCGAGAAGTGCGAAACCTGGGAATTGTGTTGTTGATGGCGGGCAGCCTCGCGTCCGCCGAGGCGAATGCCCAGTCCCATGGGTACGGGGCGCCGGCGGATGCGACGACCTTCACGATCACGGCCGCGGACGGTGTGCCCGAGGTGCCGTTCGACCTGATCAACAATCATCTGGTCCTGCCGCTCTCGGTCAACGGCTCCGAGCCACTCGCGGTGGTGCTCGACACCGGCATGCCCGCCGCCGGCCTGGCGCTCTACGCCGGTGACCTGACGCGCCAGCTGCCCATCTCGTTCGATCCGTCGATCGCGGCGCGAGTCGGCGGCGCCGGCGGCGAGGGACATCGCCTCACGGCCCAGGTGGCGATGTCGGAGTCGCTGAGCCTGCCCGGCCTGAGGCTCGACCAGGCGCGGATCCTGATGCTGCCCGAGATGCCCGGCTTCACCGCCTATCACCAGGGCATCCTCGGCTACTCGCTGTTCGGGCGCTTCGTGGTCGAGATCGACTACGACCGGCGTCTTCTGCGGCTGCACGAGCCGTCAGAGTACGTGCCGCCCGAAGGCGCCATCGTGCTGCCGTTGGAGTTGCGCAACAACCTGCCCTACGTGAGCGTGCGCGTCAGCGCCGACGGAGTCCAGTGGTTCGAGGCCCAGGTGGTCGTCGATCTCGGTGCGTCACACGCGGTCTCACTCAACAGCGACGCTTCGAAGCGGATCGTCGTGCCCGAGAGCGCGATCGCCACCGTCCTGGGGCACGGCCTGTCCGGGGAGATCGAGGGGCACATCGGCCGCATCGCGGGGCTCGATCTCGGGGGCGCCGTGCTCCAGGACGTCCTGACCTCCTTCCCGATGGGCGGCCATCAGAATCCGCGTGGTGTGGACTCGCTCGACGGCAACCTGGGCAGCGACGTGCTCAAGCGTTTCAACACGACCTTCGACTACGCCGGTGGGCGGATGATCCTGGTGCCGAACGAGTCGTTCGAGACGCCGTTCCGATTCGATCGATCCGGACTGCGATTGAGCTACTCCGGAGAGCCGCGGGTCGAGCAGATCCTTGCCGGCTCGCCGGCCGAAGAGCAGGGCCTGCGGGTCGACGACCTGCTGACCCATGTCAACGGCGAGGCCGTGTCGGGCAAGGAAATGCACCTGGTTCGCCAGCGGCTCCGGGAAGACGGCGAAGTGCGACTGTCCTTTCTTCGAAACGGCGAGTCGCTCGAGCGAACGCTCACCCTGAGACGCTTGATCTAGCTCGGCGACCTGGGCTCGGAGAAGCCACGGCCGAGGCGGCCTGGAGGGCGGGCGGTGCCGACCAGGCCGCCACCGGGCGCGCGAGCGCCCGGATCGGGCCGTGGAAGAGTCTGCGCTCTACTTCCAGTCCGGAAAATCGGCGGTCGGACCGTAGGTTGGCGGTACCGGCACGTCGAGGAGGCGGAGATAGACGGTCAGCTGGCCACGGTGGTGCGCCACGTGGTGAACGAGGATCGAGCGGGCGATGCTGTGTCGCGGCCCACCCATCATCTCCTTGCCGCCAGACATGCCCTTCCAGTGACCGTTCATGAACTCGTCGTCCTTGCCGCTGAACGCCTCGAGGAAGGCCGCCGAGTTCGTGTCCCAGGCGGCCAGTAGTTCGGCCTTGTCACTGACACTGAGGGGCTTGTAGTCGGCCATCATGGCGTCGAAGTCGAAGACGTCCTCGAGCATCGATCCGTGCCAGTTCGGAGTCTCGGCGATGTGGCTGGCGAGGGCTCCCAGGGACATCGACTTGTCGTGCGGCTTCCAGTCGTACTTGTCATCGGGCAACGCCGCGAGCACGGTGCGGGTCATCTCGGATTCCTGCTTGAAATCTGCAATCAGGGATTGGGCAATCGACATTCTTGATCGTTCTCCTCTTTGATTGAATTACGCCTTATTTCCGCCCATAGTAGGACTCGGCGGATCGGGAGTCAAGTCCGTGCTGGATCGGTCGGGAGTCCGCATGATCAGGCGGGAGGAAACCCCGCCCGGAGCGGCTCGCTCCCCTTCTGAACGCGAGAGGGCGTCGGACGCTAGGACGAACCCGAAGGCGCCGAGTAGCCCATCAGGCGCCGCCAGTCTTCGATCGAGCGCATTCTCAGGTAGGGATTCTGCTCGAGCTCGGCGCCGATCGTCGAGGTCTCGGTCGGACCGTAGTTGTGCCCGGGGAAGAGCACCGTGTCGGCGGGCAGCTTGGCGAGCCGCTGGGTGAGCGTCTGGTACATCTGTTCGGGATCGCCGCCGGGGAGGTCGACTCGGCCGCAACCCTGCACGAACAGGGTGTCGCCCGCGACCAGCCGGTTGCCAACCAGAAAACACTGGCTGCCCGGCGTGTGGCCGGGGGTATGGAGGAAGGTGATCTCGAGGTCGCCCAGCTGGAGCCGGTCCTGGTTGTCCATGCGCTTCAGGTCGCTCTCCGAGACGCCCGTGACCACCTTGACGCCGTCGCCCTCGAGGCGGTTGACGTAGAGCGGCACTGACGCCTGCTCGAGCAGGCGGCCGACGCCCTCGATGCTCATGCCGAAGAGGTCGCCGCCGACGTGGTCGGGATGGTAGTGGGTGATCAGGGCGCCGACGACCTTGTAGCCGTCGCCGCGCGCGATGTCGAGCAGCCCCATCACATCCCAGGCCGGGTCGATGATCACCGCCTCGCGCTTGATCGGGTCGCCGATGACGTACATGAAGTTCGCCATCTGCGCCGCCGCCGGATGCGACAGCGCAACCTGCCTGCCCGCGAGCAGCTGCTTGAAGTAGATCTCGGGCTCGGCCTCGTTGTTCATCGCCGGTCGAGAGTACCGTAGGCGCAGGCATCGTGGAGCTATACTCGGCGCGGTCCACCGACCCGCCCGCGGTTCAAAACCGGATGCTCATCAACGCACACGATCTGGAGCCAGGTCGGACGATCGAAGGAGACGTCGTAGTCATCGGCGCCGGCGCCTGTGGCATCACGCTGGCTCAGAAGCTCGCGCGCACCGGCAGCGACGTGGTGGTGGTCGAAGGCGGCGGTCGCCAATACGACCAGCAGAGCCAGGAGCTCTACCGCGGCGCCGCCGAGGGCACCTGTCTCGATGCGGGCGACGAGTACCTGTCCTCGACGCGGCTGCGCTACCTCGGCGGTACGACCAACCATTGGGCCGGTTGGTGCCGGCCGCTCGACCCGCTCGACTTCGAGCGCCGGGAATGGCTCGAGCACTCGGGCTGGCCGATCGATCATGCTGAGTTTGCGCGCCACTTCGCGGAGACCGAGGAGATTCTCGAGACCGTGCCGTTCACGGTCCCGGTGGGTGACTACGGCGCCTGGTCGCTGTTCGAGCAGAGCACTCTGCTGGCCCGGACGATGTTTCATTTCAGCCCGCCGGTCCGGTTTCGTCTCAAGTACGGCGACCTGCTCGACGCGTCCGATCGCGTCCGGGTCCTGCTGCACGCCAACGTGCTCGCCCTGCGTCTCGATGCCGAGGGCCGGCGGGTCGTCGGCCTGGAGGTCGCCTCGGAGCCTGGGCGATCGTTCAACGTGCGCGGCAAATGGGTCGTGCTGGCGGCGGGCGGCATCGAGAACGCGCGCCTGCTGCTGGCCTCGAACGACGTTCAGGGCGAGGGCGTTGGCAACGCCCGGGATCTCGTCGGCCGGTTCTTCATGGATCATCCCCACCGCCGCCTCGGCCGGCTGCTGCTCTGGAAGTCGCCGGCCGACATTCGTGCCTACCGGTCGCCCAAGGACTCGTCGCAGCGACGGATGCCGACGATCTCGCTGTCCGAGGAGTACCGGCAACGGCAGGGGCTCCTGGGAGCGACGATCCAGATCCTGAAGCGCCAGCGACTCGATCCGGAGGACACCCTGGTGCGCACGATCTCCGGTCTCGACCGGCTCGCCGGCGGCGACGCCGGGAGCGAGGACGGTCCGCTCGAGGCGATCCTGAACATCCGCGCCGAGCAGTCGCCGAACCCGGCGAGCCGGGTGCTCCTCGACGACGAGACCGACCGCTTCGGCGTACGCCGGGCGCGGCTCGACTGGCAGCTTCAGGAGCGCGACCTGCGCACCCTCACCGAGACCGCGCGCGTGGTGGCGGCCGAGATGGCCCGCACCGGAGTCGGCCGGATCCGCTCTTCGATCGAGCCCGGGGATCCGTGGCGCGGCACCGTCGGTGGCGAGCACCATGTCGGAACGACGCGGATGGCGGCCTCGCCGGCGAACGGCGTGGTCGATCCCGACTGCCGGGTGTTCGGCGTCGACAACCTCTACGTCGCCGGCAGCTCGGTCTTTCCGACCGCCGGCTACGCCAATCCGACCTTCTCCCTGGTGGCGCTGGCCGTGCGCCTGGCCGAGCATCTGCGCGGGCGACTGGGGAGCGCCTGACATGAACCGCACGACGGCGCCGTTCACTCTCTTCTCGGGTCTCTGGGCCGCCCACGTCATCTTCCACTACACCTCGTACGCGAGCTACTTCGTGAGCCCGCTCGGGTTCGCGGCCTTCGCTTCGAGCGTCTACCTGCTGCTCAGGCCGAGCTCGCCGTCACGACTGGCGCTCAGCGGCTACCTCTATGCCCTGGCCTGGTTCTCGCACATCCCGAATACGCCCAATCACGAGACCATCGGCTCGTTCGTCGCACTCACTTTCGCGTCGGCGCTGGTCTACGAGCGGCTGACGCGGGGCGCCGGGTTCTCGCCGGTCACGGCGCTCGAACGGGCGGCGCCGGTCATGCGCTCGATCGTTCTGCTGATGTATTTCTGGGCGACCTTCCACAAGCTCAATCGCGACTTCCTGTTCGACGAGCGGGTTAGCTGCGGAACGGTCTTCTACAGCACGTTCCTGGATCGCCTGCCGTTCCTGCCGGCGCCCGGGCCGCTCCTGAATCTGGCGATGGCCTGGGCGACGATCGGGGTCGAGGCGGCGATCGGCGTTCTGTTGCTGATTCCCCGCACGCGCCGGTGGGGGATCGCGGTCGGCTGGAGCTTTCACCTGATGCTGACGCTGAGCCCGAAGTCGGGCTTCTACAACTTCACCTCGCTGCTGCTGCTGCTCTTCCTGCTGTTCGCGCCCGCCAGCCTGCCGGACCGGTTGGCCGAGGTCTGGCGTGCCAGCCGCGTCCGCAAGCTGGCGCTCTCGGTGCTGAGCGTCGAGCGCTGGCGGGCGGTGCCGGCGGCGCTCGGCTGGAGCGTCGTTCTGCTGGTGCCGCTCTGGTTGGTGAGCCGGCATTCACTTGCCGGTGTCGGCGAGGAGCTGTTCGATTACTTCAGTAGCAACCGGGTCTGGATTCGCGACCGCGCCTTCGTGCCCTGGATGCTCTGGAGCTTGCCGTTGTCGTACTTCGTCTGGCGCGCGTTCCGGCTCGCGCGGGCGGATTCGAGCGAACTGCCAGGCCGGCTGGCAGCGGTGCCCAGAGGGCTCTGGCTGATCACAGGACTGTTCTTCCTCTGGGGGGCGACTCCGTACGTGGGCCTCAAGACCGAGAATTCGTTCGCGATGTTCTCCAACCTGCGAACCGAGTCCGCCTCCAATCACCTGCTGGTGCCCGAGGCGCTGAAGCTGTTCTCCTACCAGGACGATCCCGTCGAGGTGGTCTCGGTGGTCGGCAGGCTGCCCAACGGCGGGCGGCTGCGCAACAAGCTGGGCGGACGCGGCTCGTTCGAGGTGCCGTACGAAGGCTTGCGCGGCTGGCTGCGGACCCAACTTCGGCACGGCGCTACGATCGAGCAGGTGGCCTACCGCCGTAACGGCGAGCTGATCGTGGAACGCTACGAGGACGGCGGCGAGCTGTTCAGTCAGGGCTTTCTGGCGCACAAGCTGCTGCAGTTCCGCCGCTACCGGCCGAAAGGACCGATGACCTGTGAACACTGAGCTGACGCGGCGCGCGGTCCTGGTCGGGAGCACGGCGGCGGCCGCTCTGCTCTGGTCGGGGTGCGGGCGTCGCTCGGCAGGCGCGCGGCGCGCCGTCCTGGCGCTCGCCGAGGAGGTCGACCTGGGCCCGGCGGCTCGGGGGCTCGGTCGTGCCTACCTGGATCTCCACCCTGAAGAGGCTGACGCCGAGGCTCTGCTCGATCTGCTCTTCACCGGCCGCGGCGCTCTCGATCCGGTTGCGATGAAGGGGCGTCTGGCCGAACGGATCGGTCGCGATTGGATCGATCTCGAAACGGCCGAGGTCGAGGGCTGGATCGTGTCGAGGTCCGAGGGTCGGTTCCTGGCGCTCGTCGCACTCCTTTCCGAGCAGGTGTCCCCTGAGCGATAGCGAGCGCGCGTCGGGCGGCTCGTGGATCGGAGGGCTGCTGCGTCGCCTGCCCGGCGCGCTCGTCGTGGTGCCGATCGTCGTCGTGCTGTTCGGCTCCGAATGGACCCTGGAACAGCGAATCGAGCCCGCGACCGCACTTCACGTCGAAGCCGGAGAGACCTCCGACGCGCGCCCGGTCGCCACCTACCTGGTGCCGGAAGCCACGGCCATGGAGCAGGGAATCATTCTCGCGGCCGCGGACGCGTTGATCTTCGAGCTGCCGGCGATCCGGTCGCCGTTCGAGCTCGAGCTCCAGGGGTTCCATCGCGACGCCTTCACGGTCGAAGCGTCTTCGGACGGTGTCGCGTTCGAGCCGATCTGGGCGGTGCCGGCATCGGGCCAACGCGGCATGCGGACGCGGCTGCAGAGCTTCGACGCACCCGCGACGCCATTGACGCATCTGCGCGTGCGCCCCCGGGGCGGTGTCGACGGCCGTCGCTTCGCGGGGCTGCGGGTGGCGTACACGGCAGGGAAGCTGCGCCATGTCTGGCTGATCCCACTGCTCTGGGGGATGGCCCTGGCAGCCGTTGCGCTCGAGCGCTGGACGCGGTTCGGCGTCGCGGCCCGGCTGCTGAGACTCTGGCAGAGGCTCGATCTGCCGCTGACGGCGGTGCTCGTGGTGGCGATTCTGTTCCGGCTGACAGCGGAGGTCGTGGTGATCGCCGGTGGTGCTGCGCTCGCGGTCGGCGTCGTGATCGTGATCTGCCGCGGGCTTGCCCGCTCGCCCGGGCCGACGATCGCCTACCTGATCTTCCTCTACGTCCTGTTCTTCCTGTTCCTGCCCTGGGCGGTCAGCAAGGTGGCGGTGGCGCGAGCGGGAGCTCTCTACGACTTCACGGTCGATCATCGGATGCGCCCGGACGGCCGCGAGATCAACGCCGACGGCATCCGGTTCCTGGGCGATGCCGACGACCTCGCCGAAGGGGACTTCGTCATTCTCCAGCTCGGCGATTCCTTCACCTACGGTCTCGAGCTGGCGTACGAGGAGAGTTATCCGTACGTCCTCGAGCGGCGGCTCGGGGAGCGCGGCTGCACGGCGCCGGTGCGGGTGGTGAACTTCGGCTGGGCGAGCTCGTCGCCGCTTCTCAGCCTGCGACTCCTGCGGCAGATCGGCGCCGAGTACAAGCCCGATCTGCTGGTCTTCAACCTCGACATGACCGACTTCGGCGACGACCTGCGCTACGAGAGCGAGCTGCGCCGGGCCGGTGACCTGGAGCTCGACCACGGCAAGGTCTTCAAGGAGCTGATCGTGGCGCTGGCCGCGCGCTTTCCGGCGCTGGAGTCGGTGCCGGAGACGCTTGCCCGCGTCCTGCGTGGCGAGGTCGACGAGGCGCCTGCCCGCGAGAGCTATCCGCGCGACCGATTCTTCGCCACCAACCGGAGTCTCGAAACCAGCCGCGCCGACATCGAGCGCGGAGTGATGGCGAACCTCGCCGAGATCCAGCGCTTCGGCGAGAGCGAGCTCGACGCGCCGCTGGCGGTGGTGCTCTACCCGCGCCACTATCAGTACAGCGCGGCCGAGTCGCCGCGGAACTGGGAGGAGAGCCGCTACGAGCGGCTCGGTCCGTTCGCGCTGGAGCCGTTCCGCTATTTCGAAGAGGTCTCGCCGACGTTGCCCTATCCGGTCTTCGATCTGCTGCAGGTGTTCCAGGACACCGAGGAGTTTCCGCTGTTCTTCGAGGACGATCCCCACTGGAACGCGGCCGGAGCGCGCCTGATCGCACGCGAGGTCGAGGACCGGCTGCTCGCGGCCGGCCTGGTTCCCTGCTCGGACCGATGACCTCGCTACCTCGGCGGAGCAGCCGGCGGCCCTGGGCCGCGGTCGCCGTCTCGGCGGCGGTCATCGTGGCGCTCGGCTGCGCCGGCGAGCGCGACTCGGGGCGCGCGTTCGATCCGGCGCTGGCGGTGAGCGGCGCACGGCTCGAGGGCGACGGCGTCGACCCAGGGTGGGTCGCGCTCTACGATCCCGGCCGCGCCTGGAACGGTTTCACGCTCGCGCTCCTACGCAAACAGGTGCCGGTCGTGATCGACATGAACGGTCGGCTGGCACACGCCTGGCCGGCCGTGCGCGCCCGCAGCCGGGTGCGTCTGCTCGACGACTGCTCGCTGCTGACCATCGCGTCGGCGGGGCGCCGGGTGCAGCAGTTCTCCTGGGATGGCGAGCTGGTATGGGAGTACGCCCTGGAGGATCGGTTACCGCATCACGACGTGATCCGGCTGGCCAACGGCAACACGCTGCTGGTGGTCCTGCGCGAGGAACAGCGCGCCGACGATCTGCTCGAGGTCGATCCAGAGGGCGAGCTGGTCTGGGAGTGGCGCGCCGGCGATCGCCTGGCAACGTGGCTGGCCGCCAAGCGGTCGCGCGGCAAGGCGAATCTGACACACATCAACTCGGTCCAGGAGCTTCCGGCCAACCCCTGGTTCGACGCCGGCGACCCACGGTTCCGGCCCGGCAACCTGCTGATCAGCGCCCGCAATCTCGACGCTCTGTTCGTGATCGATCGCGCCAGCGGCGAGGTGGTCTGGAGCCTGGAGGCCGGGCTCGATCAGCAGCACGAAGCGCTCATGAACGGCCCCGCCCTGCCCCGACCGGGCTACGTTCAACTGTTCAACAACAACCCGTTCACCTCGCGCACGAGCGCCGTGCTCGAGATGGATCCGCGCGATCAATCGATCGTCTGGGTGTACCGGTCGGAGGGTTTCTTCAGCGCCACCAAAGGCGCTCAGCAGGCGCTGCCCAACAGCAATGTGCTGGTGACCTCGAGTCGCGGTTGGCGCAGCTTCGAAGTGACCCGCGCCGGTCACGTCGTCTGGCAGTGGACGCCGCCGTTCGAGCCCCAGCGGCCGCGACGGTACGCGCGCGACCACTGCGGCGAGCTCGAGCGGCTGGGCGACCCGGCGGGTACGCCGGTGGTCCCGCCGGCGGGCTACGGCTACGTCGATCGCGAGCTCTATGAGCTGTCGAACGACAAGGATCAGGCCGAGATCAGGGTTGCCGGCGAGCGCCTGCCCGTTCTGCGGTTCACGAACCGCTGCCGTAAGGTGCTGCTGCCGCCCGGCGCGACGCTCGATCTGAGCTTCGGTCTGGCCCCCGAGCGGATCCCGTCACCCAAAGCCTCGGCGAGTTTTCGAGCGCACCTGGAGGACGCCGACAGCGGGTCGGAGGCTCTGCTCCTCGACGAGACGATCGCCAGCGACGACCTCGTCTGGCGTGAGCGGTCGATATTGCTTGTCGAGCATTCCCAGCGCGGCGCCACGCTGTGCCTGGCGATCGAAGAGAGCCCTGCGGTCGAGCGCGACGGTCGGTTCGCCTACTGGGGGCACGCAGCGATCCGTCCCGGGACCGGGCCGGCCTCGCCGGACGAATCGGACGGGCCGGAGCTCAGCGAGCAGGAGATCGAGGAGCGTCGCCAGCACCTGCGGACGATGGGATACGTCGATTGAGCGCCACTGGGTGGGGTCGGGACGGTGAACCGACCCGCTCCTACGGGGCCGGCGACATTGTGATGACCGGGAGGGTCGGCTAGAGTCGCTGCCGACATGGAGGTATGCCCCGCGGTGCGGCCGCACCGATCGCGCTCGACACGCGCGCTGCTGGCCGTCCTCGCCTGCGCTCTCGTGATCGGCTGCGCCGGCGAGCGGGAGGAGGTCGAGGCCTTCCGGCCGAACATCGTGATCGTGATGATCGACGCTCTGCGCGCCGATCGCCTCGGTGTCGACGGCTACCCGCTGCCGACGACACCGAACATCGACGCGCTGGCGGCCGAAGGCGCCTACTTTTCGTCGGCGCTGGCACATTCGACCTGGACCAAGCCGTCGATCGCCACCCTGATCACATCGCTCTACCCCAGCCAACACGGTATTCAACGGGTGAGCGTCGACGCGGCCGCGCTGCGCACCGAGACCCTCGACGACAGTCTGGTGACGCTCGCCGAGCGGCTGCAGGCCGGAGGCTACGCGACCGCCGCGGTGATCAATCAGGTTCATCTTCAGGGACGGTTCGGCTTCGGGCAGGGCTACGACTACTACGACGACAAGCGCGGCCGCAACGCGTTCCGGCTCAACGGGCGCCTCCGGTCCTGGCTCGAGGGTCTCGAGGGCGGGCCCTTCTTCGCCTATCTGCACTATCTCGACCTGCACTGGCCCTTCACCCTGAGCCTGCCGGAGAAGGCCGACGCGTTCGGTCCGACGGCGATGAAGTCGGAGCCGCCGACCAGCGGGCAGGAAGCGCCGGAGTGGGGAAGCCGTCTCGACGATCCGGACGACCTGCGCGCCCTGCAGGCCCGCTACGATCACGAGGTGGCCTACAGCGACGCGGCGGTCGGCGAACTGGTCGAACAGCTGCGCGAGCTCGGGCTCTACGAGGACACCTTGATCCTGGTGACCTCCGACCACGGCGAGGCGTTCCTCGAGCACGGGCAGCTCGGGCACGGTTTCGCTCCCCACGAGGAGCTGCTGCGAGTTCCTCTGGTGATCAGGCAGCCCTCGCGCCTGAGCGCCTTCACCGGCCGCGTCGAGCGCCCCGTGGGTCTGATCGACGTCATGCCCACCCTGCTCGAGCTCGCCGGGCTCGAGCCGCAGCCGGGAGCCCAGGGCGAGAGCATCGTGCCGCTCCTGCGCGGCGAGGAGATGGCCGAGCGGGTGATCTTCAGCGACACGTTCGACGCCTTCGGCGCGCGCAGCCGCGCCCACAAGCTGATCTGGTACAACGATGAGCGGAAGGAGTTCTTCGATCTGACGACCGACCCCGGCGAGCTCAACTCGATGGCCGAGCCGTGCCGTGGCGTCTGCCGCGAACTCGCGCAGCAGATCCGCCCGTTCCGCCGGCTGATGCTCAAGAGCCGCGAGTCCAACCCCGCCGGCACTGCCGAGCTGAACCCGGACGACGTCGAGACACTGCGTGCTCTCGGCTACCTGGATTGATGCCATGAGGATCGCTGCTCGCAGGTTCGGGCCTTGGCTGGCGTTGCTCGTCGCGCTCGGCCTGCTGGCGTTCTACGCCAACGATCTCAAGAGCTGGATGCTCGACGACGCATTCATCTCGTTCCGCTACGCCGAGAACTTCGCCGAAGGCAAGGGGTTGGTGTTCAACGAAGGGGAGCGGGTGGAGGGCTACACGACGTTCCTCTGGGTGTTCGTGCTGGGGCTCGCGAACAAGCTCGGCTTCGACACCGTCATGGCGTCGCGCTGGCTGGGTGCGCTGTTCGCTGCCGCCTGCCTGGTGCTGCTGGCGTTCGCCGGCCGGATCTACCGGAACCTCGACGCCGGGGTCATCGTCATGGCGCTGCTGCTGCTCGGCTCGAGCGCGACGTTCACGACCTGGACCCTGAGCGGCATGGAGGTGCCGATGCTCGGTCTCCTCGGCCTGCTGGCCGCGCTGCTCTACCTGCGGGCGCGCTCCGAGGACAGCTCGGCGCACTACGTCGCCGCCGGCCTGGCGTGCGCGCTCGCGGCGATGACGCGGCCTGACGCGGGCCTGCTGTTCGTCGCTTTCGGAGCCGACCGGCTGTTGGACCGCTGGCGCAACGGGCGCCCGGGTTGGTTACCGCTGACCCTCGGTCTGACGGTGCTCTACGGCCCCTATTTCCTCTGGCGCTACCTCTACTACGGCTGGCTGCTGCCGAACACGTTCTACGCCAAGGTCGGCGGTACCTGGGCGCAGATCGAGCGCGGCCTCGACTACGTCACGCGCTTCGGCGGCGCGACGCTACTGATCGTCTGCGCGGCGGCGTTCGGCATCCTGGCGACCTCGATCGTGAAGCGGCGCTACGGTCCGGTCGCGGTCATCGGCGGATATCTGGTGCTCCACACGATCTACGTGATCTTCGTCGGCGGCGACGCCCAGCCGTCGTACCGGTTCTTCGGCGAAGTGATGCCGCTGATCTGCCTGTGGGCGGCCATGAGCGTCGGCGCACTCGACGTCGGCGTCGTCAAGCGCGGTGTCTTCGTCGTTCTGGCGGTGGCGTTGAACCTGCACCAGGCGTACCACGAGCCGAGCATGCTGCGGTTCGTGGGCAGCGACCGGGTGGCGGAGCGCGGCGAGCTCGCCGGCCGCTGGCTGCTCGAGAACGCGCCGTCCGATGCGGTGATCGCCACCAACACCGCGGGTACGATTCCGTACTACTCGCGGCTGCCGGCGATCGACATGCTGGGGCTCAACGACACCCACATCGCGCACCGCCAGGTCGAAGGTATGGGCAAGGGGATCGCGGGGCACGAGAAGAGCGACGGCGACTACGTCGTCGAACGCCGGCCGACCTTCATCATGTTCGACTCGGCCACCGGCAGCCGCAAGCCACGCCGGCCGAGCGACGAGCAGATCTGGAAGAACGAAGACTTCCATCGGCTCTACAGCTTCCATACCTTTCGGGTCGGCAACGGGCGCAGCTTCAACGTCTACATGCTCGACCCCGAGCCGAAGCCCGCGGCCCGCCCCGGCGAGTAACGGACCGAGCGGTCGGCCGTAGTGGCCGCTTCCCGTGGTGGATTCTCGGGACGTTGTCCACGAGTTTTCCGAGCCGCGGCTGGTGGTGTTTTCGGGGGCTCAGTGGGGGCGGGTTTGTGCGCTCGCGCGGGACCCTCTCCGGGCTGCCCTCGCCCCGCCAGAATTCAGATAATCCTTTGTTCAAGCAGAGATGCCCTTCATTGACAAGTCGGGCCCGGACGAATACGGTCGTCGGTCTCGACACCGGTTCTCTCGGGAACCAGACACCAGACATCGGCGCTTGTTGTGGCCAAGCCCGAGCGGAAAACAGAAGGAGTTCTGCAATGCGACCGAGAAACTTGCTGGCTGCGATCCTGTTCACGACGATGATCCACGGTGCGGTTGCCGAGGCGGGTTGGTTCCACGCGACCAACTCGATCTTCCAGGCGACCGAGACCATCCAGAAGCATCCCGAGCTGCTGAGCCAGGTGCTGGTCGCTCCGCGCGATCTCGGCAAGGCGACCGTCTGCGTCGCCTACAACAACACGGTCGGCCAGAAAAACGAGGGCCGCGTCGTGACCACTGTGCTGTTCTTCGATCAGAGCAAGAAAGAGATCGAGCAGTTCTACAAGCTGACCTTCGCCGGTGGAGTGAAGAAGAACTCCTACCTGAACTGCCAGAAGGGGCCGAAGGTCGAGAAGGGCGACATCGTGCTGTTCGAGCACGAGTTCAAGAACATGCCGCGGGTGCGCAACAACGCCGCCGGTCGCGACTTCATCGAAGTCAGCGGCGTTCTCTCGCAGGTCGGTGAGCCCGAGATCGAGCACGCGCCGGACGGTTTGATGCTCAAGACAGGCAACTCACCGCTCGGCCTGATCCCGGCCTCGGGCGGCGGTTGGTTCCATTCCAGCAACTCGGTGTTCCAGGCCGACGTCGACGACGAGAAGCAGCCCCGCAAGCTGCTCCAGACCCTGGTTGTGCCCGAGGAGGCGAAGCGCCCGAAGGTGTGTGCGACCTACAGCAACATCAATCCGCGCAAGAAGCAGGGCCGCTTCATCGTCGACGTCACGGTCTGGCGCGATGGCGAGATTCGTGAGGAGCTGCGACTTCAGGGCGGCGTGCGCGAGAACACGATCCTGCGTTGCAAGAGCGCCAAGAAGATGGAGGTCGGCGACATCGTCGACTTCGACTTCGAGCTCCGCAACATGCCGAAGCTCCAGAAGGGCGGCGGCAAGGTCGGCTATGCGGACCTGCGGGCGGTGATCTCGACCACCGGCGAGCCGGAGTTCCGCCAGCCGCCGCCACCGCCGCCGCCACCGCCAGCGCCGCCGGCGCCGCCTTCCGATCCCGCGCCGCCCACGGCGCCGCCCCCACCTCCGCCGCCCACCGATGGCGGTGGCAGCGGCGGTGGCGGTGGTGGTGGTAGTGGTGGTGGCGGTGGTGGAGGAGGCGCGATCTCCCAGGCCGACGAGCGCGCGGTCTCCAAGCTGCTCAAGAACACCAAGAAGTCGCAGCTCTGGCGAGCCAAGAACAACAGCCCGGCCAAGTGGATCGCGGTCGGTCCCAAGACCGTGGCCATCGACGGAACCAACAAGCTGAACATGGGCACTGCCGGTGCCGGCAACACCATCGCCGCCGCGGTCGCCGACTACGAGAAGAAGAAGGGCAGCCTGGGAGCGGAGGGTGCTCTGCTCAGCAGCGGCGAGAAGAGCATGATTGAGTGGTACTCGAGCATCGACGCCTCGGGCGGGCCGACCTCGGTTCGGCACGACAGCTCCGGCAACTACTGGGGTGAGTACTACCGACCGTCGAA
>JAJCXP010000027.1 GCA_029263375.1 Acidobacteriota bacterium | reverse complement strand
CCGCTGCGATAGAGCTCGAGCGCCAGCTGCCGCTGGATGTCGAGGTTGTCGTCGTCATCGCTGACGACCTCGCCCAGAGTCGTCGCGGCGCCTTGGTGATCGCCACGTTCGCTCTGCAGCCGCGACAGCAACATCCTGACCTTGAGGAAGTCGGAGTCGTGCTCCAGGTAGGCCGTCAGGATGTCCTCGAGCTCGGCATCGCGATTGGAACGTTGCAGCGCTTCGATCAAGAACGAGATCGCAGTGCGATCGCCGGCGAGCCTCTCGTTCAGCTCCGAGAACAGATCGGCGGCGTCGCTGGCCCGGCCCAGACTGAGATAGATCTGCCCGAGGGACAGAACGGTCTCCCGGTCCTCGGGCTCCAGCTCGATCACGCGCTCGAAAGCCTCTCGGGCTCGATCCATCGCCCCGGCATCGCTCTCCGAGCGATTGAGCTCAACCCTTCCGACCAGCCTCAAGACGCTGACATTGTTCGGCGCCAGCTCGAGAGCGACGTTGGCCTGCTCGGCAGCGTCGTGCCAACGACTGAGCCGCGCGAGGAACTCGGCGAACTCGAGTCGCACGTAGGGCTCGTCCGGGATCAGCACGACCACCTCTTCGAAGGCGCGCAGTGCCTGGCGATAGGAGCCCTCCTGCGCCAGGGTCTGTGCCACGGCAAACTGGAAGGCGGCGTCGGCCTTCGGCGAGGCCGCCAGGCACGGGAGCGGTACGGCCAGAAGCAGCGCTGCGATCGTGATTCGAGTCATCATCACCTGTCAATTCTAAACCAGCTCACGGCTTTACAACCTCTCCTTTGCTCCCTATAATTCCCGAGGTCGCAGCTAAGTTCTAGTTGCTAAAGTAGTTAGGCAAGGTGAGCAGATTGGAAGAGGCGTCGGCTCGCCGGTAGCGGCAGAAACCAAGTGACCGTACTCGGCCAGCTGCTCATCAAGAGCGGCCTCGTCACCAGCCGTCAAGTGGAAGCGGCGCTGCGCCGACAGGAGCAGCTCGGCGGCCGGTTGGGTACCTGTCTGCTCGAGCTCGGCGCGATCACCGAACGCCAGTTGGACGCAGCTCTGGCACGCCAGCTGGGACTGCCCGCGGCCCAGGTCGAGGATCTGCGCGAGGTCCCGGAGGAGATCCACAGCCTGCTGCCCGCCAATCTCGCGATCTCCTGCGAAGCGGTGCCGTTCCGGGTGCGCGACGACCAGGTCGACATCGCGATCCTGGAGATCAAGAACCGAGGCCTTCACGACGAACTCGCGTTCGTCATCGGCAAGTGGATTCACGTCCACATCGCGAACGAGATCCGGATTCTCGAGGCGCTCGAGCGCTACTACGGCAAGGCGTGCACGCTGCGCTATCGCACCCTGATCGATCGACTGGATCGGGATCGATCGACGCAGCCCGACGCCTCATTCGGCATCGAAGACACGATCGAGAACATTCCCTTCCCCGACCTCGAGACCCAGGAGCTCACCCCTCGACGCGGCCCGAAGCTCATCTACCCACCGGTGCCGGTCACCCGGCGATCGATCGAGGTGAGTGCGGAGGAGCGCCAAGCGCTCAAGAAGACCGCCGCCGGCCGGCCGAAACCGGTCGAGATGCCCGCGCCGCAATTGCCCACACAACCGCAACCCGAGCCCCCGGCCGCGACGGAGCCGAGTCCCGCCGCCGACTCGCGCTCTGAAGGCGCCACGGTCGAGCAGCACCCGAGCGCGCCGTGGGCCGCCGACAACGTTCAGCAGATCGGAGAGACCCTGCTCGGCAAGCTCGGTCGCCACTTCACCCGGGTGGCGCTCTTTCGCGTCGGTAAGGAAGGCGTGCGAGGTTGGATGGGCTCCGGCGAAGGGATGGATCTCGAGCGTGTGAGCGCCTACCGCGCCGGTCTCGAGGAGGTCGCGTCCTTCTCCAGCCTGCTGAGCGGTGGGAACCTCTTCGTCGGCAGGCTGGCGCGCACGCCGTCGCACGACGAGCTGATGTCGTTGCTGGGGAGCGATGCCAGTACCGAGTGCCTGCTCTCGGTCGTCAGCGTCGAGGAGCGTGTTGTCGCGATCGCGTACGGTGATTGTGCGCGCGCCGGAATGGACACTCTGAACTTCGGCGCCGTGCAGCAGCTGACCCACAAGGCGGGCGACGCGATGCGCGATTTGATCCTGCGCATGAAGCGAAAGCGCGCCTGATTTCTCGTGCTACACTGCGGCCCCTCGAACGAAAAGTATGATCAAAATTGATCTCGTAAACCGCGTCGCGGAGACCTCAGACGTCTCCCGAGTGAAGGCAGCGCTCGCCGTGGACACGATCTTTCAGGCGCTCAAACATGCGCTGCGAGATGGTCGCCGCATCGAGTTGCGCGGCTTCGGCGTCTTCCAGATTCGCGACCGCAAGCGCGGCGTCGGTCGCAATCCGAAGACCGGCGTCGAGGTGGCGATCGCGCCGGGCAAGACCGTGCGTTTCAAGCCGGGCAAAGAGCTGCGCAACATCTAGCTAGCGGCATCCGATAGGTTTGGTGCCATGAGCCGCTCCGAGTGGCCGACTCCGATCACCGTAGATCCGTCGCCGCTGGCGGCGCCCTACGAACCGCCGGCGCCGCCCGCACCACGCCGGCCCGGACCGGTCAGCTGGGTGATCGCGGCGATCTCGTTCGTGTTGACGCTGTTCACGACGACGACGTTGGGCGCCGGCTGGTACCTGTCGACCCGCACCGACGTCACCACCGACCTGCTCCCCTGGCTCGGGCTCGAGACGATCGGCCGCGTATGGTCGGATGCGGCGCTCCTGCGGGTAGGGCTCTCCTTCTCCCTGCCGCTCCTGTTCATCCTGCTGTGTCACGAGCTCGGTCACTACCTCGCGTGCCGCTACTACCGGGTGCCCGCGACGCCGCCCTACTTCCTGCCGGTGCCGATCGGGCTCGGCACCTTCGGCGCGTTCATCCGCATCAAGGCGCCGATTCGCGACAAGAAGCAGCTCTTCGATATCGGCGCGGGCGGACCGATCGCCGGCTTCCTGGCGCTGCTCCCGTTCCTGCTCTACGGCATCGCCCACTCCACCCGGGCGACTCTCTACGTCGTCGAGGATCCCGCGACCTCGCCGCTCTCCCTGTTCGTGCCCGGCAAGTCCTTGGCCATGGAGCTGGCGACGCGCATCTTCCACGGCGGCCTCGGGCCGGCCGAGACGCTGGACTTCCACCCTTTCGCCCTCGCCGCCTGGGTCGGACTGCTGGCGACCGCGCTCAACCTGATCCCGCTCGGCCAACTCGACGGCGGCCACATCCTCTACTCGGTAGCCGGCCGACGGCAGCGAATGGTCGCGATACCGCTGTGGCTCGGGCTGGCCACCGCCGGCATCCTGTTCTGGCGCGGCTGGATCTTCTGGTGTGTGATCGTGCTCCTGATGGGCCTGCGGCACCCACCGGTGATGAACGAGCGCGAGCCGCTCGATCGCCGACGCCTGCTGCTGGCGCTCGCGATCCTTGTGCTGTTCGTACTCTCGTTCATGCCGGTGCCGATCTCGATCGTCGGCGTGAGCCAGTAGGCCTAGGGCCCGACCGCGTACGCCTCGGAGGGTCGCTTCGAGGTCGCCAAAGAGAAGTTGTGTCTGTAGCTCGAGCGGCGCCGGTCGCGAGGGCCTAGGCGACGTCCAGCACGAACGTCACCGGCCCGTCGTTGACCAGCTCGACCTGCATGTAGGCGCCGAAGCGACCGCGGCCGACCCGGAAGCCGCGATCCTCGAGCGCGGTCGCGAGCGCTTCGACCATCGGCTCGGCACTTTCGGGCGGCGCCGCGCTGTCGAACGACGGCCGACGCCCCTTGGCCAGCGACCCGGCGAGGGTGAACTGCGAAACGATCAGGAGCTCGCCGCCGACGGCGCCGGCGTCGAGATTCATGCGCCCCTCGGAGTCAGCGAATATCCGGAGCGTGGCGAGCTTGTCGGCGGCGCGTGAGACCACGTCGGCGGCGTCGGCCTTCTCCACCCCGACCAGCACCAGCAGTCCGTTGCCGATCTCGCCCACCGTTTCGTCTGCGACCCGTACCCGGGCCGAGGTGACTCGCTGCAAGAGGAGGCGCATGGTTACCGTCTAGTAGAGTCGCCGACCTGCTGACGCGAGCTCGGCTCGAATTCGCGCCTCAGCGGACGTCCCAAAGAGCCGCGCAGCGGCTATGATAGCGAGTCTGACGGCAGTCCTGGAGGGCTACAGCGCGCCGGTGAGAGGTCATGCACTTCGGCTGGTCGGTGAGTCGCGCGGAAGGCCACACCTTATCCGGAGGAGAGATCGAGCATGGTGAACAAGGTAATACTGATCGGCAACCTGGGGCGCGACCCCGAGGTTCGTAGCACGCCCAGCGGTCAGCCGGTCGCGGAGTTCGGCCTGGCGACCAACCGCAAGTGGAAGGATCGCGAAGGCAACCGCCAGGAGCAGACCGAGTGGCACAACGTCGTCTGCTGGGGCCGGCAGGCCGAGATCGCGGGCCAGTACTTGAAGAAGGGCAAGCAGATCTACGTCGAGGGCCGCATCCAGACCCGCTCCTGGGAAGACAAGCAGAGCGGCGAGAAGAAGTACCGGACCGAGATCATCTGCGACAACTTCCAGATGCTCGGCCAGCGCGGCGACTCCGACAGCGGTCGTGGCGGCAGCGCACCGCCCCCCTACGAGCCGCCAGGCGGCAGCGGTGGCAGTGGCGGTAGCGGTGGCAGCACCGAGCCGGAAGACGACGACATCCCGTTCTAGCCTGCTAGGAGCCTGCGCGGCAGGGACGCCGGTCGCGAGAACGTGGAGCGGCGAGTCCAGATTCGACCGGATTCGACGCGCGCAGTGGGAACTACGTAGGGAGAATCCGGTCGGACCTGGGCCGCGGACACCGCGTTCGCAGCCGCGGCGCTTCCTGCCGCGCAGGCCAGCCTGACCT
Organism: Acidobacteriota bacterium; assembly: GCA_029263375.1. Lineage (GTDB taxonomy): Bacteria > Acidobacteriota > Thermoanaerobaculia > Multivoradales > JAHEKO01 > JAHEKO01. The sequence continues at coordinate 5,159 of JAJCXP010000027.1, read as the reverse complement.
TCTCACCCCATCACTTGCGATGAGCCGTAGGTCCCTGAATCTGCTGCGTTACCCGGTCGCTCCGCTTCTCGACGTACGTCGAGTACGCCTGCGTCGCTTCGCGCCCGGAAGCCTTGCATCTCCAGCAACCTACGTCCCCTCGCTGCGCGATGGGGTGAGAAGATCAGGCTAGGGACGGTTTGGAGCGAGCGACACCGGCTCGAGCGTCAGCGGCTCGAGCCGATCCTCGCCCTCGACCACCCGGTAGACGGTGTTCAGCTCGAGTTCGGTCCAGCGCTGATCGGTGCCGCTCCCCGGCCATTGGATGCGCAGCTCTTCGATCGCGTCCGCGTCGCCCAGGCCGATCTCGGCCTGGAGGCTCGAGCCGCCGAAGGAGCTGCCGCTGCCGACCACGCGCGCGATCCTCCGGACCGTTTCGCCCGAACGCACCCGAAGGTCGATCCTCGCCCCGATCGCGAATCGATTCGCCCGACGGCCTTCGAGCTTCAACGTGATCCAACGTTGCGAGCCACCGGGGTTCTCGAACAGCGCGTTGGCGTAGCTGTCGCCCGGGTAGAAGCCGCCGAGTTGGTGGAAGAGATCCTGATCGCCGTCGTTGTCGACGTCGCCGAAGGCGATCCCATGGCCCTTCTGGAGATGGCCGAGGCGGAAGGCGTCGGTGCGCTCGACGAAACGCGCCCCGGCCTCGTTGCGCAGCACCAGGTTCGGAAACAGGGTCTCGAACTCGGGGTCGCCGGTGCCGAGATAGAGGTCCTCGAAACCGTCGTTGTCGAGATCGCCGAAGTTGGCGCCCATCACCAGCGCCGGCATGGTCAACCCCAGGTCGCGCGAGCTCTCGACGAAGCGGCCACCGTCGTTGCGGTAGAGCCGCGGCTGGCCGGCGGCCACGTCCTGACCCAGGTAGTAGGCGGCGACCGCCTCAACCTCGGCGCTGTAGTCGGCCACGAACAGATCGAGATCGCCGTCGTTGTCCGGATCGAAGAACCAGCTGGCAAAGCTGCGCCCGATCGGCTCGGTGACGCCGAGCTCCTCCGCGACATCCGAGAAGCGGCCGTCGCCGTCGTTGCGATAGAGGCGATTGGCGCCGATGTTCGAGAGGTAGAGATCGGGGTCACCGTCGTCGTCGTAGTCACCCCAGGCAACTCCCTTGGTGAAACGGCCGTTGCCGACCCCGGCGCGCTCGGTGACCTCGGTGAAGGTGCCGTCGCCGTCGTTGGCGAACAGCTGCGACGGAATCGGCACCGCGGGCTCGGTCTCGTTGCCCAGATAGAGATCGAGATCGCCGTCACCGTCGAAATCGGCCCAGGCGGCGGTCTGGGTCGGCGCCGCGGGCTCGGCGACGCCTGCCGCGCGCGTCGTATCGACGAAGCGGAGCCCACCGGGGCTCGCTTCGTTGCGCAGTAGCGAGTTGCGGATCTTGCCGTTGGCGCCGAGCCAGGCGCCCCGCAAAATCAGCAGGTCGAGGCGGCCGTCGTTGTCGTAGTCGGCGTGCACGAGATTCAGCCCACCGAGTTGCTCGGCCAGCCCCCAGGCTTCGGCCACGTCCTCGAAGCCGCCCTTGCCGTCGTTGCGGAACGCCTGGATCGGGCCGCACGGATGACTCGAGGTCGAGATCAGGTCGAGCCGGCTGTCGCCATCGAAGTCGTCCATCACCGCGCCCCCGGCCAGGTCGACCGCCGCCACGCCGAGCTCGTGCGCTCGGTCTCGCCATTCGTTCTCGCCGACGACACTTCCGAGGCGCTCAGACGGCGCACGCAGGCCCGGCGGCACCGCTTCGGGATAGACGCCGCCGACCATCGCCGCCACGTTCAGCAGCCAGGCGTTCTCCGCATCCCCCGGATCGCCTTTGAGCAGCTGGAGCAGCGCGCGCACGGCGATCTGGGCGTGCTCGGGGCGCTCGTGCACGCCCTCGTCGCGAATCGGCAGAATGCAGCTCGCCGCGTTGTGGTGTTGCAGGCAGTTCAGATCCTCGGACGCCCGCAGGTGCGCCAGAGCGAGATTCTTGACCAGCCAGGCGGCATCCGACGGCTCGAGCGCCGCCGCCTGTCCGAGCGCCTGCTCGAACTGGGCAATCGCCTCGAGCGGCCGGCCGAGCTCGAGGAGCTCCCGTCCGTACTCGAGCCGGGTCCGGGCTTCCTCGTCGGGCGCCGTGAACGGCTCGGTCAGGCGACGCGCGTGCTCCGCCGCCGGCGCTTCGCCGAAGTATCCCTCGGAGCTGGCGCGCAGCTCGTTGCAGACCGCCAGGAACTCCTCGCGCGGAGTCGACAGGTCGGGCTGGGCGCGGCTCGGAGTCGCGCAGAGAGCGATGACGAGGGCTACGGCGGTAGCCATCTCGCGCCTCGCATCGGGGCGCGGCTCGCGACTCATGATCGCCTACCCCAGGCGTTTCTTGAGCGCATTCAGAAGATTGAGCGCTGCCAACGGCGACAGCTGCTCGAGATCGACCTGGCGCAGCACCGATGCCACGATCTCTTCCGGCGGTGCGAACAGGTTGAGTTGATCGGTCGCCGGCGCCGGCGGTTCGTCCTCGCCCCGCGCCAGGCGCGGCTTGCCGGTCAGATCGTACTCCTGCGCCTCGAGGTTGGCCAGGATCTGACCCGCGCGATCGATCACGCGCTGCGGGATCCCCGCCAGGCGAGCCACGTGCAGTCCATAGGACTTGTCCGCGCTCCCCGGGATGACCCGCCGCAGGAAGACGATCTTGTCCTCCCACTCTTTGACCGAGAGCGTTCTGTTGACGACCCCCGGCAACAGCGTCGCCAGCTCGGTCAGCTCGTGAAAGTGGGTGGCGAAGAGCGTCTTCGGGCACGGTTCGCGGTGCAGCGACTCGACGATCGCCCATGCCAACGACAGGCCGTCGAAGGTGGCCGTGCCGCGCCCGACTTCGTCGAGGATCACCAGACTGTGGGCGGTGGCCTGGTGCAGGATCTTGGCGGTCTCCACCATCTCGACCATGAAGGTCGACTCGCCGCGCGTCAGATCGTCGCTCGCCCCGACCCGGGTGAAGATCCGGTCCACCAGACCGATCTCGGCCGCGGCGGCGGGTACGAAGCCGCCCGCCTGGGCCATCAGCACGATCAGCGCGACCTGGCGGAGGTAGGTCGACTTACCGCCCATGTTCGGGCCGGTCAGGACGACGATGTCGCCGCTTTCACCGCCGAGATCGACGTCGTTGGGCACGAACTCGTCCGCGGCCAGACGCTCGACCACCGGATGCCGGCCGTCCCGGATCGAGATCGGCCCTCCGGCGTCCAGCATGGTGGGCCGGACGTACCGATGACGAGCGGCGACCTCGGCGAAACTCGCCAGGGAGTCGATCCGCGCAAGCGCCGCGGCGAGCAGTTCGAGCCGCTCTCCGACCGCGACGATCCTCTCCCGCAGACGCTCGAAGTGCTCGCTCTCGAGCTCGACCAGGCGCGCCTCGGCGGTCAGGATCTGCTCCTCCAACTCCTTGAGCTCGGGTGTGATGTAGCGCTCGGCGTTGACCAGCGTCTGCTTGCGCACGTAGTCCTCGGGCACCGCGGCGAGGTTCGACTTCGTCACCTCGAGGTAGTAGCCGAACACCTTGTTGAAGCGGATCTTGAGCGAGCCGATCCCGGTGCGCTCGCGCTCGCGACCCTCGAGGCGCATGACGTGACGCTTGCTGTCCCGGTCCAACGAACGGCAGCGGTCGAGCTCGTCGTCGACCCCCTCGGCGATCACCCCGCCCCGGGCCAGGGTCACCGCGGGCTGCGGTTGGAGGACTCGCTGGAGCTCACCACACAGATCGGCGACCGGATCGACGCGAGCGGTCTCGGCCAGCAGCTCGCTCCGTGAGCCTTCGACGTCGACCAGGATGTCGGGCGTCGCTTCGAGCGTGTCTCGGAGTGCGGCCGCCTCGCGCGGTGTGATCCGGCCGAGGACGGCGCGCGACAGAAGGCGTTCGATGTCTCCGACCCCGGCCAGTCGCTCCCGCAGGCGCTCGCGTCGCTCGGGTTCGGAGAAGAGCTCCTCGACCGCGCCCGAGCGGCGTTCGATCGCCTGGCGGTCGCACAACGGCCGGCGCAGCCAGTCCTTGAGCAGCCGAGCGCCTGCGGCGGTCACGGTCCGGTCCAGAACCGAGAGCAGCGTGCCGCGCCGGGCGCCCTCGCGCAGGCTCCTGAAGACCTCCAGATTGGCCAGCGTCTCGGCGTCGAGGATCAGGGTCTGGTCCGACAGACGAAGGCTCAGCCCGCGCACGTGCGACAGCTCGCTCTGCTGCGTCTGCTGGGCGTAGCGCAGGGTCACGGCGGCGGCACGCACCGCGGGCTCGCTCTGATCGAGCCCGAAGCCGCGCAGCGTCGCGATGCCGAAGTGACGCTCCAACTCATCGGCCGCGCGCTTGGGATCGATCCACAGGTCTTCGCCACCGTCGGTCCGGCAGACGCCGTTGTGCTCGACCCAGCGCTCGAGCTCCTCCGGCAACGCTCCGGCGGCGAGCACCTCGCGGGGCCGGTTGAGCGCCAGGTCCTGCAACGCCTCGTCGACGCCGCGCCACCGCTTGAGGAAGAACAGGCCGGTCGAGATGTCGAGGAAGGCGCCCGCGCCGCGGTCCTCTTCCCAGATCGCTCCGACGAGCAGATTGTCGTCTGCTCCTTCGAGCAACTGAGGCTCGGTGACGGTGCCGGGCGTGACCACACGAGTCACCTCCCGCCGCACCAGGCCCTTGGCCTCCGCCGGGTCCTCCACCTGATCGCACATCGCGACTCTCAGGCCGGCTCGGATGAGCTTGCCGAGATAGACTTCGACGGCATGGTGGGGCACGCCGCACATCGGCACTTCGGTTTCCTTCCCCTTGTTGCGGGCAGTCAGCGCGACCTCCAGGATCGGCGCGATGCGCACCGCGTCCTCGAAGAACGCCTCGTAGAAGTCGCCCATCCGGTAGAGCAGGACGGCGTCGGGATGCTCCGCCTTGACCTCCAGGTAGTGCCGCAGCATTGGGGTCAATTGCGCGGATCTGGGCATGTCGGCGCAGTATAGCGACTCATCGGCGGCCGTCCTGGCGGTCGACAGCGCCTCGCCGCGAATCAGTGTCGCGGTCGGCCGGGCGGGCCGTGCGGCGGCGCAGCGCGAGGCCGGGTCGGGACGCGCCTCACCGAGCCTCCTGCGACTGATCGACGAGGTCCTGTTCGAAACCGGCA
>JAJCXP010000026.1 GCA_029263375.1 Acidobacteriota bacterium | reverse complement strand
CCCGGCGGGTGTTGTCGGCTACCACCTGAACGCGATGTTGCCCAGCGCCCGCCGGTCCAGAATATCGCCGCCGAACGACTCGTAGTGCTCGTCGTCGAGCAGGTTCGAGATCTGGATGCCCACCTGAACATGGTCGGTGACGTGCAAGTTGCCGGTCAGATCGAACGTCTGATAGGACGGCACCTGACCCTGGAAGGGACCGACCGACCAGAAGAACCCCTCGACGGTACGACCCGAGACTGACAGGTCCCAGCGGTCGGCCGAGTACGCGAGGCCGAGGCTCGCCTTGTTCTCGGGCGAGTTCGGCGCCAGGAGCGAATCCAGGCCGGGAGAGGAGCTCTTGATGTCGAAGTCGAAGTACGAGTAGCTGAGGTTGAACGTCCAGCGGTCGTCGACGTAGTAGTTGAGACCGACGTCGACGCCCTGGGTGTCGACCTGGCCGAAGTTCGTGTACGAAGCGCCCACCAGGATCGGGCTGCCGTCCAGATTGTTCGACAGGATGGCAAAGCTCGGCCCGAGAGCGCCCTGCAGGGTCGCCAGCAGGATTCCGGCTACCGGTGCCGGCAGCGCCGCAGGCGGAGCGTAGGGCCCGAAATTCGGATTGATCTGGCCGAGGGCGGTGCCGAACTGCGGCAGTAGATCGGTGATGAAGTTCTCGTTCTCACTCTGATAGACGTCGATGGTCAGGAACGCCTTGCCACCGAGAATGCCGCTGTAGCCGATCTCCGTGCTCTTGACCTCCTCGAGCTTCAGGTTCTTGTTGCCGAGCGCCAGGACCGGCGTGATGCCGAACCCGCACGAGACCCCGACCGACTGGCAGATCGCCTCGAACGGAGACAGGTTCACCGGCGGCGCCGCCGGCGCCTGCAGGAAGAACTCCGAGTAGTTCGCCACCTGGAACGCCTCGTTGTAACCGAAGCGCAGCGTGTTGTTCGGATTGATGCTGTAGACCAACGCCGCCTTGGGGGAGAACTGCGAATCGTGTAGATCGTTCTCGTCGACGCGCCCGGCCAGCACGAGCTTGACCTTGTCGCTCAGATTCCAATCGAGCTGCGCGAAGAAGGCCGACTTCTCGTTCGAGATCGGCGCGAACAGGAGCGACTGCCGGCCGGTCACGGGATTGAGCGAATCGATGTCCTCATCCGCGAACGAAGCACCGGCGACGATTCGCGCCTTCTCTCCAATATCCCAGTTCGTCTGCCCCTCGAACGCGATGCGCTCGGTATCGAGAGGAATGCTTGCCCCCGAGCTCAGCGCTCGCTGGCCGGTCGCCTTGCGCTTGGTCTGGAAGGCCAGGAAGTTGAAGTGCGGGCGGCTGTAGTTGAGGCGCCCCCAGGGACGCTCGACGTCGGTGAGCTGGACCCGCCCGATACCGGTCTGGAACGCCGGTCCTTCGAGGCTCAGATCGCCGCCCTCGATGGTGAACAGGCCGCCGTCGTCGAAGTGCTTGTCGACCCGGGCGCTGTAGAAGGTGATCTCGTCGTCATCGAGCGGGTTGAGCGGCACCACCTCGCCCGGAAGACCCGGGTACTCGGTCGTGCCGACCCGCGAGACCGTGAAATCGCCGTGCGAGCGACGGCCGCCCACCACCTTGACGTAGAAGTCGTTGCCGAGATGGCCGGCCCAACGCGCGTCGAGATTCAGCGTGCTCAGCTCACCGGCGGTCAACCGGATCTGACCGCCCTGGCTGGAACGCGGCTCCTTGGTCAACATGTTGAGTACGCCGCTCGAAGCGTTGGCGCCGTAGAGCGCGGCGCTCGGGCCGCGCACCAGCTCGACGCTTGCAAGGTCGTCGAGCGGGAAGCTCACCGCCGCCCACTCCTGGGCGCCCAGGAACGGCACCGAGGGGTCTCGACCGTCGATCAGGGTCGCCACCCGCCGGGTCAACGAGCTGTTGAAGCCGCGGGTGTTGAAGTTGTAGTCATAGACGCCGCTCTGCGTAACCTCGGCGCCGGGTGTGAACTCGAGCACCTTGGGCAGCTGGCCGTGCGAGGCCTGTTTCTCGATCTCGGCCTCGGTGACCACGGTCACCGCCGCCGGCGCGTCGACGATCCTCTCTACCCTACGCGAGGCGGAGACCACCGTGATGGTGTCGCCAAAGGTGATGTTCCAATCGACCGATTTGGCGACCTGGGTCGAGTCGCCGGCACTGACCTCGACGCCCTCCTCGTTCGCCACGTTGGCGCCGAGAGTGAAACTCAGGGAGTAGGTCCCAGCTGGGACTCCCACGAACGAGAACCTGCCGTTCGAGTCGGTGAGCGTGGCCGCACCGATCTCGTTGACGACCACCGCGACGCCTCCCACCCCACCACCCGAGTCGCGGCTGATGGTGCCCGCGATGCTGCCGTTGCCCTGCGCCATTGCCAGTGGCGCGAGCGCCAGCGTCATGAGTGCGAACACACCAAGTATCCTGCTGCTCTTCATCGATCTTGCCTCCCTGAGACTAGTTAGCCACTCAATAGTAGCAACTCCTGCGGGTTTTTCTGGTTTCGACTTGCACCATCCGGAGCGGTAGACTCCCGCG
>JAJCXP010000025.1 GCA_029263375.1 Acidobacteriota bacterium | reverse complement strand
GATCCGCACCGGTCGGTCCTGCGCCCAGGCGGCCTCGCGCACGACCTGGTCCCAGATCGGCACCCACACGTTGTGCAGCGCGTCGCCGCCCTCCTCGTTGTCGTAGACCGTGTTGATCTCGACCGCAGCCTCGGGCAGCTCAGTGAGCAGGCTCGACAGGATCTCCTGGATGTTGCGGCGGGCGATCACCAGTGCCGCGGCGACCGCCGGGTCGCCGCCGTCCTCGGCACCCAGGAAGTCGTTGCCGCCGATCGAGATGCTGACCAGATCGGCGCCGGTGTCGACGGCGTAGAAAATGTCGTTGTCGGTGAACGGGAAGTCCGAGCTGCCACCGGGCTCCAGCAGGTGGTGGGTCTCGTGACCGGGGATCGACTGCTTGTCGGCAATCAGCGCCGGTGCGGTGGTTCCGGCCAGTCTCGAGGACGTCGGCTCGAAGTAGCCGTCCTCCCCCAGGAGCGAGCCGCAGAAGTTGAAGCCGAAGCCGATCGAGTCGCCGAGCCCGACGTGTCGGAAGCTGCTGCCGTCACGCAGCACGCGCACCAGGTTCTCGAAGGTGCTGTAGCGCGGACTGCCGAACGGGAAGTCGGGGATCGGCGAGGGCACCGCCACCGGGTTCGGGAGTGAGTGACGGTAGCCGCGCGGCTCGATCGAAACCACATAGTCGCCGTCCGCGAGACCCGCGAACAGCCAACTGCCGTCGACGCCGCTGCGAGCCTGAAGAACGACCGCGCCATCCTGCCCGACCAGTTGGACGCGCGCGTTGCGCAGCGGCAGCTCGCCGCCGTCGAAGATGCCGTCGCGATCGCGGTCGTCGAAGACCACGCCGCCGATCGAGCCGGCATGAGCACCGCCGGCCGCGAGCAGCAAGAGCAGCCCTGTCCAGACCAGCCGCTGCGATCGATACCTGGAATCCATGAGCTTCATCAGCGTCATCGCAACCCCTCTCCCTTAAACGTCCGAGCGTGGCGCCTCCCGAACCTCAGAGAGCGACTCACCCCGCGCCTCGATTCGACCCGAGGCGAAGGTTGTCGCCCTCATCCGTTGCGATCAGCTCCGCGCTCCGACTCACGTTGAAGGGGCTACGGTAGCACTCTGGGCGGGTGTCTAGAGCGCCGGGCCGCGGGTCGCGACCGCTCCTCGAGCGTCGGTTCGACGCGCAGACGAGCGGAGCGAGCCATCGCGAGCCCGGCGCCCCGATCTGGGCTAGTCGGACCAGATGAATCCGGCCGCGTGCAGACGAGTTCGAGTGCGCATGGTCAAGTACCTCCAGTGTCGAGTTCGTGTGTGACTCGGGTTGCGAGTTCGGCTTCTGGGGCGGAGCGTGCTGAGGGCTTTTCGTCCTCGTGAGCTCCGTCGTCTGTCGAGCCGGCGCCGGACGACACTGGAGATGACGCAAACTGGTGGCGCGTCCTTGCGCTATTCTCGATCCGGATGGGAAACGAGATCCGCACGATCATCAAGCGCAACGGTGAGGTGGCGCCGTTCGATCGCGAGAAGATCACCGTCGCGATCTACAAAGCGGCCGCCGCGATCGGTGGTCACGACCGGGAGCTCTCGGAGCGGCTGAGCGACGAGGTCGTGGCGGCGCTCGAGGGGACCTACACCGAGGAGTCCTCGCCGACGGTCGAGGAGACTCAGGACATCGTCGAGCGGATCCTGATCAAGAACGGCCACGCGCGCACCGCCAAGTCGTACATCCTCTATCGCTCGAACCGGGCGCGGATGCGCTCACTGCGGCAGTCGGACAAGCTCGAGTACGTGCCCTACAAGCAGATGTGGCAGGCGCTCGACTGGGCGGTCGAACAGGGATGCCAGACGGTGGACGGGTTGAACGAGATCATCGGCACGGGTCGGCTCGGCGAGTTGATCGAGGCCAGCGATGCCCGCTACGAGTCGATTCTCGACGGCGCCGCGGCCGCCATCCTCGAGCGCCGTGACGACCTGCGCTTCATCATCGTTGCCGGGCCGAGCAGCTCGGGCAAGACCACGACCACTCACAAGATCATGCACCGTCTGCAGGCCGCGGGCGCCGATGTGATCCCGCTGGCGCTCGACAACTACTTCTTCGATCTCGAGCTGCACCCGAAGGACGAGTTCGGCGACTACGACTTCGAGACGCCCGAGGCTCTCGACCTGCCGCTGATCAACGAGCATCTCTCGGAGCTCGACCGCGGCCGGGGCATCGACGTGCCGGTGTACGACTTCAAGAGCGGCAAGCGGACCGGCGAGACGACTCGCTTCGAGCCGGAGAAGGGAACGTTGATCCTGCTCGACACGCTCCACGGTCTCTACGACGGGCTCACCGCCAGCGTCGCCGCCGAGCACAAGTTCAAGATCTACATCGAGACCATCGCCCAGCTCAAGAACAGCAGCGGCCGCTACGTGCGCTGGACCGACATCCGGCTGCTGCGGCGGATGATTCGCGACTCGAAGTTCCGCGCCTACTCACCAGAGAAGACGATCCTTCACTGGCACTTCGTGCGGCGCAGCGAGCTCAAGCACATCATCCCGTTCCAGAGCCTGGCCGACTACCAGGTCAACAGCGCCCTGGCCTACGAGCTGCCGCTCCTCGAGCGTCACCTCGGCCACCACCTGGCGCCCTTCCTGGAGAAGTGGCGCGACCGCGAGGAGCGGCTCGACGGCTACCTGCGGGCCCGCCGGATCAGCGATCTGCTCGAGTCGATCGCCGACGCCAGTGCCAGCGACGAGGCCAAGGTGCCGGCGACCTCGCTGCTGCGCGAGTTCATCGGCGGCGGCGCGTACGACGTGCACTGAGCCGGTCGTTGTTGCGTCGGAGCGAACTCGCGCCTCGTGAGGCTCGCGTCCGCGTGCAGGGTGAGGGGGTAGAAGGGGAGGGGGAGGAAAAAACACTGGCCCCCGACCGGCCTCGGAGTGGGGGTTATGCGGCGGGCGGGAGCCAGTGGGTGGAAAGGTCAGGGCACGACGTTGAACGAGCAGGTGTCGAACGTCGAGTCGACGCCGTCGGTCGCAGTGATCGTCATCACCCAGTTGCCGGACGGAGCGCTGGCCGGCAGGTTGAACTGGCGGTTGATGAAGCGATCCTGATTCGGGCCGAGGGAGACCACCCGCTGAATCAGGGTGCGCTCGCCGATGCCCGGGATGTTGGCGCTCAGGGTCATGTCGAGGTTCTTCTGCTCGAGGGTGCGATTCGAGAACTCCAGCAGGAAGGGCACGCTCTGGCCGCCGCTGAAGATGCCGTCGCAGTCGACCTCGGCCTCGAAAGGGAATACCTGGGCGGTGGCCGGAACGGCCGCGAGCAGGACGATGGCAAGTGCCAGGGAGGTGAAGAGAGTCTTCATGGATTCGTTCCTTTGCTTTTCGGTTCGGGCCCGGATCAGGGCACGACGTTGAATGAACAGGTGTCGAACGCCGTGTCGGTGCCGTTCGAGGCGGTGATGCTCATCGAGTAGCTGCCCGTGGGGGCGCTGGCCGGGAGATTCAGATTACGGTTGAAGTCGCGATCCTGGTTGGGGTTGAGGACCACGGTTCGGTTGATCAGATCCCGCTGCCCCTGGCCCGGAATCGCGAACGCGATCGTCATGTCGAGGCTCTGAACCTGAAGCGTCTGGTTCTCGAAGCGTGCGGTGAACGGCACGCTCGCGCCAGGCTGGAAGACGCCGCCGCAGTCAATCTCGGCCTCGAATGGCGGCACCTGGGCTACGGCGGGTACGACGACGGCAACCATCAGAGCTGCCAGCAATGCGAATTTCTTGATCATGATTCCTCCTCTTTCTTGTGGGGTCTGCGGGACCGCTATGGCCCCTGCTCAGGGAGTAAGACAGCGGGAGTGCGATTTCGGAACAGGACGATGCCGATTCGTGTGGCGGTCGCCACACTCTCCCGACACTCGAGCGGCACCTACCCGGCACCTACCCGAGCGATCTCCCGACATTCGAGTGGCACCGGCCCGAGAATCGACCAGAACTTTTCGCCCGTCGAGTCGTAGCACGAGCAGTAGAAAGAGCGTGGCGAATCGCCAGGTGGACGCGGTGACCCGCGGCGTCTGCGGTGTCAGGCGTCTGCTACGCTCTGCGATGCCGTGCCTGGCGCGGCCCCAATCGACAAGAGATTCGACACGAGGAGGCTCGACGATGAAGCTTGCCAAGGCGCTGGCTGTCCTGATGGCTCTAACTCTGCCCGCTGCGTGGGCGGCCAAGGAGAAAGACAAGAAAACGGTGGAGGTCGAAGACACCTCCAAGATGCAGGCCTCGACCTTCAAGGGGCTCGAGATGCGCGGCATCGGCCCGGCGCTGATGTCCGGCCGGATTGCCGACATCGCGGTCGATCCGACCGACCAGAGCGTCTGGTACGTCGGCGTCGGCTCGGGCGGCGTCTGGAAGACCACCAACTCCGGCACTACCTGGAGCACGATCTTCGACGGCCAGGGCTCCTATTCGATCGGTTGCATCACCGTCGACCCGAACAACCCGTCGACCATCTGGGTGGGCACCGGCGAGAACGTCGGCGGCCGGCACGTCGGCTACGGCGACGGCCTCTACCGGAGTCGTGACGGCGGCGCTACGTGGGAGAACGTCGGGCTCGGCAAGTCCGAGCACATCGGCAACGTCATCGTCCACCCCGAGGACTCGAACACGTTGTTCGTCGCGGTCCAGGGACCGCTCTGGTCCGCCGGCGGTGAGCGTGGCCTCTACAAGACCACCGACGGCGGCGCCACCTGGGAGATGATTCTCGGCGGCGGTGAGTACACCGGCGTCAACGAGGTGCGCATGGATCCCCGCGATCCGGACGTGCTCTACGCCGCGACCCACCAACGATTCCGAACCGTCGCGGCGCTGCTCGACGGCGGCCCAGAGAGCGGCATCCACAAGTCGACCGACGGTGGGGCCACCTGGCGCAAGCTGGCGACCGGCCTGCCCGGGGAGGACATGGGCAAGATCGGTCTGGCGATCTCGCCGCAGCACCCCGACGTGGTCTACGCCACCATCGAACTGGCCCATCGCCTGGGGGGCTTCTACCGCTCCGCGGACGGTGGCGAGAGCTGGGAGAAGCGCAGCGACTACCTTTCGGGCGGCACCGGTCCGCACTACTACCAGGAGATCTTCGCCAGCCCGCACAAGTTCGACCGGATCTACCAGATGGACCCGCGCATGCACGTCTCCGAGGACGGCGGCCAGACTTTCGTGCAGGTCGGCGAGGAGCACAAGCACGGCGACAATCACGCGTTGGCCTTCGATCCCAACGATCCCGACTACCTCTTGAACGGCGCCGACGGCGGCGTCTACGAGAGCTGGGATCTGGGCAAGAGCTGGAAGTTCATCGCCAACCTGCCGGTGACGCAGTTCTACAAGGTGGCGGTCGACTACGACGAGCCGTTCTACAACGTGGTCGGCGGCACCCAGGACAACAACACGCAGTACGGGCCGTCGCGGACCGACAACATCCACGGCATCCGCAACTCCGACTGGCAGATCACCCTGTTCGGCGACGGCCACCAGCCGGCGATCGACCCGACCGATCCCAACATCGTCTACTCCGAGTGGCAGGAGGGGAACCTCACGCGCTGGGATCGCAAGACCGGCGAGATCATCTACATCCAGCCGCAACCCGAGGCCGACGAGGAGTCGGACCGCTTCAACTGGGACTCGCCGATTCTGATCAGCGCTCACGACCCGGCGCGGCTCTACTTCGCGAGTCAGCGACTCTGGCGCAGCGACAATCGCGGCGACAGTTGGACGCCGCTCTCCGGCGATCTGTCGCGCGGCGAGGATCGGCTGACGCTGCCGATGATGGGCCGGGTCTGGAGCTTCGACGCCGTCTGGGATCTGTGGGCGATGTCGAAGTACGCCACGATCACCTCGGTCGGCGAGTCGCCGCTCGATGAGAATCTGCTCTACGTCGGCACCGACGATGGCCTGATCCAGGTGACCGAGGACAGCGGGCAGAACTGGCGCCGGATCGGCTCGCTGCCGGGAGTCGCGGACTACTTCTTCGTCAACGACGTGAAGGCCGACCTGCACGATGCAGGGACCGCCTACGTGGTGGTCGACAACCACAAGCAGGGCGACTTCACGCCTTACATCTTCAAGAGCACCGATCGTGGTCGCACCTGGAAGAGCATCGTCGGCGATCTACCCGATCGCCATGTGGTCTGGCGTCTGGTGCAGGATCACGTCAACCCGAAGCTGCTGTTCGCGGGTACCGAGTTCGGCGTGTTCTTCACCGTCGACGGCGGCACCAAGTGGATCAAGCTCGAGGGCGGCGCGCCGACCATCCCGTTCCGCGACCTGGCGATCCAGCGGCGCGAGAACGATCTCGTCGGCGCGACCTTTGGCCGCGGTTTCTACATTCTCGACGACTATTCGCCGCTGCGCAGCGTCTCCGAGGCGACGTTCGAGCAGGAGGCGGAGCTCTTTCCGGTCAGGGATGCCCTGTGGTATCTCGAGCGGCGGACGCTCGGCGGCGGCCGCAAGGCGTCTCAGGGGGCGGATTTCTTCACCGCCGACAACCCGCCGTTCGGCGCGGTCTTCAGCTACTACCTCAAGGACGATCTGAAGACCCGCAAGCAGGTGCGCAGCGAGCAGGAGAAGAAGGTAAAGGAGAAGGGTGGCGACAATCCGTATCCGGGCTGGGATGCGCTCGGCCTCGAGGAGATCGAGGAGGATCCGGTCCTGATCTTCACCGTCAGCGATTCCGGCGGCAACGTCGTGCGCCGGGTCGAGACGCCGGGCACGGCCGGCATCTCCCGCGTCGCCTGGGATCTGGCCTATCCGAACCCTGCGCCGTTCGATCCCGAAGCCGGCGGCGGCGGACCGTTCGGCAATGCGGGCCACCTGGTCGCACCCGGCACCTACACCGTCAGGATGGCGAAGCGGGTCGACGGCAAGGTCACCGACCTCGGCAAGTCGCAGAGCTTCGAGGTCGTGCCGATGCGTGAGCGCGGTCTCAAGGGCGCCGAGCCCGCGGTGGTCGTGGCGTTCTGGCGCGAGATGGCCGAGATGGACCGGGTGGCCGAAGCGACGCATACCCTCTTCCACGAGACCGAGGCCAAGCTCAAGGCGATCAAGGGCGCGCTGCTGCAGTCGACGGCGTCCAACCACGAGCTCGGCGACCGGACGCGCGGCATCGAGCGCCGCGTGATCGCCCTGCACGAGCGTCTGGCCGGCAACGACCGTCGCGACAACTTCGGCGATCCGGGGCCGGTCAGCGTGCTCCAGCGTCTGGGTGCGGTCGGCATCGGAAACTTCCTGTCGACCTACGGTCCGACGGCGATGCACAAGCGCCAGTTCGAGATCGCCCAGGAGGACTTCGCCGAGATCCAGTCGGGCTTCAAGGCGATCCTGGAGCAAGAGATGCCCGCACTCGAGGCGGGCCTCGACGCCGCGAAGGTGCCGTGGAGCACCGGCAGGGCGATTCCGGGCGACGAATAGCCGCGCGCCGCCGGCGTGGGCGGGGCTCGACCCCGCCCCGTCCGGTCGGCTCGGGAGGGCGCCGGTCCTCCCCGCCCGGCCGTCTTGCGCCGTCCAGGCCCTCAAGCGTGCCGGATTGTTTGGGAGCTGAGCGGAAAACCCGGGCGGACCAAGCTCGGTCGCTCGGCCGTATAGTGGGTAGATGAGTCGTCGGCGGTTCTCTGGATGGGTCGGACCGGCTCTCCTGCTGCTCCTGGCGGTCTCGGATGACGTCACCGGCCAGGCTGAGCCGCTGGCCGAGCTGCTCGAGCTCTACCATCAGCGCGACTACTTCGAGCTGCGAGCGGCGCTTGCCGGCGCGACGGCGCTGGTGGAGCGGCCCGAGCACCGGTTCCTGACCGCGGCGGTGGATCACGCCTTCAACCGACCGCTGGCCTCGAACCGGGTGCTGGCCGAGCTCTCATCTCAGGGCTCGAATCTGCCGGCGAAGCTGAAGAGCGAAGCGCTCCGTCTCGAGATGGAGAACCACGTGCGCCTGCATGACTACCCGGCGGCGCTGGTCGCCGCGCGTCGCATCGTCGGCGCTCCGGGTGAGCACCCACGCGAACTGGTCTCCGAGGTCGCCAACACGACCCTGCTGCTCGAGGCTCTCCAGGCGGAACCGCCCCAGACGGTCGAGATCCGGTCCGCGAGCCGGCTCAAACTGGAGCTGCGCCGCCGGTTGGTGGCGGTCACCCTCGGCGGCTCGCGTGTCGAGCTCGGAATCGACACCGGCGCCAACTTCTCGGTGCTCATGCGCTCGGTAGCTCAGGCCGCCGGCCTCTCGATCCGCAGCGTCGGGCTGCAGGTGACCACCTCGACCGGTCGGATCGTGCCGGCGGACGTGGCGGTAGCCGATCAGGTCACCCTCGGCCGGGCCGAGCTGCGGAATGTGGTGTTCCTCGTGTTTCCCGATGAGCTGCTGAGCTTTGCCGGCGGCGCTCGACTGCCGGGGCTGATCGGATTGCCGGTGCTCGAAGCGCTGGGCGAGATTCGGCTGCTGGCGGACAACGTGCTCGAGATTCCGGCGCGTCCCCCGAAGAGGGGGGAGTCGAACCTCGCGCTCGACGGGCTGGAGCTTCTGGTGAGCGCCCGGTTCCAGAAGGAGGACATCGTCTGCCGGCTGGACACGGGGTCCGGTCGCACTTTCTTCTACGCTCCCTTCTTCCAGCGATTTCGCAGCCGTATCGAGAGCCTCGGTCAGCGGCAGCCGGTGGAGATCGAGGGGGTCGGCGGAGCGCGCAGACTGGAGGCCATCGAGGTATCGGCGCTCACCCTCCAGGTGGCTCGCGCCGACCTGCGCCTGAGGCGGCCGCTGATCTACACCGCTCCCCTGGTCGACGGCGGAGAGGACTACCTGGCGTGCAACCTCGGCATCGACGAGCTCGACGGCTTCCGTTACTACGCGATCAATTTCGTGGACATGGCGCTCTTCCTCGGTCCCGCTCTGCGCAGGCCTGCGACGGGGTCGTCCCTATGAAGGAGCTAACTGTGCTCGACGGTGGCGTGTTCGAAGATGGGCGGGTCGAAAGGCGAGTGTGTCGGTGCGACCGAGATGCCCCAACACGGAGTCAAGAGAACAAAACCCCGCGTCCTACTGATCGGTCCCTACGACCCGCACTGCGGGGAGTACACCTTCTTGGCGCCGCCGCTCGGTGTGTGGCGGCTGCAAGGTGTCCTCGCTGCGACCGGCGTAGAGGTCGAGGTGTTCGATCCGAACTGCTGTCCGGGCCCGCCTGAGGAGGCGCTTGCCCGGCTGCTGACCGAGGGTGAGTGGCACGTCATCGGTTCGTCAACGACCGGCATGACGCTGCGCTTCGATCTGGCGCTTGCCCATGTGGCGCGTCGGCTGAAGCCCGGAGCGGTGCTCCTCGCCGGTGGCATGGAGGCGACGTTCGAGCCCCGGCGCATCCTCGAGCTGGGTCCGTTCGACCTGGTCGTCCTGGGCGAGGGTGAGAGGCCGCTACTCGAGCTGACCGAGCGTCTGGTGACGGGTGCCGATTGGCTCGGCATTCGAGGAACCGCCTGGCTGGATGGATCCGGTGAGCTGGTGCGCCTTCCGCAGGAGGCCCTGACCCGCGACGAGCTGGCCGCCGCCGTTGCCAAGACGCCCTACGAGCGCATGCCGTTCGAGCGCTACTGGCGCAAGCTCACCACGGCCTACGACGTGGGCTCGCTGCCGACCAAGGCGCAGCGTGAGGCGCAGCTCGCCGAGATCCGCTCGGTCCGCTTGAACACCCTCAACTACTGTCCGATGGGCTGCACCTTCTGTTCCTCCACGAACTTTCTGCACGCCGCCCAGGACAGCGTGGCCCGGATCCGGCGCCTCGACGCCGGCGAGTGTCTGGCGATGGTCGAACGGATCGTCACGGTGCAGCCCTCGGTGCGAACGATCATCTTCCAGGACGACATCTTCGTCTTCACGAACGACGATCGGATCCTGCCGCTCTGTGCGGCGATCGTCGAAGCCAAGGGCGACGGGCGCCTACCGCGCGACCTGCAGTTCATCAGCACGAATCGAATCGACGCCATGACCCGCGAGCGGCTGACCGCGATGCGCGACGCGGGCTTTCGGGTCCTCGGATTCGGTGTCGAAAGCTTCTCACTCGAAGTACTGACCGAGTTCAACAAGAAGCAGATCCACTCCCACATCGAGCCGATGCTCTCGACGGCGCTCGAGCTCGGCATCACGCCCTTCCTCGATCTGATCCTGACCTCGCCGCGCTGCGGGTTGGACGATCTCGCCACCACCGTGAAGCAGGGCTATCGCTGGCTGCTAGAGGGCTGCGAGATGGGGATGTACCCGTACGTCATTCCGTTCTCCGGCGCCGCGATGGCGGCGGATCCGACGCTCGCTGAGCACACGATCTTCCAGGAGCAACGGATCGAGGGCACCGAGATCAGCTGGCGGCAGCCGGTCAAGATTCTGCCGATCGAGCCGTTGGTCCGAGCGGCGATCGAGCAGATCGAGGTCGGCTTCGAGAGCTGGGTGGCGCGTCTCGGAGAGAGTGCGGCGCACCTGCCCTCTCGGATCCGATCGCTGATCTGGATCAACGCCGCCGCGCCGATCCTCTTTGCCGACGATGCCGAGCTGCGACAGGGAGCGCTCGAGGCGCTGCTCTCCAGGCTGCCCGGGCTGGATGAGTCGGCGCGCGAACGGTTCCGGAGCTTGAGCGAGTGTCCCGCCGGCCCGGTCCGACGCGCGGCGGTGGCTGCGGGACCGTGAAGCAGCCGACGACGTCGCATCTGGGCACGGCGCTGGCGCTCGCCGCACTGGCCGTTGGCTGGACCATCATCACGGCCTCGGCCGGCGTCAGTGCTCTGGTCAAGGGGACCACGTATCTCTTGGCGCTGGGGATCATCAGCCTCGACCTGATCGACTATCTCGTGCGGCTCTACGTCGTTCGTATCGGCGCGGCCGCGGGTGACGGTCCGTCCGGAGCGACCGGCCCGCTCACCCCCGTTCAGAAGCGCCTGCACGTGCGACCGTTCGCGCTGGTGGTCTCGGTCTACAACGGCGAACGTAGTTTGCAGCCCTTTCTACGCGAGATGGAACCGTACCGCGATCGACTCTGGATCATCGACGACGGTTCGACCGACAGTACGGTGCCGATGCTCCAGCGGTCCGGCTACCGGTGCGTGCCGGGCGGGAGGAATCGCAAGAAACCGGGGGCGATACGCAGGCTGCTGGCGGCGTTGCCGCCCGACTTCGAGACGATCGTCGTACTCGACCCGGACATTCGTCCGATCGGTTGGACCGGCAATGGCGAGGGAGCGCTGGAGAGCGTGATCTTCGATCTGCAGCGCTCGGGCGCCGCCGGGGTGACGCCGCTGATCAGCGTCGGTCAGAGCGGCGTGCTGACCACGTTCCAACGCCTCGAGTACTTCATGGCGTTGGAGGTGGGGCGACGCAGCCTGGGCGATGCGGCGGTGAGCTCCGGGATCGCCGTCTATCAACGGGAGCCCCTCGAGCGTGCTCTCGAGCAGCACTCGCTCTCGGTCTATGCCGAGGATCTCGAGCTCTCCCTGCTGCTGTTGGGCGCCGGCGAGCGGCTCTCGTACGACGGTCGCCTGGAGGTCGAAACGGATGGAGAGGAGACGCTCGCGGGCCTGTTCTCTCAACGGGTCGGGTGGGCCTACGGTCTGATTCGAGCCTATGCGCTCCGCTTCTCGGAGGTCTGCAAGGCGGCGTCGCGCGGACCCTACGCCGCCTACCAGTTCCTGGGCTACTTCGGGCTGGTCTCGATCCTGCTGCAACCGCTGCGGCTCGCGGCGACGGTGGGTGTCGGCCTGAGTCTCCTGAATGGAGTGGCGCAGCTGGTCAGCTACGACGGCCTCCCGGAGCTGATGCGCGTGCCTCCGTCGCTGTTCGTCGTGATCTACGTTCACTACCTCCTGCTCACCATCCTGGTGCTGACGACCGCGGTTCCGCGTGGCTCTCGCCTGGAGCTCGTCGGCGCCGTGCCGCTCTACATGTTCTACGCCCTCGGCTTGGCGATTCCGACCGCGGTCGGGTATCTGAACTGGCTCTGCCTGCGCACGATCGGCGTGCGGCTGTTCAAGGATCACTACCAGGACGAAGGGTCGCTGCGCAGCGAGGTTCGAGGCGCGCTGATCGAGGAGGAGGGATGAGCTCACTGCCGGCGGAGGTCTATTGGGAGCGTCGGGCGCGTAGGTTTGCCGGCGAAGGCGCGGGGCTCAGGGCGGTCTGCTCCTACGGAATGCCCGAGTTCTACAACCGCGCGATCGAGTGGAGCCAGAGGCTGGCGTTGCGCCGATGGTTGCGGGTCGAGCCCGGGACCAGGGCGCTCGATCTCGGGTGCGGTATCGGCCGGTGGAGTCGAGCTCTGGCGACGCGCGGCGCAAGAGTCACCGGCGTCGATCTGAGCGCATTCATGGTCGCCGAGGCCGAGCGCCGGACGGCCGGCGCCCGGCTCGAGTCGCGCTGCCGGTTCGAGGTCGGAGACCTGGCGACCCTCGACCTTGGAGAGACCTACGACTTCGCCCTCGGCGTTACCGTCCTGCAGCACATCCTCGACGGTGAGCGAGTGCGCACCGCGCTGGAGCGGATCCGCTCGCATCTCGCTGTCGACGGCAAGTTGGTCCTGCTCGAAGCGGCGCCGACCCGTCGAGTGAGCCGTTGCGATTCGGACATCTTCACCGCCCGGACGCTCGAGGACTATCGCGCCCTCTGGAGCGTCGCGGGCTTCGATCTGGTTGCGCTGGGTGGTGTCGACCCGATGCCGCTGAAGGTCCAGTTCCTGCCCTACTATCGGCGTCTGCCGCGCGCTCTGTCGAAGACGATTCTGGCCCTGCTGACCCTGGGTTCGCTGCCGGTCGATGCGCTCCTGGGCCGCAGGCTGGTCGCCCCCTCGTGGCACAAGGTGATCGTGCTCGAGCCTCGAGGCGAGAAGTGAGAAATCGTCGGCGTGACGCAGCTCTAGTGAGCGTGGTGGCTCTGCTCGGCCTGGTGGCGTTGCTCGAAGCGCGCATCCGGGTGCTTCGGCCGTCGGTGGAGCCCCGCACAGCGGTCGAGCTGTTGGTGACCAGCTCGCGGGATCGCGGTCCCAGCACTCTGCGGGAGGCTCTGTTCGAAGCCGATCGCCTTTCGCACCGAGCGTTGATCGTCCTGGCCGTGCCGCGGATCGAGGTGCGCACGCCGTTGCCGGCGGTCGTCAACAGTCACGGTGTCGTGATCGAAGGCAGGCGAGAGACGGTGGTGATCGACGGCAGCGAGCTCGGAGGCGGCCCGGTCCTGAAGATCAGCGCGCCGTTCAGCCGACTCAGCAAACTCCGTTTCGTGGGCAGCCCGGAGGCGGCGGTGGTAGTCACCGAGCCGGGCGTAAAGATCGAACAGGTCGACTTCGTCGAATGTGGTACGGCCATTCTGGTCGGCTCGCGGGCGGCCGATCTGGCGGTTCGCTCAGGCACCTTCGAGGGTTCCGGTCTCGGGATTGTCATGAGGGACTTCGCCGCCGGGGTGACCGTCTCGGACAATCGCTTCAGCGGCCATCGCGAGGCCGCGATCTGGGCGGTTCTGGCTTCACCGTTGGGTCACAGCAGGAGGCCGCTGACGATCGAGGGCAACACCTTCTCGGCCGATCAGATCTCCGTGGTCGCCGGCAACGTGCCGCTGCACGTCGTGAACAACGACTTCGTCGGTGCGCGGGAGTCGGCGCTCTCTCTGTTCGGATCCGGAGCTCGAGTGCGCGGCAACCGGATCCAGGGAGGATTGCGCAATGGGGTGGTCGCCGTGGAGACCTTCGGTCTCGAGCTGAGCGACAACGAGATCGACCACAACCAAGCGGTGGGCATTCTGCTCAACCGCGGCGGCAAGAGTGTCGTCCACGGCAACCGGCTCTACGAAAACGGCTACGGTGTCGTCTCGGTGTTCGCCGACGACGGGTCCGACACGCTGTCGGAGAACTCTTTGGTCGATCATCGGATCGACGGCCTGGTCGTCATCGGCGGCTCTCCGGTCGTGCGGGGCAACCGCATGGTCGGCAACAGGTCGGCCGCGCTGCGCATCCTCGACTATCTGGCGCTCGACTCGCGCTCCGTCCGCGCCCAACCGTTCCTCGACGACAACGCGTCACGTGGCAACGGCATCGACGCGCCGTTACGTGGCGTCCTGCGTGAGCCGTCGCCGGGGCCGGCGGGATGAGCGAGCTCGGCGGTCAGCTGCTGTCCGATCGTCTGCCGGCGCTCTACGAGCGCAAGCGGGCGCTCGACGCCTCCTGGTTGCTGGTCCTGATCGCGGTCCTGCTCTCTACCGGGACCCCCTGGTATCTGCGTGTGCTGGACATCGATATGGGGGTGGTCGCCTGGAGCCTGTTCGGCTATTCGGTGGCCTACCTCGGGACCGCATATCTCACCGATCGGATCCGCTCTCAGCGATTTGTTCTGGCCGTCATGGTCGCGGTGCAGATGGTCGGGGTGATCTTCCTCGCCTGGGTCTGGCATCTGGTCGGCAGCGTGCAGAACCCACTCTTTCTGCTGGCCTTCGTCCTGCCCGTGGTCGCCGCCGGTCTGCTGACCCTGCGCTGGCACGCTTACGGCGTCGCCCTGCTGGCGATCGCGGCGACCGGCTTCGTCGCCATCGTCGATTCGCCGGGTCTGCGCTGGTACCTGAGCCGCTATGAGGCGCTGGGCCCGCTGTTGAGTCTGGCGCCGTCCGAGCTCGCGGGCAGACAGGATCCGTTCCCGTCGGTCGCTGCGCAGCCCGGGTATCTGATGGTCTCTCTGGTCTTCTTCTCGCTACTGCTGGTGACGGTGGCGCTGACCAGCGAATCGATCTCCTCGCTGCTGCTCAAGCTCTACGAGCGGCTCACCCTGTCGAGCCACGCCCTCGAGGAGGAGGAGCGGTTGTCGGGGGCGGTTCTGCGCGCCTCACCCGAGCCGGCGGCTCTCATATTTCGCGACAGTCTGGTGATCGCTCAAGCGAGCGACGGCTTCATGGACGGCCTGTTGATCGAGCCGGACGACCTGGGCGCGAAGAGCTTTCTCGAGATCGTGCGGTTCACCTACCAGGACGTGATCGAGCGCCTGCTCGCCGACGGCTCGGGCGAGGTGCCGTTCGCGGTCTACCGGGTCGGGCCCGAGACCCGGGTGGCGCGGGTGCACTGCTTCCCGCTGCGCAACCGGGGAACCGACTATCTCTACGTGACGCTCCACGACGTCAGCGACCTGCACTACTTGAAGAGCGCGCTCGATGCCGCTCCGATGTCGTACCTGCTGGTTGGATCAGACCAGCGGCTGCTCTATTTCAACGCCCGCGCGGCGGAGCTGTTCCCGGACCTCTGTTTCGGCGCCGCGGCCGCGGAGGTTCTCGAGAGCTCGAGCGCGCCCGGTGGCTGGTGGCAGCTCGGAGTTCAGGTTCGAAGCCGTCGCCGCGTGACCCTGGGCGAGCGGGAGTGGTCGGCTGAGCTCACCGCGGCCGGAATCACCGGTGAGAGCGACGAGCTGACGATCATTACCCTGGCCGAGGCGGAGCGATGAGCGCGGCTCGCCGTGTCACTGCCATCCTCTGCGCGGGCGCCGTTGCGGCCGTCGGTTTTGCTGACGCGGGCGCAGAGACAACGCCAGCGACCGACGCCCCTCAGTCGATGGTGATGACGCTTCGGCTCGAGAATGTTGCCGGCGAGGAGCTCTGGGGAACCGACTTCGACTGGGTTCGACGCAGTCCAAAGGAGGTCGTGACGCTCGGTGCCTCGACCAACTCGATCGGCAGCTCCGAGTGGACCTACGTCAGGGGTGGCTTGGGGGGGGCCTTGGCCGACGATCTCTTCGGCCAGGCGTCGGTCGAGATCGGAGCAGGCGAGCAGGCCGGGCGGTCGTTCGACTACCGCAAGGTGCGCTCTCGTCTCACCCGCGTCGAGCTCGGTGGGCGCCTGGCGCTCTTCGGCGAGGTGCAGGCGTACGACATCGATCGATTCGAAAGCGTGCTGCTGGAGGCCGGCGTCAGCTATCGGTTCTCCCGCCCGCTCGCGATCCGACTCAGCTATCTGGAGTCGGTCTCCGGCAACTGGGACAGCCGGATTGCCGCCATCCGGGTCGACGTGGATCGGGCGCTCGACTACTTCTTCGGCGGCGCGACCGGTGTCAGCACTCCGGATCTCACCAATGTGGTGGCCGGTCTCGAGCCCGAGGCCGACTACTCGGAGGTCTACGCCGGCCTTTCGATGCCGATCTTCGAGCGCCACCGCATGGTGCTCTATCTGAGCCAGGCGGAGCAGGGGGCGATCCGCAGGCGCGCCCTGGTCGTGACCTGGCAGCGACCGTTGCGCGGCCCGAAGAAGGGCGCGCCGTGATGAACCGTCTCGGATTGGCTGCCGCGCTGATCGCCTTCCTCGTGACGCTGTCGGTGGCGATGCTGTTCGCGCGCGCGGCGTCGCATCGCGAGCGTGCCCAGGAGCTGGCCGAGGCGGTCGAGACGGGCCTCGATGCGACCCGGGTCCTGGCGCGGCAGCTGGACCTGTTGAGAGCGCGCGCGGAAGGATGGGCGGCCTCACATTCGGATCCCGGAATCGTCGGCAAGCGATCGTGGCCGGAGACCGAGGAGCGCGACCTGTTGACCGTGCACGGCGCGGTCATCGATTCCCGGGGCACACTGCTGGACTCGTGCCCGCACCTCGCGCTGGGCGCTCCCTGGGGCTTCGAGACCCTGGCGCCCGCACTCGGCCCGCGCAGCGGGGTGCTCTACTCGGCCGACAACCGAGCGATGGTCTTCGTGCTGACCGGACCGATCGGTGACACCGGTGCGAGGGTAGCGGCCGCGGTGGATGCGAGCGCTTTGATCGATGTTTCGGGGGTCGCTGACCTGGCGCGGCGCGGCTTTGGGCACGAGGTCTGGATAGACGATCTCGCGTCCAGCGAGAGGACCCTCGTTCACCGCTGGTCCGAGCCGGTCGGCTCCAGCGGTTTCGAGCTGCCCGTGTCCTCGGACGACGGCTCCTGGACGCTGGCGGTCTCCGACCGCCGGCGCATGCCGGCCCCGCATCCGAGAACGACAAGACTCGCGCTCGCCCTCGTCCTGGCGCTGGTGGCTGCCGGCGTAGCCTTCGAGCTGACCCGCAGGTGGGAGAACATGTCGGCCCAGCTGCGCGTGCGCGATGAGGAGCTCGCCGCCGCCGGTGTGCGGGTTCTCGAGGAGACCGAGCTTCGTCAGCGGCTGGTCGAGCAGGCGAGCTTCAATGCGATCCACGATCGGTTGACGGAGCTCCCGAATCAGAAGGAGTTCGTGCACCGAATCGAACGGGCACTCGGTCGTGTCAGGACCGCGGAGGATTCTGAGTTCTGCGTTCTGATCCTGGGCCTCGATCGCTTCAGCTCAGTCAACGAGACACTGGGCGAGAAGCGCGGCGACGCCCTGTTGACCGAGGTTGCTCGGCGGCTGGACAGCGCGGTGCGCCCGGGCGATACGCTGGCGCGGGTCGGGGGCGACAAGTTTGGGCTGCTGCTCTACGGCATCGACAGCGAAGCGGCCGCGGACGCCAGCGCGAAACGGATTCTGGAGGTGATGGCCACGCCGTTCAGCTCCGCCGACAAGGAGGTCTATCTCACCGCCAGTATCGGCATCTCGCTGGCGAAGTCCGGCTACGAGGGGGCCCGTGAGGTGTTCCGCCACGCGGAGCTGGCCATGTACCAGGCGAAGGCGACCCGCCCCGGCTGCACCGTCCATTTCGAGCCCGAGAAGGGCGACGAGGTCGCCTCCGTGGTCCAGCTCGAAACCGATCTGCGGCGCGCGATCGAGCGTGAGGAGTTCGAGCTCCACTATCAGCCGATCGTGGCGACCGCCGGCGGTGAGCTGCGAGGCATGGAGGTCCTGATTCGCTGGAACCACCCGCTCGAGGGAACGCTCGCCCCGGGGAGGTTTCTGCCGTTGGCCGAGGATCTCGGGCTGATGTGGGACATCAACCGGTGGGTCATGCGACGCACGGCGGATCAGGCGGTGGAATGGCGCCGACGGTTCCCGGACGACCCGTTCTATCTGAGCTTCAACGCCACGGCCTCCGATCTCGAGCAGCCGACCTTCTATGAGTATCTGGGCGGGCTCCTGGACGAGTCGGGCCTGCCCGACGGAGCGCTGCGTCTCGAGATCACCGAGGGCATGATTCTGCGTGACCTGTCGGCGGCGAGCAAGAAGCTCACCGAGCTCAACGACCGTGGTGTCTGGGTGCTACTGGACGACTTCGGTACCGGCTACTCATCCTTGAGCTATCTCCATCAGCTGCCGATCCACACCCTCAAGATCGACCGCTCGTTCATCAGTCACCTGGGTCAGAGCGGCCGCGACGTCGAGATCGTGCGTGCGATCATCGACATGGCCAGCGCTCTGCGCATCCAGACGATCGCCGAGGGCATCGAGGACCAGGAGACCCTGGAGATCATGCAGGGAATGCGCTGCGACGCGGTGCAGGGGTTCTACTTCTCCCGTCCGGTGCCGGCGGCAGCCGCCGAACAGTGGCTGGTCGACGGCCAGTGGCCCGCCGAGTGGCAGCGCAGCGCCGCCTCCTGAGCGGATCGGTCGATCGGCTCAGTCGCCGCTGTCCGCCGCCGGCGGGTCGGAGGGCTGGACCATCATGATGTGCGCCCACGGCTCGCCGGCGTTCATCAGCCACGGCCCTCCCTCGCTGATCGGCTGGGTCGGCAGGCCGGTGGTCTCAGCGTTCGCGTAGGAGACATAGACCGAATAGACACGATTGCCGCCGCGCACGACCTGCGCCTCGGCGTCGAAGCTGCCGGCCGGGCCGGTGAGCGAGTAGAGCGTCGCCGGGGCGGAAGGGAAGCTGAGCTTGCCGGCGGCGATCTCCTCGCCACGAGTGCTGACCACGTCGGCCCGCTCCAGCCCCTCGGCGCGGAGCTCTCGCCCGCGCGTCATGAACGGCGCCAGCGAGCGGTGGTAGCAGGCGACGTGGAAGCGCTCGTCCGCTGGATCGTCGGCGAGGCAGACCAGCTCGCCGGTGCCGGCGCGCAACTCGATCATCTTGCCCTCCGGGTCGTAGCCCAGAACGGTCGCGGTCGCTCGCAGCGCCTCGGGCGCGGGGCTCACCGCGGCGTGAATCTGATCGGCTGGAGCGGCGGGTTGGGCGCCGGCGAGTGCGGCCAAGACGGCCATTCCGGAAAGAGCGAGTGCGGCGACGGTTCGGCGATTGGACATGGATCCCTCCTCGAAGTTGGATCGTCAGGGTAGTCCAGGTCGCCTCGGCGGTCAAAGAATCCTGGTACGCTTTGCGGCCTCACCGGGTGCCCCGATGCGGTTCGCAACACTCCTGCCAGTCGTCGCCTCGTGCGCGATCCTCGTCTTGTCCTGCGGCGAGGGGTCGGCGCCCGCCGCCGCGGACCGGGAGACTCAGCCGGACGGGGTCTGGCTTCTGAGCGGCGGCACGGTAGTCACCATGGACGGTCAGGGCTCCGTCATCGAGGCGGGCGCCGTGGCCATCCGCGGCAGCCGGATCGAAGCGGTGGGCACCGCCGCTGATCTGGGTGAGCGCTTCCCCGGTGCGGAGGTGCGCTCCGCCGACGGACGCATCGTCCTGCCCGGATTGATCAACACCCACACCCACGTGCCGATGGCCCTGTTCCGGGGATTGGCGGACGATCTGCCGCTCAAGGAGTGGCTCGAGGACGTGATCTTCCCGGCCGAAGCCGAGTACGTCGACGAGGAGTTCGTGCGTTGGGGCACGCGGCTCGGCTGCTTGGAGATGCTGCGTGGCGGCACGACCACCTTCGTCGACATGTACTACTTCGAGGACGTGATCGCCGAGGAGGCCGAGCGCTGCGGCGCCCGAGCGGTGGTCGGAGAGTCGCTGATCGACTTCCCGGCGCCCGACAACAAGAGCTGGGAAGACGCGATCGCCTACACCGAGCGCTTCCTGGTGCGCTGGAAGGGCCACGACCGGATCACCCCCGCGGTGGCGCCGCACGCGCCCTACACGGTCTCGGCGGAGCACCTGCAGGCGGCGCACGAGCTGGCCGTCCGCCACGACGTACCGCTGATCCTGCATCTGGCCGAGGACATGTCCGAGGTCGACGAGATCCTCGAGCGCACCGGGATGCGCCCGGTCGAATACGTCGATCATCTCGGGATTCTCGACGACCGGATGATCGCCAATCACGTCGTCTGGCCGAGCCCGAGCGAGATCGAGCTGCTCGCCGAGCGCGGCGTGGGCGTGGCGCACTGTCCGCAGTCGAACATGAAGGTCGCGGCGGGCGTCGCCCCGGTGCCCGAGATGCTCGCGGCGGGGATCGCCGTGGGGCTGGGGACGGACGGTCCGGCTTCGAACAACGATCTCGACCTCTGGGAGGAGATCGACACCGCCGCCAAGCTGCACAAAGTGATCAAGTCCGATCCGACCGTCGTGAGCGCCGAGGAGGCGCTGACGATGGCCACCATCGGTGGCGCGCGCGCCCTGGGAATGGAAGCGGATATCGGTTCGCTCGAGGTCGGCAAGCGGGCGGACCTGATCGTCGTCGATCCGCGCGGCCTGCACCAGCAGCCGATCTACGATCCCTATTCGACGTTGGTCTATTCGACCAAATCCGCGGACGTCGAGACCGTGATCGTGGATGGTCGGGTGCTGGTCGAGGGCGGCGAGCTGCTCTCCGAAGACCTCGAAGGGGTCCGCGTGGCCGTCGAGCGCTACCGCGAACGCCTGGCGGGACTTCGGACCCGCCCTTGATCATCTAGGCCGCTCAGGATCCGCACGAGCGCACGAGCTCGATATCGAGGTAGTCGTCGAAGAACCATGACTTCTTGTGACGTGTCACCTCGAAGGTGTAGGAGCAGTCGTCGAGCCTGAACGAGTTTTCCTTGTTGAGCTCCACGCTCGGCTGAAGTGTCGAGACCGCCTCACCGCCGCGCGTCGTGATCGAGAACTGCGGTAGGACGCCGTGACGATCGACCGTTCCCGGAGCGATTCTGAGTCCAAGTGTCAAGACCGCCGCGACCTCTTTCTCACGCACAGTCAAGGATCTGTATGAGCCCTCCCGCTCCAATCGCTCGATGCGTAGGTGGATCTCCGAGAGGCTCTCGTTGGCGGCGTCGAGGCTCCCCTGCAGTCGGTTCGTAAGATCGGCCGCGGAGCTCAGAGTCGCGAGCTCGCGCGCCATCTCCTCGAGCCTCTCGCCGCTGGCCGCGATGTCGCTCGCGAGCTGCTGATGCGTCTCCGCCGCGTCTTCGAAGGGTGGGTGAGCTGGCCCTGGTGCTGGTGTCGGTTCAGACTCAGGAGCGGCAGGCTGCTGCTCCGATTCCAGCTGTTCGAGTCTCTTGGCGTGGAAGTCGAGGACGTCTACGACCGAGGCGGGCGCTCGACCGGCGGTTGGGGTTTCTCCAATCGTGCCCGCCGGAGGCAGTCGTTCGAGGCTTCCCAGGGCCAAGCCGAGAGTGGTCAAGTCCGTCTTCGTGTCCCCGACCTCTCGTTGTAGGTTCTTGAACGGAGCTGCTGCCTGGACTCCCTCCTCGACCAGAGTGGCCTCGTTCTCGGCGAGCAGCAGAAGGAGCAGAGCCAGCGCGAGCGGCAAGAGCCATAGGAGCAGGCGGAGCCGCCGCTGACGGGCTTGACGGCGCTCCAGCTGCTCGAAGCGCCGTCGAGTCTCGTCCTCTTCGGCAGCTGCGGCTTTCGAGATCTCAGACGTGTCGGCCATCGCTAGTGCTCCTGGCTATGGAAGATGTTGAAACCGGCTGTTGCGAGAGCGACGACGCCGAATACGCCGAACGTAATCGGTTGGCTCGCGAAGGTGCCCCCCACGCCGTAATAGCTGCCGGCGGAAAGAGCACCGGTGACAACGAGCATAGGCAGGAAGATGAACCGGTTGAGCCGGCGGGCGCGTTCTACGTGCAGTTTCTGGTAGGTCTCCTGCGCACGTGAAAGCGCCTCGACGACTCGCTTGTAGAGCTTCTCGTCGGAGCTCCACTCCCTGCTTCTTATCTTGGTGCCGTAGTCCCGAATCGACTTGATGAAGCGCTGCTGCCTCGGGTCGATTGGTCCGGCAGGTGGATTCCTAACAAAGGCGCGCACGGCGTGGATCGGAATGTTCTCTAGTGCCAGCTCGAACTCGCGCTGAACAATCGAGCGATCGCTCTTCCTCCAGTTGGCGCCGAACGTGTGTCCAAGAAGTAGAACGAAGAAGCGACTGAGCGAGATCGTCTTTTCGATGATCTCCTCGGTGGCATCGTTCTGCTTATACCACCAGGGATCGTAGTCACCCAGTTCCCTGATCCACGTCACAAGCTTGGGGCTGATCGTCTCGAACTCGCTCGTCGAGCTCAGAAAGACTACCGGCTTGGGTCCACGTGACGAACGGAGCGCGAGGCCGCCGATGACCAGCACCCCGAGCGCGAGAATGACGACTGGCAGATGAGGCAGGATATCGATCATCTTCCTTGGTTAGACGGGCGCCGATGCGAGTTTTGGTCCACCGCCGGTCTCCCGGCCGCAGCTGCGTTCGAACTTGCTGTTGATCGTGCTTCCACACAAGTATACGCGCGGCCGCCTCGTGGGACGTCTGCGGCTCAGAGCAGAGGGACCCGGTTGTACCGCGAGTCTCCTGCTAGTGCTCGGTCCCCCTAGCGGAGCTCGCCGACCGCCGCCCGAATGTCCTCGAGCCCCATCTCCATCCGGTCGCGGTGGGTGCGGAAGCTCAGAATGCAGATCCGCAACACGAACCCCAGGTCGAGCCGGGTGCCGGTCAGGAAGACGCGCTGGCGCGCGTTGATGCGGTCCATCAACTCGCGGTTCAGCTCGTCGAGTCGCTCCGGATCGTAGCCGTCGGGCGCCAGGCGGAACGCGAGCAACGACAGCTGGGGCTCAGCGACGATTTCGATGCCCGGAATCTGTCGCAGCTCGTCGGTTGCCCAGTGCGCCAGGTCGAGCTTCTCGTCCAGCGCCTCACGGAACGCGGCGAGCCCATGCATCTTGATCGGCAGCCAGACGCGCAGGCCGCGGAAGTCGCGCGACAGCTCGGGCGAGATGTCGCAGAAGTCCACCAGGTCGGGAGACTCCTCGGGCGGCAGCATGTACTCGCCGCGCAGCTGGTGCGCCCGTTTGAGGGCTTCGCCGTCACGCACCAGCAGGCCGCCGGTGCCGTAGGGCAGAAACAGCCCCTTGTGCGGGTCGAGGGTGACCGAGTCGGCTTCCGAGAGTCCACGGAGCGCGGTCCGACCGCGCTCCGTGAGCGCGAAGAAGCCGCCGTAGGCGCCGTCGACGTGGAGCCAGAGCGAGTGCTCACGCGCGACTCGAGAGAGCTCCGGCAGGTCGTCGACCGCGCCCGTGTTGGTGGTGCCCGCGCTGCCGACGATCAGAAACGGTCTCAGTCCGCGTTCGAGGTCGGTCGCGATCGCCTGCTCGAGCTCGTCGATTCGAATCCGGAACCGCTCGTCGACGCCGATCTGCCGGACGGCGCGCGCCGGGAAGCCGGCCAGCGCCGCGGCCTTGTCGATCGAATGGTGGATCTGGTCGGAGACGTAGAGGACGCCGTCCAGGAAGTTCTCGGGCAGCTTCTCGCGCCGGGCTGTCGCCAGAGCGCTGAAGTTGGCGAGCGAGCCGCCGCTGGTCAGGAAGCCGCCGGCGTCGGCGGGGAAGCCGACCATCCGCTTGAGCCAGTTGATGACGTTGATCTCGAGCTGCACGAGACCCGGGGCCGCCGCGAAAACGGTGATGTACCGGTTGATGGAGTCGGCGATCAGATCGGCGACCGCGGCGTGAAAGAGCCCGCCGCCGGGGATGTAGGCGACGAATCCGGGACCGATGGTGTTGAAGCTCTTCTCGGCCAGGCGGTCGAAGATCAGGTCGAGCAGTTGCTCGAACGGTACGCCGCTCTCGGGCGGCTCGGGCTCGGCGACCGAGCGCGCGAGCGCGGTCGCCCCCTCGAGGTCCGCCGCCGGCTGATCGGGAAGCGAGTCGATGTGCTCGAAGATGCGCTCCATCGCCGCGTCCACGAGTCGCTTCATCTCTGCGCGCGACAGCTCGAGCGGGAAGGTCGTCGGTCGTCCCGTCACGCGGCTCAACCTAGCATGTAGTTTCGACGTACACAGGGTTATGAGGCTTCCTACAAACCGTATCGAGAAGGCTTGCTCTCCGACCGATCCGGCCGCGGCGACCGGCGTCGGGCGTCGCCTGAGCTCGTCGATCTTCGCTCTGGTGTTCGCGATCGGCGTCGCCGCCCCCGCCTCCGCCCAGAACCGCGGCGACTGCCGCGGCCAGCAGCCGACCGGCTGGTCGCTCCGGATCGCTCCCGAGAGCGAGCCGGGCACGCCGATGGTCGTCACCGGACGGGTGCTCGCGGCCGACGGCGTGACGCCGGTCGCCGGAGCGACCGTGTTCGTGTTCCAGACCGACGATGCCGGCTACTACTCGCCGGGCGGCATGGACGAGTCGAACGCGCGCTTGTGCGGTCTCGTGCTGACCGACGGCGACGGCCGCTACCGGTTCGAGACCGTCCGGCCGGGCCACTACGCGACCGGCGGACCGCCGGCCCACGTCCACTACCGGGTGTGGGGTCCGGGGATCTCGCGCCAGAGCTTCACTCTCAACTTCGAGGGCGACCCGCTGCTCGGCGCGCGTGGGCGCGACGCCGGCGCCAACCCGACCTGGGCGACGATCCGGCCGATCTCGCCCGATGCCGAGGGCGTGCTGAGGGTGGTCCGGGATCTACGCTTGCGCTAGAGGTGGATCAATCCAGCTCCGCGATCACCGGCGCGTGATCCGACGCCGTCAGGCCGTCCTTCTTCTTGCGGTAGTCGCGATCGGTCTCGACCGAGCGCACGCGCTCGAGGATCGACGGGGTGCCGAGCAGGAAGTCGATGCGCAGGCCCATGCCGCGGTGGAAGGCGCCGCCCCGGTAGTCCCACCAGGAGAAGTTCTGGTTCTCCGGGTTGAGCTCGCGGAAGAGATCGAGGAGACCCCAGTCGAGCAGCGCCTGGAAACGGGCGCGCTCCTCGTCGGTATGGAAGATCTTGCCGGCGAGAGCTTTTTCGTTCCAGCTGTCGATCGGCGCCGGGCAGATATTGAAGTCGCCGCACAGGATCGCCGGCTGGTCGGCCTCGAGTTCCTCGTCGAGATGGCTGCGCAGGGCTTCCAGCCAGGCGAGCTTGCGCGGATAGTCCTCGTGCTCGAGCTCCTTGCCGTTCGGGACGTAGACCGTGGTGAACGAGATCTCGTGGCTGTCCACGGTCAGGAGCCTGGCGCCCATCTCGTCCTGTCCGGGCAGGCCCTGCTGCCGGATGTCGATCGGTCCGCGCGCGAGGACCGCGACGCCGTTCCAGGCCTTCTGGCCGTGCGTCGCCGCGGCGTAGCCGATCTCGGCGAAGGCGTCGTGGGGGAATTGCTCGTCGGTGAGCTTGAGCTCCTGAAGCCCGACCAGGTCGGGCTCGCGGGCCTCGAGCCAATGGAGCACGAAGTCGAGGCGGGCGCGGAGCCCGTTGATGTTCCAGGTGGCGATACGCATATCGCCTGAGCTTATCGGTAAAGATCGGTGGCCGCCGCGCCGGTTTCCCGGCGGCGAGCGCCGAAATTATGGCGGATCGAGCCCGCGCTTTGCGGCCGCGGGTTGTCTCCTGGCGCCCGCGGTCTCAGGCTCCGGTGGGTGGGCGAGCAGGGGATTCACTGGGTCTCGCCCGGTTCGGGAGCGACTGCGCTGGATCTCTCGCGCCGTAACGGAGGGTCGAAACATTGACCGATGTGCATGGCACTCCCTTTGCTCCTGTCTACGCCGTCAGGAGACCTCGACATGAAAACGGTCCAAGCTGCCGCGCTGGCGATTCTCTTCCTACTGATTCCACACCAAGAGCCCCTGGCCGACTCGTCCCGGGGGTCCGCGCAGGCCGCCAAGTCGTCGGAACGACCGAAGGGCATCGCCATCGCCGAGAGCGACGGTTTCGTTTGGAGTCAGGCTTCGAGCCCCGACTTCGAGCGCAAGCGGGTCGCGACGGCCGCTCATCTGGCGACCGATGGCTACTCCTGGAGTGTCCGCTCCGACCGGACGGCGCTCGACTCGACTCGCTAACTATCTCTTCTGGAGGTTTGGTCTTGAGCAGGAACAGAGTTGAGAGGGTAAGAGCGGGCGAAGAGGGTCGAGCCGCGCAGCGCTACGCCACGCGCGACATCGCGGTCGAGTTTCCCATCGGTGCGGCGGTGCTCGACGTGAGCGACTCGGGTATGGGCGTCGAGGCGAACGAGCAGCTGCGGGTCGGCGCCGATTACGTGTTTCGCGTGCAGATCGGCCGCAAGAGCCTGGGCCTTCCGGGCAGGGTCGAGTGGTGCAGGTTCGCCGGCACTGCCGGCACCCAGGGCGCCGAGCGGATGCCGGTCTACAAGGCCGGGGTCTCGTTCGCGTCGGGAAGCGCGAGAGAGACCTGGGCCGTCGCGCTCCAAAGCCTGGCCGATTCCGGCATCGAGCCGATCCCGCTGACCCCGGCCTTCAGCGTCTGACCGGCGGCACGCCGCTCAGCTGTAGCGAATCCAGCGCCAGATCTCGGGCAGCGACGGCTTCTTGCCGTACATCAGGATCCCGACCCGGTAGATCCGGGCTGAGAGCCAGATGGTCGCCAGCGCCAGCGACACGGTCAAGGCGTAGCCGAGCGCGACCTGCCACCAGGGCGGCGCCTTGACCGCCAGGCGCAGCAGCATCAGGAGCGGTGTGAAGAACGGGATCAACGAAGCGACCACCGAGAGGCTCGAGTCCGGGTCGTTGAGCACCATCCAGAACAGCAGCATCGGGGCGACGGCGAAGATCGCGCCGATTCCCGCGAACTGCTGGGCTTCCTGGATGTTGTTGAAGGCCGCACCGACCGAGCCGTAGAAGCTCGAGAACAGGATGAACCCGAGGATGAAGAAGGCGAAGAAGTGGACCACGAGCCAGGGGTCCAGTGTCGGGATGTCGATGCCTTCCGGCAGGGCTCCGAGCCGCGCGACCACCGGCGGCAGGGTGAGCAGCGCGACGGTTCCGAGCCAGATGGCGAGTTGGGTGAGGGCGACGCAGCAGATGCCGGCGAGCTTGCCCATCATCAGCTCGACCGGTCGGGTGGTGGCGACGATCACTTCGACGATTCGTGAGCTTTTCTCTTCGATCACGCCCAGCATCACCTGCTGGCCGTAGACCAGGATCGAGATGTAGAGCATGAAGAAGAGGGTGTAGGCGAGCATCACTCCGGTGGCCGCACTCTGTTCCCGACTGCCTGCCTCGGTGACTCTCAGGGTCGTCAGACTCACCGAGCGCTGGAGCCGCTCGATCTGCTCTACGTCCAGCCCGGCGTCGGCGAGCCGGAAGGACCGAATCACCGATGAAGCCGCGCGCCCGAGACGCTCCTGGGTGACGAAGTTGGAGACGCTCTCGGCGTGGTACTCGATCCGGTCCTCGGCAAGCCCCTGCTCGCTGATCCAGACCCAGGCGTCGATCTCACCCGTCATGATGCGCTGGTCGAGCTCGGCGCGCTGCCGCTCGAGGTCGGCGTCCGGCGCCTCGAGCAGTGGCACGAAGCCCTGGAGCTTGTCATCGAGCGCCGAGGTGTCGACCCCGTCGAGGGTCTCGTCGAGCTGATCGAGCGCCTTTCGGAACTCTGAATCGTCCCTCAGCTCGGCGATCAGCGCCTCTCCCAGCTCGCCGGTGGTGTCGACGATCACCAGGCGATGGGCGCTGGTGGTGCGGGTCAGAAGCAGCGCCGGCAGGATCAGCACCGCCGCCATCAGCACCGGCAGGCCGATGGTCGCGATCCAGAATCCCTTCGTCCGGATGCGCGCCAGGTACTCGCGGGTGGCGATCACCCACACGTTCTCAGCTCGCATCTTGCACCGATCGAATGAAGATCTCTTCCAGGCTGGGCTCCTCGGAGCGAAACTCGGTGACCGCCAGGAAGCCGACCAGCTCGCGCAGGACCGCCGCGCCCTCGGCCTCCGGCTCGAGTATCAGCTTGACCGAGCCATCCAGGACCAGGGCGGTCTCGACTCCGGGCACGTCGGCCGCGCGGTCCAGCTCGCCGCTGGCTTCGAGACGATAGGCACGACCGCCGTGGCGGCGCTTCACCTCGTCGAGCGGGCCGGACAGGATCGTCTTGCCACCGGAGATCAGGCAGATCTCGTCGCACAGCTTCTCCGCCTGCTCCATGATGTGGGTCGAGAAGATCACGGTGCGGCCGCCGCGGCGATAATCCGCGAGCAGGTCCTTGAAGAGGCCCTGGTTGATCGGATCGAGGCCCGAGAACGGCTCGTCGAGGATCAGGATGTCGGGCTCGTGCAGCACCGTACCGACCAGCTGGATCTTCTGCTGCATCCCTTTCGAGAGCTCCTCGACCTTCTTGCGACGCCACGAGGCGAGGCCGACGCGCTCGAGCCAGAGCGTGGTCGCCGCGTCGGCGTCGCGCCGGCTGAGGCCACGCAGGCGGCCCAGGAACACCAGCTGATCGCCGACCGTCATCTTGCGGTAGAGACCGCGCTCCTCGGGTAGATAGCCGATCCGGAGCAGGTCTTCGGCCGCCCGCGGCCGGCCGAAGAGGCGGACCTCGCCGCGATCCGGCGCGATGATGTCCATGATCATCCGGATCGTGGTGGTCTTGCCGGCGCCGTTCGGGCCGAGGAGCCCGAAGATCGCGCCACCTGAGACCTGCAGCGAAAGCTCGTCCACTGCCCGAAACCGGCCATAGGACTTGCAGACGCCGATCAGCTCGACGGAGGGGGCAAGCACCGGCCGATTGTACGTGGTCAACCGCCGGCGCGGGTGTGAACAACCACCTGGACCGGCACGCAAATCGCATGGTAAAACGCCTCGTCGCCGTGACCTCATGCCTCAGAAACCGCTCGTCTTCCTCGTCCTCGCTGCTGTAGCGTCCGCCGCCCTCGCCGGGGTGGAGGGACGGGTCATGAGCGCCTCCGGAATGCCGATCGAGCACGCGCGGGTCCGGGTCGTGGGTGACGCTATGTCCGACTACACGGACGCCAAGGGCTGGTTCACCCTGCCTGCCGCCGAGCTCCCGGTCGAGCTGTTGGTGACCCATCAGCGGTTCGTCGAGCTCCGGCTGCGCGTCGAAGACGGATCCACGGCGGTCGAGATCGCGCTCGAATCCAAGCAGGAGCTCTACGAGACGATCGCCGTCAGCGCCAATCCGGGCGAGGAGAACTTCGCGCCGGTGAGCGTGGCGATCAGCGTCATCGATCCATCTCTCTCGGCGGCGCCGCCCAATACGCTGACCGAGTTCGTGGCCGAGACGCCCGGCGTCGCCGAGAACGGCCAGGGCGGCATCTTCCAGACGTACTCGGTGCGTGGTGTGTCGCGGCTGCGAGTGATGACCCTGGTGTCGGGCATGCGGATCGTCAGCGAGCGGCGGGCGGGGGTTTCGGCGTCGTTCATCGATCCCCTGCTGATCGGTACCGCCGACGTGGTGCGGGGCCCGTCGTCGACCTACTACGGCTCCGGCGCGCTCGGCGGGGTCATCCAGCTGTTCCCGGACAGCTACCAGGGCTGGACGGTGCGCAGCGGCTTCGACACGCGCGGCGACGAGCTGCACCAGATGATCGGCTGGGGCGATGGCGACTGGAGCTTCGGCCTCGCTCATCGCGACGCCGGCAACTCCGCGACCCCGGGAGGTCAGGAGCTCAACGCCGCTTTCCGCCAGACGTCGGCAACCCTGGGCCGGAGCTGGGTGCGCGGCGACCTCGACTTCGAGCTCTTGGCGGTGGGCTCGGTCGGCACTGACATCCAGAAAGCGAACGTCGACTTCCCGGACCAAGTCACGACCTACCCGGACGAGATGCACGGGCTGGTGCGCTTCCGGGTGAGCTCGGCCGACGGCTGGGAGCTCTCGGCCTATGCGCATCCGAACGACCTCGAGACCCGCGTGAGCCGCGCCGATGGCCGGGTGGACACCGTGCGCAACGACGCCTTCGATCTCGGGCTCAACTGGCACAGGCGGATCCAACCGAGCGCCGACACGTCGCTGCGCTTCGGCGTCGATTACTTCGGCCGTCGGTCGGTCGACGCGCGCGAGACCAACGAGGCGATCGTCGACGGCGCGCTCGGGCTCACCGACCTCCAGCAGACCCTCGATGGCGCCCAGGAGGACGAAGCGGGCGCGTACGGCGCGTTGGAGTGGCACGTCGGCAGCGTCACCCTGCTCGCCGGGGGTCGATACGCCTTCCAGCAACAGGAGAACGGCGGTGTGAGCGGTACCGACGACGGCGCGCTCACCGGATTCGCCGGCATCGTGGCGCCGCTCGGCGCCGGCTTCGAGCTGGTCGCCAACGCGGGCACCGGGCTGCGCTTCCCCTCGCTGAGCGAGCGCTTTTTCACCGGCACCACCGGCCGCGGCTTCGTGACCGGCAACCCCACGCTCGATCCCGAGCGCTCGCTCAACGTCGATACCGGACTACGCTGGTACGGGCGCAAGCTATTCGTCTCGGGCTATCTGTTTCGCAACGAGATCGACGACTACATCGAGCGCATCGAGGTCGCCCCGGACCGGTTGACCTTCGTCAACCTGACCGCCGGTACCATCGAAGGCGTCGAGCTCGAGGGCTTCTATCAACTCGACTCGGAATGGGGCGTCGGCTTCGGTGGTCATTCGATCGAGGGCCGCGACAAGCTCGGCACACCGCTCGCCGACGTGCCCGCCGACAGCGTCTTCGTCACCGGTCGCTGGTCACGCGGCAAGTGGCGCTGGGACGGCAGGCTCGAGAATCGTTCGAGCAAGAGCGACTTCGGCAGCGGCGAGAAGCCGATCCCGTCGGTCAACCTCCTGTCGAGCTCGGTGTCGTATGCACTCGCGGACGACCTGACCGTGGCGGTGAGCGCCCGCAACCTGTTCGACGAGGAGTACTTCAACTCCGCGGACAGCGACGTGACGCCGGCCGCTGAGCGCTCGCTCGGCGTGTCGTTGAGCTGGCGCCCGTAGCCGCCACGCTGACGGTGGCGGCTCTCCTGCTACAGTCTCCAGGTTCAATTCAGTTTGCTTTTCACGGCGGTCGGGAGGGTCCGGCCGTGCAGCGCAACCCGAACGGAGGCAGGAGCATGGAAGGGCTCGTCTGGATGTTGGTGGTGGGAGCCGTCGCCGGTTGGCTGGCGGGACAGTTGATGAAGGGCCGTGGCTTCGGCCTCCTGGGCAACATCGTCGTCGGTATCATCGGCGCCGTGGTTGGCGGCTACCTGTTCAGCGCGCTCGGCGTATCGCTGGGGGGCGGCATCGTCGGCGCGATCCTCACCGCGATGATCGGCGCGGTGGTGCTGCTGTTGCTTGTCGGCCTGATCAAGCGCGCGTAGCCCGGCCGCGCACGGCGCCGATCAGATCAACTCGCGGGTCCACGTCGCGGTGCGCTCGGCCAGCTCGTCGAGCGCGTCGTCGTCCGTTCGCCCGGAGCGTTTGAGGACGTGGAACGAGTGGTCGCCGCCGTCGACGACGTGCAGCGTCGCGCGCCCGTCCAAGCTGGCGCATACCGGCTCGAGCAGGTCGAGCCGAGCGAGCCGGTCACGGGTTCCCTGAAGGAACAGCATCGGTACGTCGACGGCCGTCAGATGCTCGGCGCGCTCACTGCCGTCCCGACCCGGGGCGTGTAGCGGAAAACCGAAGAAAACCAGAGCACGGACGCCCTCGAGAGGCTCCTTGGCGGCGGCCAACGAGGTCATCCGGCCGCCCATCGACTTGCCGCCGGCGAACAGGGGCAGCTCGCCGGCGACCTCGCGGGCGGTCCGGACCGCCGCGCGCCCCGTGGGCAGCAGACGCGACTGATGATCGGGCCGCTTGCGCCCCTGCTCCATGTAGGGAAATTGATAGCGCAGGGTCGCGATCGAGCGCGCGTTGAGTCGCTCGACCAGCGATTCGAGAAACCGGTGCCGCATGCCGGCGCCGGCACCATGGCCGATGACAAGCATGGACCGCGGCTCCATCGGCCGGTCGATCAGCGCCGAGACCTTGCCGACCTTCTCGCTGACTGGAATGATCAACTCTCTGTGACTGTTGGCCATCGCGGAGGCGGAAGTATGAGCGAAGCGGACGGACGAGTCGAGGCGATCTGGATCAAGCGGTTCAAAGGCGGTCCGATGGACCCTGTTGCCAGCGCCGCGGCGGTTGCCGGCAAGGGGCTGGAGGGCAACGCGAATCAGGGCGGCAAGCGCCAGGTGATCCTGCTCTCCGCCGACAAGTGGCAGACCGTGCGCTCGGAGCTGGGCGTCGACGTGGATCCGAGCGTACGACGCGCGAACCTCCTGCTCTCGGGAATCGATTTCGTCGACAAGCGCGGCCGGACCCTCCAGGTCGGCGAGTGCCGGATCCGGATCCACACCGAGTGCAAGCCGTGCCGGCAGATGGAGGAGGCGCAGGCCGGCCTTCAGGATGCCCTGCGTGACGACTGGCGCGGCGGC
Organism: Acidobacteriota bacterium; assembly: GCA_029263375.1. Lineage (GTDB taxonomy): Bacteria > Acidobacteriota > Thermoanaerobaculia > Multivoradales > JAHEKO01 > JAHEKO01. Next base: position 27,595 of record JAJCXP010000025.1, on the reverse strand, counting down.
GCCTGCGGTGAGGTGTTGGATGACGCCACGATGGAGGTCGGTGATCTGGTCTCCTGGCTCGACTGAGTCGGCTCCTCGGAGCGCCCGGGTGCCTGCTAGAGTCGGTCCATAGCCAATCTCGGATGGACCCGGAGGTGCCAAATGAAGGATCGAAAGCAACCGGAAACGTTGCGACTGCGACTGGCGATGCCGGCGATCACGGCGAACGATCTCGAAGCCAGCGTCGCCTGGTATCGGGACGTCATGGGGTTTATCGTCGCGGAGGAGTATCGAATGGAGGGCGAGCTAAAGGGCGTCGAGATGAAGGCCGGCGCCGTCCAGTTCGTCTTGAGCCAGGACGATTTCGCCCAGGGTCGTGACCGTCTGAAGGGGCTCGGTCTACGCATCTACTGCACGACCACCCAGGACGTGGACGAACTGGCGGCGCAGATCGGCGCGCGCGGCGGTGAGCTCATCCAGCCACCCACCGATCAGCCCTGGGGCGCCCGCGACTTCGCGGTGATCGACCCCGACGGCTTCAAGATCTCGATCTCGAGCGAGGATTAAACAAGGGGAGAGCCCTCCTGAGTGTCTGACAAGGGGAGAGCCCTCCCCTTAGACCCCTCCTATTGGTGGGGGTAGCTGGAGGCGGTTGGCCCCGATCTGACCTGCGACACGATCGGAGGCCGGCATGCCGTCTCGTGGGTCAAGGGCGGTCCGAGAGCCTCGATCGTTCTACCGATCCCTCACAGAGCCGGATCGTCACGCCCCATCCCAGCCACGATCCACAACCGACCCGGCCCGATCGGAGGGGTTTGAGGGGAGGGCTCTCCCCTTGTCAGACACTCAGGAGGGGTCTAAGGGGAGGGCTCTCCCCTTGTCCAACACCCCTACCGCGGCGCCATCCGAATCGCCCCATCCAGCCGGATCACCTCACCGTTGAGCATTCGGTTGGCGACGACGTGCACCACCAGATCGGCGTACTCCTGCGGCCGACCGAGACGCGACGGGAACGGCACCTGCTGGCCCAGCGACTCGCGCGCCGCCTCGGGTAGGCCCGCCATCAGCGGCGTGTCGAACAGCCCGGGCGCGATGGTCACCACGCGGATCCCGTGGCGCGCCAGCTCGCGGGCGGCCGGCAGCGTGAGGCCGACTACGCCGCCCTTGGACGCAGCGTAGGCCGCCTGGCCGATCTGGCCCTCGAACGCGGCGACCGAGGCGGTGTTGACGATCACGCCGCGCTCGCCCTCGGCGTCGGGCTCGCTCTCGGCGATCGCCTCGGCGGCGAGACGCAGCACGTTGAAGGTGCCGATCAGATTGATCGTGATCACCTTCCGGAAAAGCTCGAGCGGATGGGGGCCGTGCTTGCCGAGCACCTTCGCGGGATCGCCGACTCCGGCGCAACTGACCGCGCCGTTCAGGCCGCCGAAATCGTCACGGGCGGTGGCGATCGCCCTGCCGACCGCGACCTCGTCGGTGACGTCGGTCGCCACGAAGCGGGCGCCGTCGCCGAGCTCGGCCGCGAGCGCCTCGCCGCGCTCCTGGTTCAGATCGGCCAGAACGACGTTGGCGCCGGCCGCGGACAGTGCGCGCGCGGTCGCCTCGCCGAGTCCGGAGGCGCCGCCGCTGATCAGGAATGTCTTGTCTGTGGTTTCCATAGATGTCTCCAGTCGCGGCGAAAGATACCGGATCGACCCTGGCGGGTCCAACGAGCGGTCAGGGTAGCTCGAGTGGGTTCTTGTAGAGCGCTCCCGGCACCGGCTCGGTGACACCCGACTCGAAGGCGATCTCGCCGCCGACGATGGTCATCAGCACTTCACCCGCGAGCAGTCGGTCGGGATCATCCACGCCAACCACGAACGGGTCGAGATCGGTCACCGTCATGTCCGCGAGCTTGCCGACCTCGAGAGTGCCGGTCTCGCCTTCGGCGAAGCCGGCGAAGGCGTTCCAGAGCGAGTAGGCACGGACGGCCTCCTCGGGCGTCAGCGCCTGTTCGGGAAACCAGCCGCCTGGGGGCCGACGATCCTTGCCGCGACGGGTGACCACGGCGTGCAGGCCGTAGAACAGGTTCGGATCCGAGCCCGACATGTCCGAGTTGAACGCCAGCCGGGCGCCCTGCTCTCGCAGCGAGCGCCATGCGTAGCCGTGACGCACCCGCTCCGGCCCGAGGCGATCCTCGGCCCAGCTCTTGTCCTCGACCGCGTGCGGTGGCTCCATCGAGGCGATGATGCCGAGCGCGCCGAAGCGTGGCTGGTCGAGCGGATGGACGATCTGGGCGTGCTCGATCCGGTGTCGGTTGTTCTCTGCGCCGGGCGCTTGGGTGAAGGCCGATTCGAAGAAGTCGAGCGTCTCGCGGTTGCCGGCGTCGCCGATGGCGTGAATGCCAAGCTGGAAGCCGGCGCGCATCGCCTCGATCGCGAGTGCCCGATCGAAGCCGTAGTCGCCGCCGCTCACGCCTCGATGACCCGGCCGATCTGCGTAGTCCTCGAGCAGCCGCGCGCCGCGGGCGCCGAGTGAGGCGTCGTAATACGCTTTGACCGAGCGCACGGTCAGCCGGTTGCGCGGCTCGACCGCCGGCCCGCGCTCGATCCACTCGCGAATCAACTGCTCGTCGTCGATCGCTAGCATGGCGTAGACCCGGATCGGCAGCTCACCCCGATCGGCAAGCGCCGTGAACGCCTCGAGGTCGCCGCGCCGGACGCCGGCGTCGTGCACGGCGGTGTAGCCGAGGTCGGCCATCGCCTGGAGCCCGCGGCGGGCGTTCTCGATCCGCTGGTCGAGGGTCGCCGCCGGGATGATCTCGGCGTAGAGATCGCTCGCGTTGTCGCGCAGGATTCCGGTCGGGTCGCCGGCGTCGTCGAGTTCAATCGACCCGCCAACCGGGGCATCCGTCGTGCCGGTGATGCCGGCCCGGTCTAGCGACATCTGGTTCTCCCAGGTGACGAAACCGTGCAGGCTGATTGCATGCACCGGGTGATCGGGCACTCGCTCCGTGAGCAGCGTCTTGTCCGGCAGGCGGTTCGCCCAGGCGCCCTCGTCGAAGCCCCAGGCGACGATCCACTCGCCGGCGGGGGTCGTCGCTGCCGCGGCCGCGATGCGCTCGACCGCTGCCTCCTCGGTCTCGACCCCGAGCAGGCTGACTCGGCCGATCAGCTCGCCGTAGGACACTACGTGGGTGTGCGAGTCGATCATCCCCGGCAGCACGGTCGCCCCGCCGAGCTCGACGACCCGGGTCTCCGGGCCGATCCACGATGCGACCTCGGAGTCGCCGCCGACCGCGACGATTCGTCCGTCGACTACCGCGATGGCCTGGGCGTCGGGACGCCAACCGTCGGCGCTTCGAGGTGCTCCAGCGGCCGGCGCGCCCTTCGGATCGGGATCCGGCCAGGCCAGTGAGTAGACGCGGCCGCCGCGCAGAACGAGGTCCGCGCCGGAGCGGGTCGGGTCTCCGGAGTCGCACCCGAGGGCAGCGATCAGGAGAATCGGGCTCGCAAGGACGGTGCGCCAGGTCAACGTCTCTCCTTGGTCATCTCTAGGGAGCAGCGAGGCTAGCAGACGATCCACGGCCTGTAGAGTCGCGGTTAATGCAGAAACGTCAGATTGCGGCACCCTGCATGGAGCCTCCGGACCGCGAGAGCGTTCGGCCGAGCGGCTCGATCGTGCCGGGGCTCGCGGCTTGATCGCGCTTGAAGCGCTGGCGGGGATCGCGTGTCTGTTCTGGATCTGTCTCGCTCTCGATCGAGCCCGGGCGTGGCCCACCGAAATGCGGCTTCCGGCCGGGGATCGCGCTCTGGACGGGCCGGTCCCGTCGGTGATCGCGGTCGTCCCGGCCCGCAACGAAGCGGAGCTGCTGCCGCAAACCCTGCCCTCGCTCCTGCGCCAGTCCGCCATCGAGACGACCGTGCTGGTCGACGACGGCTCCGAGGACGCGACCGCCGAGATCGCCGCCGAGATCGCGGGCGACACCGCGAAGCTCCGGGTGATCGCCGCCGGAGAGACGCCGGTCGGCTGGGCGGGCAAGGTGCACGCGCTCGAACGGGGGATCGAGGCGGCTGCCGCCGTCTCGGTTGACGAGGACGCCTGGCTGCTCCTGACCGATGCGGACATCGAGCACCGGGTGGGCTCGGTGCGCGCGCTGCTCGAGCAGGCGGGTGACCGCTACGACCTGGTGTCGGTGATGGCGCGCCTGCGCGCCGATTCGTTCTGGGAGCGTCTGCTGGTGCCGACCTTCGTCTACTTCTTCCAGCTGCTCTACCCGTTCAGAAGGGTTGCCGAAGCCGGCTCGAAGATCGCAGCAGCCGCGGGCGGCTGCGTCCTCGTGCGCCGCAGCGTCCTGGAGCGGGCCGGCGGCGTCGCCGCGATCCGCGGTGCGGTGATCGATGACGTGGCGCTCGCCCGGGCGGTGGCGGCGGCCGGTGGTCGAATCTGGTTGGGGCTCGACACCGGCATCCGGTCGCTTCGTCCGTACACTCGCCTGGCACATCTCTGGGCCATGGTGGCGCGCAGCGCCTACGATCAGCTCGGCTACCGGCCGGAACGGCTGATCCTGGTCCTGATCGGTCTCGGCGTCCTCTTCGTGGCGCCGCCGATCGTCGCTCTCCTGGGCCTCGGCGCGGCGCTTGCCGGAGCGTCTGCCGGCTGGCGGGTGTTGCTCTGGGCGCTCGTGACGCTGGCGCTCCAGTTCCGCGCCCTGCTCCCGGCCGTCCGGCACCACGGGCTGAAGGCGCGCTATTCGTTGGTGCTACCGCTCTCGAGCCTGCTGTTCGGCCTCATGACGGTCTCGTCGGCCTGGAGCCACGTTGCCGGTCGCGGTGTCGCGTGGCGCGGTCGGAAGGTCGCCGTGCGCGGCGCTCCGGGTGATAGAGAATAGACCCGATGCCGCGACGGAATCGAGTCCTTCCATTGGCGGGTCTGGCGGGTCTGAGGCTCTTCCCGGGTCGCTGGCCCTTGAGCGCGCTCCTGACACTCGCGGTCGCGTCCATGATCGGCTGTGGCGACGAGCCCTCCGGCCCACTGGCCGCCGCGGCCGAGACCGGCGATCGGCCGACGCTGGTCCGGCTGCTGGCCGAGGGCGCCGATCCGAATCCGATCGACGGCGGGGGAAAGACGCCGCTGATTCGGGCGGTACAGCGCGGGCACGTGCGGCTGGTGAGCCCGCTGATCTCGCGCGGCGCCGACCCCGATCTGCGCGACGGCGGCTCGACCGGCTGGACACCGCTCATGCACGCGATTCACGTCCGCGAGGTGGACGTCGTGCGCGCGCTGCTCAACTCGGGCGCGGACCCCAACGCGGCGTCGACGGAGGGTCTGACGCCGTTGATGATGGCGGCCGGCTACGGCTTCGACCGGGTCGTTGAACTGTTGATCGAGCGCGGCGCCGACCCGCTGGCCGAGAGCCCCGACGGCGAGACCGCGCTCTCACGCGCGGTGCGCGGCGTCGCCGATCTCGACCACCTGACCATCGGCGCCTGCCAGACGGACACCGTCCGGGTGCTCGCGGAGGCCGCACCCGATCTGCGGCTCGCCGACGGCAGCTGGGCGCTGGGGTGGGCGCGGCTCAAGCGCTGCAAAGAGATTCTGGAGCTGGTCGGGCCTTAGCTAGGGGCGCCGCGAAGGCAGCCCGAAGGTCAGATCCATGTAGCGCGGGCCGTCGTCCGCGTCCCAGTCGGCGCTGTCGAGTACGACCTCGAACGGGCGCTCCAGGCTGTTGCCGGCCAGATCCTCGAGCAGGGTCGCGACACGGATGCGATAGATACCTTTGCCCCAGCCGTTGTGCGGTTCGAAGCTCCAGGCGATCTCGCCGGGGTGGACGGTGGTCCGACCCTCTACCGCCATGTCTGACGCGTCCAGGACCACCAGCAGTCCGTGGAGCAGTCCATGGTCGAGCGGCTCGGGAAAGTCCAGCCGCACTTCTGCCGTAGGTGACTCGGGTGGCGTCAACCGCCACTCTTCGGTCCGCGGCTGTTCGCGGTCGGGCGGTACGACGGACAACTCCTTGAAGTAGTCGCGCACCAGCGGCACACCGCGGGCGTCGGGGATCTCGTGATCGACCTCCAGGCGATAACTTGCGCCAGCGCGCAGCGGCGGGCCGACCTCGGCGTTGGGCCCGACGCCGCGCTTGATCCGGCCGGGATCGAAGAACAGCGTCAGCCGCGTTCCGTCCGGGCTCCAGAGCTCACGCTCGGGGGCGACGAACGGCCCATCGACCGGGTCGCCCCACTCGTCCAGGAGCCGGATGTGATCGTGCGCCCGGCCCTGACTCATCGGCGCCGAGAACTGCAGGTAGATGCGCAGCAGATTCTCGGGCACCTGGGCGCCGCTCGGAAAGATCCCGGTGAGCGTGGTCGAGGGCGGCAGTTCGGCCCGGGACTGCTCGAAGCGGGCGCCCACCGGTTCGCCGGCGGCATTCGGGTCGTGCCAGCTGGCGACGTAGGGCACTCCCGAAGCGAGCGGGAAGCGCGGCGTGAATCGAATCGCGTCGGCCTCGATCGAGTAGGAGCCCATGAGTGGCGGCAGCCCCGGCGCGAGGCTCGCCTCCTCGGTATGGACCATCAGCAGGCGGGTCCAATCGGCCGGCGGCGTCCGTCGGAGCTCGGCGAGCCGGTCAGGCTCGAGTCCGCGTACCTCGACCACCGTGCGCTCGCCGTCAGCGGTGAACAGAACCCGCGGCGGCTCCGCGCGCAGCGCTCCGGCCGCCAGGACCGACAGCACGAGCGTCCGCGCGACCGTCGCCGTCAGCGCTAGCCTGATCTTCTCACCCCATCGCGCGGCATGGGGGCGTAGGTCGCTGGAGATGCAAGGCTTCCGGGTGCGAAGCGACGCAGGCGTACTCGACGTACGTCGAGGAGCGGAGCGACCGGGTAACGCAGCAGATTCAGTGACATACGGCTCATCGCAAGTGATGGGTGAGAAGATCAGGCTAGAGCCACTTCTTGTTGCGGGGGCCAAGCGTCAGGGCGCCGTTCTCTCCGGCTCGGGAGAGCACCATGATGCTGTCGTCGTCGAACTCCGCGATCTGCACCACGTGGCCGAGCGGCGAGCCGATGTAGGGCGCGCCCTTGACCGTCTCGGCGTCGGAAACGCCGGTCGTGATGCCGTCGCGGGTGTTCGCCGCCTCGATGTCGCTGGCCTTGAACTTCATGGTGCCGCGGTTGGTGTTCGAGAGCAGCACGTAGCGCTCGCCCTGGTACTCGTAGGGGAGGATGTCGAGCGGGATGTTGCCGAAGCCGAGCTCGGCGATGGTCTTGCCGCGCAGCTTGGTGCCGTTCTTGAGCTGCTCGACCGGGAAGGTGACCAGCGGCGTGCACAGGTAGCTCGCGACCACGTGTGGCTTGCCGTTGAGCTCGTACTGCATGAAGGTGAAGATCGGCGCGTGGGTCTCGTAGGCGTCGTGCGCACCGTGAAAGATCTCGAGGCCGGTGGTCTCGATCTTGCCGTCGAACGGGAAGGCGGCGCGCCGCAGGCTCGAGGCGAACTCCTCGTTGGACAGGCCGGCAATGTATAGCTGGTCGTCGATGTATTCGAGGTCGGTGACGGCGTAGGCGCGCGCCTTGCGCCTGCCCGACATCGCCTCCGGACCGGGCGCGTTGCCGATGTCGAGCTTGCTGACCTCTCGGCCCTCGAGCGTGAGCTCGGCGAGCTCGCCGGAGCGCGAGACGGTCATCAGCACCGGGGTCAGATCCTCCCCGGAGCCGCGCAGGATCGACAGCACGCTGGTGCCCGAGGGCTGGTGGACGGCCAGGTCCTTGATGAAGACCTCGCGCACGTCCACGCCGAGCATGGCGGCGAGCTTGGCGTCGAGGTCGCTCACGCCCTCCGCCTCTTCCGAGGAGCCTTCACTCGAGAATCCCGTCTTGATCGCCCAGATCGCCGCACCCTTGGAATCGGCGACGAACAGCGTGTCGCCGGGCCCGAATTCGAGCGCGCCGACGGTCATCGGGCCGGCGGCGGCGAGAGAGAGTGGGATAGCGACGAGCAGCGCGAGAGTGAGTGCGGCACGGAGGATTGCGGGATTCATTGGAGTCTCCTGTAGCGATTCTGTCCTCGGGTTGACACGGCGATTCTACGTCCGTTGGGGCGCGCCGCGCAGAGCGCACCCGGGGCGGCCGGATCGAGTCGAGAGACTGGAGGAGTCGGTGGCCGCCACGGGGCGCACTAGAATGGACCGACCGAGCACGCAGGAAGTTCCCACGGAGAGTCGACACGCATGATGCGAGCCAGCCTGATCGCCCTTACCTTCGGGATCGCCCTCACCTTCTGCCTGGTTCTCTCCGGCTCGGCGGCAGCAGCCGACTCGACGACCGTGATCCTGGTGCGCCACGCCGAGAAGGAGCTCACCGGCGGCGACGTGTCGCTGAGCCGGCCGGAGGGCGAGGCGCGCGCGCGCGAACTGGTCGCTGCGGTCGCGAGCGCCGGCGTCACCGTCGCCATCGCTTCGGAGTACCGGCGCACCCGGATGACGATCGCGCCGGCGGTCGAGGCGCTCGGTCTGCCGGCAGATCGGGTGCTCGAGATCACCGAGCCCGCCGACGTCGCGCGCGAGATTCTCGACCATCAGAGAGGTCAGACGATCCTGGTGGCCGGGCACAGCAACAGCGTGCCCCAGATCATCGAGGCGCTGGGCGCACCATCGCTCTGTCCGCCGTTCGAGATCGATCCGAAGCACGGCTGCATGATCCCGGACCCCGAGTACGACCACCTGTTCGTGGTCACGGTGCCGGCCGAGGGCGCTGCGACGGTGGTGCGTGCGCTCTACGGCGCGCCCTCGCCCTGAGCGGCCTGCTCACGACGAGACTACGGTTGGCGGAGTGATCGGTCCAATGGCCGCGCGGCTATGGATGGACCCAACCGTGCTTGATCTCGAACGTCTCGAGCCAAGTCGCGGTAGCCGGATGGATGGTGTCGCCCCCCTCGAGCTCGAAATAGAACTGTTCTCGGTCGACGCGGTCCGGCGCCACCTGATTCATGGTCGCGGCCTCGTACAGGCGGCCGTTGATCATCGTGTGGCTGACGAACTCGGACCGTCGCAGGTCTTCGAGCGGATTGCCGTCGATGATCACCAGGTCGGCCAGCTTGCCGACCTCCAGCGAGCCGACGTCGCCATCGAGACCCAGGTACCAGGCTCCGTCGGCCGTGCCACCGCGCAGCGCCTCCCAGGGGGTGAAGCCGCCCTGGCCCATCATCCACAGCTCCCAGTGCGCACCCAGGCCCTCCCGCTGGCCGTGGGCGCCGATCATGACGCCGACGCCCTGGTCGCGGAGCCGCTTGGCGAAGCTGGCGACGTGGAAATGGTTGTAGTGATCCTCCGGCGCCTTGGTGCGACGGATCGCGCGCGGCTCGACCTGCGAGCGCGGGACGTAGCGCAGCAGCCGCTCGTTCTCCCAGACGTTGGTGTGCTCGTACCAGTAGTTCTCGCCCGAGATGCCGCCGTAGGAGACGACGAAAGTGGGCGAGTAGCCGGTGCCGGTCTGGGACCAGAGTTGCACGACATCGTCGTAGCCGGTCTTGAGTGACAGCGAGTGCTCGATGCCGGTGTGGCCGTCGACGATCTCGGTCATGTTGTGCTGGAACTTCATGCCGCCTTCGGGCACGACCATCATGTCGAGCTCGCGCGCGGCGGCGATGATCTGCTGCCGCTGGTCGCGGCGCGGCTGGTTGTAGCTCTTCACCGAGATCGCGCCGACCTCTTTCAGGCGCCGGACGTGGAACAGAGCGTCGTCGTAGCTCTTGACCTCGGCCGTGAAGCCAGGCGCGTGCGCGCCGTAGAGGATGGTGCCGGTCGAGAAGATGCGCGGGCCGACGATCTTGCCGGTGCGCTGCAGCTCGGCGGCGGAGAAGATCGAGCTGGTGTCGTTCGACGGGTCGTGGACGGTGGTGACGCCGAAGGCCAGATTCGAGTATTGAGCCCAGTTCTGCTGCGGGTTCATCTCGCTCTGAGCCATGGCGCCGTGGGCGTGGACGTCGATCAGGCCGGGGATCACGGTCTTGCCGGCGGCATCGAGGACGAAGGCGCCGTCTGGCACCGCCACCTCGTCCGTGGCTCCGACCGCGGTGATCCGGTTGCCCTCGACCACGACGGTGCCGTTGTCGATCACCTCGCGGTCGCCGTCGCGCGCGCCGCGCATGGTGACGATCCGGGCGCCGGTGATGGCTATGGTGCCGCCCGGAACGTCGGCTGCGACCTCGAAGCGTAGGTCGAGCCCCTCTTCGACCGGCTCGGGCAGCTCCTCGGGAGAGCCCGCCAGGAAGTCGAAGGCGTCAGTGAGTTTCCGCGAGTAGAGGTTCGCCCCGTGCGACCAGTGCAGCTCTGAGCTGTTCGAGGACCAGTGCAGGAACTCGCCGGCGCGCTTCGACACCTGCTTGACCGGGTAGGCGTCGGCCGACTTGCCGATCGTCACCTTCTTGCCGGTGCGCGCGAACGGCGCTACGAACCCGTTGAACTGCTCGGTGAAGGCGACCCAGCGGCCGTCCGGTGAAACGCTGAACTCGGTGACCTCGGCGCCCTGGAGGTGTGTCCGCTCCTCGTGACCGTCGAGACCGACGCTCTTGAGCGCCAGCTCGGTGGTGTCGACGTTCTCGGAGAACAGCACGCGCTCGCCGCCGGCGTCGAAGTGGGCGTCGAAGCCCGACTCGGAGATCCGCTCGGGCTCGCCGCCGTTGACGTCGACGACGTAGATCCCAGGCTCCATCGACCAGAAGGGCGACAGCAGGAAGCCGCCGGTGATCTTGCGATAGACGATCCGTTGGCCGTCCTGCGAAAAGCGCGGCTCGACGTAGTGGCCGGGAGCGGGTGTCAGGGTGCGGCCGGCGCCGCCGTCGATCGATGTCACTCGGACGCTGCCGAGCTTCTGGTCGTCCCAGGTGGTGTAGACCACGCGCCGACCGTCTCTCGACACCGACGGGTGGTACTCGAAGTGATCGGTCTGGTCGGTCAGCCGGCGCTGGCGAGCGGTCGCCAGGTCCTTGACGTAGATGTGTCCGAGCGCCTGGAAGACGACCCGCTCGGAGGACGCGTACTGCGCCCAGCGTGGCATGCGGACCTCGACCGTCTCGGGCGCGACCTCGACCGGCACGCGCAGCGCGGTCTGGATCTTCTTCTCGGTCGAGACATGCACCGGAATCCGCGTCACTTCGCGGCTCGCTATCTCGACACGGTGAAACCCGCCGCCGCTCCAGAAGACGATCGAGCCGCCGTCGGGGGTCCAGGCGATCGCCGGCGCGTTGCCCTCGCTGCCGGACGACTCCTGCAGGTCGCGCTCGAAGTCGTCGTAGATCGCCCACTCGCGGCCCGACTCGAGATCTTTCAGATAGATGGCGCTCACCAGGCCGTAGAGCCGCTTGATGAACGCCAGCTGCTTGCCGTCCGGCGACGGCGTCGGCCGGATGGCCCCGCCCGGGCCGCTGACGAAAATCTCGTCGTCGCCGGTCTCGAGGTCGAAGCGCTTGATGGCGAAGAGCGAGTCTGCCGAGTCCTTGTTGTACTGCCAGACGCGGCCGGGCGTGACGTCCTGGCTGTAGTAGACATAGCGGCCGTCGGGCGAGAACCTCGGCTCGGCCATGTTCTTCTGGTCTTCCTTGCCGTGCGGACGCTCGGTGATCTGAAGGCCGCCGCCGCCACCCACGTGGTACATCCAGATCTCGCCCGCGGGAATGCTCCGCGTCGAGGTGAAGCCCTTCATCGCCACCAGGTAGTCGCCGTCGGGGCTCCAGGACGGCGTGTGGACGAGGTTGTCCTTCTCGTCGGTGAGCGACCGCGGCTCGCTGCCGTCGGCGTTCATGACCCACAGGTTGTCGCCGCCCTCCCGGTCGCTGATGAACGCGATCAGCGAGCCGTCCGGACTGTATTTCGGCTGGTAGCTCCAGGCGATCTCATTCGTCACCGCGGTCGCCTCGCCGCCGCCGATCGGCACCGTGTAGATGTCGCCGAGCATGTCGAAGATCAGGTTCGAGCCGTCCGGGCTCACGTCGACGTCCGACCAGGTGGTCTCGGTGGTGTCGATGGTGATGGTCTCGAACTCGCCCTGGGGGTCGTTGACGTCCCACGTGTCCTCTTCCCCTTCCTCGGCCTCCCCCTCGCCGTCCTCAGGTGCGCCGTCCGCGCTCTCCTCCGCCGGGTCGTCGTCCTGCGAGGCGAACGTCGGAACCGGGGCGAGCCAGCAAACAGCCAGGCCCAGGGCGCAGAAGGCGCCGAGCGAGTGGCGGCGAACGAGGGAATTGATCGAGCTCATGAACATCCTCCAGTCGGTGACGAGCGGATTCTTCTCGGGTCGACGACTCTATCCGGTGTGGCCCGGGTGAGCACGTCCCGGGCGCGGAGCTCGAACCGGCCTGAGGCGCCGCGTCGAGCCGAGGCGAGCGTCGTCGATCCAGTAAGATGAGGCTTCATTCGAGTGTTGGAGTTCGGGTGTCGCACAGTCAGGAGAGTTCCGACCTTCACGGGTCTTACCGCTTCATCAGATGGCCAAGAGAATCAGAACCAACCTGGGTTGGCGCGAATGGGTGGAGCTCCCCGGCCTCGGCATTCCAGCGCTGAAAGCGAAGCTCGACACCGGAGCGCGCACGTCTGCGTTGCACGCTTTCTACGTCGAGCCGTTCAAAGACGGCACCTGGGTGCGCTTCGGCATCCATCCCCTGCAACGGCGCCTCGAACCGGTGCTCCACTGTGAGTCGGAGGTCGCGGATCGCCGCATGGTCACCGACTCGGGGGGGCATCGGGAGAGGCGCTATGTGATTCGCACCAACCTCCGGGTGGCCGAGCACGATCGACAGATCGAGATCACGCTCACCGACCGAGAGACGATGATGTTCCGTATGCTGCTGGGGCGAACTGCCCTTAGCGGCTGGGCCCGGGTCGACCCGGCACTTTCCTATCGGGCTGGCAGGATGTCGGCCCGTGTTTATTCGGCGCGGTCGACCGCTGCCGGCAGATCGAGAGGCACATGAAGATCGCGATACTTTCCCGAAACTCACAGCTCTATTCGACCAGCAGACTCGTTCAAGCTGCGAAGGAGCGTGGTCACCAGGCGCGGGTGGTCGACCCGATGCGCTGCTACATGAATATCACCTCGCACCGGCCATCGGTGCACTACAAAGGTGAGGATCTCACCGATATCGACGCCGTGATCCCGCGCATCGGCGCTTCCATCACCTTCTACGGCACAGCCGTGGTTCGGCAGTTCGAGATGATGGGCGTCTTCTGCCTCAACGAGTCGGTGGCGATCACCCGGTCGCGTGACAAGCTGCGCAGCCTGCAGCTGCTGGCGCGCAAGGGGATCGGCCTGCCGGTCAGCGGCTTTGCGCACTCCACCCAGTACACGGCGGACCTGATCGATCTGGTCGGCGGCGCGCCGCTGGTGGTCAAGCTGCTCGAGGGCACCCAGGGCATCGGAGTGGTGCTCGCCGAGACCCGCCAGGCGGCGGAGAGCGTGATCGAGGCGTTCCGCGGGCTCGACGCGAACATCCTCGTGCAGGAGTTCATCGCCGAGGCCAAAGGCACGGATCTGCGTTGCATCGTCATCGGCGGCAAGGTGGTCGGGTCGATGAAGCGCATGGCCAAGGAGGGCGAGTTTCGCTCCAACCTCCACCGCGGCGGCTCGGCGGCGGTGGCGAAGATCACTCCGGAGGAGCGGTCGACGGCGGTCCGCGCCGCGAAGATCATGGGTCTCAACGCCGCCGGCGTCGACCTGCTGCGCTCGAACCACGGGCCGGTGGTGATGGAGGTGAACTCCTCGCCGGGTCTCGAGGGGATCGAGGGGGCGACCGGCAAGGACGTTGCCGGCGAGATCATCGACTACATCGTCGCGAACGCCCAGCATGGGCGGACCGGCACCAAGGGCAAGGGTTGAGTCAGAGTCGCTCGGAGCCGTTCTCGATCGCCGGCGAGATCGTAGCGCCGGGCACGCGTGCGACCGTGCACGTGGAGGTGCCTCGTCTCTACACCCACGCCGAGGTCGACATCCAGGTGCGCGTGGTTCACGGTCGCCGGACGGGACCCGCGCTATTCGTCAGCGCCGCGGTCCACGGCGACGAGATGAACGGCGTCGAGATCATCCGGCGGCTGCTGCGGCTCAGAAATCTGTCGGCGATCCGGGGCACGCTGATCGCCGTGCCGATCGTCAACGTCTTCGGATTCATCAGCCAGTCGCGCTATCTGCCCGATCGCCGCGATCTGAATCGCTCCTTCCCGGGGTCGGAGAACGGTTCGCTGGCGTCTCGCCTGGCGAAGCGCTTCACGGACGAGATCGTCGCGGTTGCGACGCACGGCATCGATCTCCACACCGGCTCGAACCATCGCACCAACCTGCCCCAGATCCGGGCGTGTATGGACCATCCCGAAACCGCCCGGTTGGCGAAGGCGTTCAAAGCACCGATGATCGTGAACTCGAACCTGCGCGACGGCTCGCTGCGGCAAGCGGGCTACGACCAGGGGATGCCGATGCTGCTCTACGAGGCTGGGGAGGCTCTACGCTTCGACGAGGTCTCGGTGCGCACCGGCGTGCGCGGCGTGGTCTCGGTGATGCGTGCCATCGGCATGCTGCCGGCGCGGCAGGACAAGCGGACGAGGGCGCGATCGGTCGTGGCGCGTTCGAGCTACTGGCTCCGGGCCCCGATCAGCGGCGTGCTTCAGAGCGCCGTGACCCTCGGCGCGAGCGTCGAGAAGGGGCAGAAGCTGGCCGAGATCGGCGATCCGCTGGGCGACGAGCCGAGCACGATTCGGGCGAGCTCGAACGGCATCGTAATCGGTCGCCTGCTCCTACCGGTGGCCCATCAGGGCGACGCGATCTTCCACATCGCCCGCCTGGACGACGACCCGGAGGTCGACCGAGCTCTCGAAGCGTTGCAGGCGCAGCTCCAACCGGAGGACTTCGCGCCCAGCAGATAGCTGGCTGTAACTCTCCGCGGCCGGTCTGCGTTCAGTTCTCCGAGAGGCACAATCGGCCTCGGGGTGTAACTTTCGATGACGAACGCTCGTTTGCTGAGACAGGATGCGGTTGGCCGAGTTCGAGGAGGTCGTGGAGGCCCAGAAGAATCGGGTCTACACACTCGCGTACTACATCCTGGGCAAGCCGGAGGACGCGGAGGAGATCCTGCAGGAGGTGCTCCTGCGGCTGTGGAAGCACCGCAGCAAGGTCGAGACCGACCGGCTCGGCCCGTGGCTGGGCCGGGTGACCCGCAACGCCTGCTACGACCGTCTGCGGCGGCGCACCTCGGCCGGGCGCGGACTCATCCGGTCGGTAGAGAGCGAGCAGCTCGAGCGGGCTCCTGCCGGCGACCGGGATCCGGAAGAGCGGGCGACCTCGGCGCAGCTCGTGGCGCGTATCACCCGCGAGCTCGGTCAGCTGGCCGAGCCGTTCCGGAGCGTCCTGATCCTGCGCGAGATCCAGGAGTTGAAGTATCGCGAGATCAGCGAGATCCTCGAGCTGCCTTTGAACACGGTGCGGGTCTACCTGCACCGGGGACGCAAGCAGCTGCGCGAGCGGCTGCGAAGGGTGGAGATCGATGAACCGGCGTGACCGCGGCTGCGAGCGCTTCGACGACAGCTTCGAGGTCTTCCTCGACGGCGAGCTGGATGCCGACGCGACGAGCGCGCTCGAGACCCACGTCGCCGGCTGCGAGGCGTGCGCGAGCGAGCTGGCGCTGGCGCGGCGGGTGCGGGCCGGGCTGCGCTCGTTGCCGCGCCTGGAGGCGCCCGCCCCGGCGGTGCACGCGGTGCTGGCGCGGGTCCGGGACCAGGGCGATCGGCCGATTTGGCGACAGTGGCTCGCGCTGCCGCGTCCGGCGGCGGTGGCCGCGGTCGCCGCTCTCGTGCTGCTGGTTGTGCTCGCCTTCGGGTGGATCCGGCCGCGGCAGCCGGAGAGTCGGCTCGCGCTGGAGGATCCGGCGGTCGTGCGAGCGACTCTCGAGACGAAGCTGGCGCTGGCGCACTTCGCGAGCGCAAGTCGCCGAGTGGGTACGGGGCTGGGCCGGGATCTCCTACGAGAACGGGCGCTCTTGCCGCTCGCGCGCAGCGTTGGAGATTCCCTGGACGGGGGGACGGTGAACGACGATCAGCGCGCCGTGAGCGCGGCGCCGGAGCGAGGTTGAGAGACGTGAGATCGAGACAGCGCCGTATCGTGATCGGGGTACTCGCCCTGTCCCTCTGGACGAGCGGCTTCGCGGCCGCCGCCGAACAGCCGATCGAGAGCCATCCCGGCTATTTCTCGCTCGATGATCTGGGCCTGGTCGATCCTGCCCTGTCGAGCGTCGACATCAATCTGCGCGGCGCGATGCTGCGGTTGGTCGGCGCGTCGGTGCTGCAGGAGGAACCGTCGCTCGCCGCCCTGGTGTCGGATCTGGTCGCGATCCGCGTTCTGGTGACGCCGGCCAACGAGCTCCGCGCGCAGCAGGTCGACACGGTCCTCGGCCGGGGCGCCGCGTCGCTCGAGAAAGCCGGTTGGCAGCGGGTGGTCAAAGTTCGCGAGGCTGACGAGCAGGTGCACGTCTACCTGAAGGAAGTCGATGGCCAGATCGAGGGCATGACCCTGTTCGTCTATGAGCCCAGTGACGAGCTGACGCTGATCAACCTGGTCGGTCGCGTGGACGTCGAGCAGCTGGCCGCGATCGGCCAGGCGTTCGATATCCCGACCCTCGAATCGGCGCTCGACGCCGACCCGGCCAAGACACCGGATCCCGACGACAGGAGGTAGGAGGATGACCGCCCGAGTCCGTTCCCGAATCGCCTTGACCCTCGTGGTTGGCCTGGCCGCCCTGACGCTCACCGGCTGCCTCGGCTCCACGTTGGCCGCGAATACCCATCACGAGCTCGAGGCGAGTCTTCCAGGCGCGCGTTTCGAGCGTGTCCACGCCTTCCACTTCGGCCGCATCACCACCGCCCTGATCAAGCCGATCGCCCACTGGGCGATGCGCGGCGACGACGAAGGCCACAAGCTCCTGCGTGGTCTGCGCCGGATCGACGTCGCGATCTACGACGTCGAGTCGTTCCCGAATCGCTACGAGCCCATGGCGCTCGCACCGATGGAGACCCGTCTCGGCGAAAACGGCTGGGGCCGTGTCCTGCGTACGCGCGAGGAGGAGGAGATCACCTGGGTGTTCAACCGCGAGAACGGGCAGGGGGAGATTCGGGATCTGATGGTGCTGTCGCTGGACGGCGCCGAGATGGTGCTGGTACGGGTCGGCGGACGAGTCGACCAGCTGCTGGCCGATCTGATCGCCGAGGATCCGGGCGGCTTCAGCGCCAGCCTGGGGGGTTAGGGGGGACACAATACGTAATGCGCGAGCTAATGCGCCCGTGTCCCTCATTGCGCATTGAATTACGTATTGTGTCCCCCCGCCGCTGATATCTTCGGTCCTCCCCAACGGAGGAGGCGCGACATGTCCCGAAGGCTCGAACTCGTACTAGCACTTGCGACCCTGCTGCTCGCCGGCTCGACGGCTCTGTCGGCTCGGACCCTGGTTCACGCCGGCGCCCTGATTGACGGCGTTGCCAACAGCGCCCGAGAGCGCGTCACTGTGATTGTCGATGGCGGCAAGATCGTCGCGGTCGAAAACGGGTGGGTCGAGCCCGGGGAGGGCGACGAGGTGGTCGATCTGCGCGAGCAGACGGTGCTGCCCGGCCTGATGGACATGCACGTCCACGTCGCCGGCGAGCTCAGCCCGCGCCAGTATCTCGAGCGCTTCCAGCTCGAGGCGGTGGACTATGCTTTCCGGGCGGTCGTCTACGCCGAGCGGACATTGATGGCGGGTTTCACTACGGTTCGGGACCTGGGCGCCGGCGGTGGGGTGTCGATCTCGCTGCGCAACGCGATCGCTCAGGGCTGGGTCGACGGGCCGCGGATCTTCGCGGCCGGCAAGAGCCTGGCGACCACCGGCGGTCACGCCGATCCGACCAACGGCATGGCCTCGGAGCTGTTCGACGATCCGGGACCGTACGAGGGAGTGATCAATGGAGTCGATGAAGCCCGGGCCGGTGTTCGCCAGCGCTACAAGGAGGGAGCTGATCTGATCAAGATCACCGCCACCGGCGGGGTCCTGAGCGTTGCCAAGAACGGCCAGAATCCGCAGTTCACCGAAGACGAGATCCGCGCCATCGTCGAGACCGCCGCCGACTACGGCTTCCACGTCGCGGCACACGCTCACGGCGCCGAGGGGATGAAGCGGGCGATCCGCGCCGGCGTGCGCTCGATCGAGCACGGCTCCTACATGGACGCCGAGGCGATGGAGCTGATGAAGGAGCGCGGGACTTTCTATGTACCGACTCTCCTGGCCGGCATCACGGTCGCCGAAATGGCCGAGATCGACGGCTTCTTCCCCGACCTCGTCCGGCCGAAGGCGGCGGCGATCGGTCCGCTGGCCGTGGAGACCTTCGGCAAGGCCTACCGGGCGGGAGTGCCGATCGCTTTCGGCACCGACAGCGGGGTTTCGAAGCACGGCGAGAACGGCCGCGAGTTCCGCTACATGGTGGAGGCGGGGATGCCGCCACTCGAGGCGATCCGGGCGGCGACGGTGCGCTGCGCAGAGCTGCTGGGGGTGAGCGACACCCTGGGCTCGGTCGAGGCGGGCAAGATCGCCGACCTGGTGGCGGTCACCGGCGATCCGCTCGCTGACATCACCCTGCTCGAGCGGATCGACTTCGTGATGAAAGACGGCGTCGTCTACAAGAGACCGTAGACGACGCCGTGCTAGAAGCTAGGCTGAGTACGCTTGCGTCGTTGCGCAGCCGGGTGCCTTGCATCTTCAGGAACTACGGCCTCTCGCGACGCGACGGCGTGAGAAGGTCGGGCTAGTCGTCGAAGCCCGGCAGGGTGGCGCAGTCGGTGGCCTCGCCGTTCACCGTGCACTCGCAGTCCGAGCGATCCTCACTCTCGCACTGGATTTTGACCTCGCATGGGGTCCCCCCCGCGCATGCATCCCCGTGGCCGCCGGAGAGCTTGTGGTGGAGCATCCGCCGACGTGCGAACGAGCAGTCCCCCGCTTCGTCCTTGCAGTCGACGACGAACGACCAGTCCATGCCGTGCTCCATCGGCTTGCGCTCCTCGACCGCAGCGGTCAGATTCGAGACCGAGCCGTCACGCCAGATCTCGAGCAGGACCGATTGGCCCTCTTCCTTCTTGCGGATCGCGCTCGCCAGCCCGTGACTCGTGGCCACAGCCTCGCCTTCGACCGCGCTGATGATGTCGCCTACCTTGAGACCGGCGCGCGCGGCGGGGCTGTCGTCGAGGACCTTCGAGACCATCACGCCGGCGCTCTCGTCGACCCCGAAGTGGCGCCGGAGCTCGGGCGTCAGCTCGGCGAGCTCGATGCCCAGGTAGCCGCCACCCCCATGGGTGCGGAAGGTCATGTGTCCCGGGCCGTCGCCGGATATCCAGGCGAAACCGTGCTGGTCGTGCAGGCTCTCGACGTCCAGGACGATGTGATCGCCGCTCTCCTCGCACTCGTCGCCGTCGCAGCGGACGATCACCTTCTTGACGACTTTGACCTGCTCCTCGTCCTCGGCGAACGCCGGTCCGGCGATCAAGATGGGGACCATCAGAGCACAGCAGGCCGAGCCGACCCTGCGCAGTGTTCTCAGCTCTCTCTTCATGTCCATTCGAGCTCCTTTTTCCAGCGGCGGTTGTCCGCCCCCTGTTCATACCAGACAACGCTCGAGCCAGAGGAAGGTTCCCGCCGCCCTACCAATCTAAAGCTAGCGGCTGCCCCCAGCTTCGACGGCGAGCTCGTCGAGGGAGACGTTGAGGGCGTTCTCAGCACGCTCGAAATCGAGAAGAATCTGACTCGCGCTGCTCCGGTAACCCGGCTTCGAGAAGGTCAACAACATCCGTCCCGGGTTGCCCTGCTCGGCATTCTGTCGCGAGCGTGCGCGCATCAGATCGACCAGCGCCACGCGGGTCTCGAGCGGCGTGATTCCCAGGTCGCCGAGGAACTGCGAGGAGACTCGGACCCCTGCGGGCTCGGAGCTGACGGTCAGGATCGTCGACAGCTCGGCAAGGGAGATGGAGTGGTCGTGATACTCGTGCTTGGTCAGAACGATCTCCTCCTCGAGCGGACGGTATCCGGGCGCCCACGCCTCGAGGTGGAAGGTCGCGATGTCGGCGCTCCCCCAGTGATCTCCGGGCAGCGTGTGTACACGCCCTCCTTCGCCGGAATAGACCTCGGTGCCATCGGCCGCGCTCAGTTTGACCATGGTCTGTCGTGGCTCGACCCCCAACCGCACCGTGGTCGCCGGGAGCGCCGGCAGGTCGCCTCGCACCTCGACCTTGAGCGCGTCAACCGTGCTGGTGACGGTGCGGCTCTCGTAACCACGCTTCGAGAAAGTGCACTCGAGAGCGGTGTTGCGCTTGAGGTTGAGCTCGAACGGTGTCACGCCGAGCTCACCCATCGCACTGTCGGTCACGGTGGCGCCCGGTGGGTTGGATCGAAACGTCACTTTGGACTTTGCGGCCGATGTGGCGGCCGAGCCCAAGAGCACGGAGAGCAGCAGGAAGTGAGTCGCGAGTAGCTTGGATCCCATCGAAAACCCCCAGTCAAATAAAGATTCAAAGAGAGTGGCGGTCCGTGGTGAGACGGACCCCCCCTCTCGATTTCATTCATTCAGATGCTCAGCTCGCCACCTCATGGCCATCTCGATGCGCGCGCGACCACTCGGGTGATCGAAGAAGATCCACTCTTCGAGCGGGCCGGGATCCAGCTTGCGGTACTCGCCCAGCTTGAGCGCCACCTCGGCGAAGCCCTCCGGCTGGCGGGAAGCGTGCAGCGCGAACATGTCGGCCTCGGCCTCGTTTACCCGGATGTAGCTGTTCAGAAACGGTGTGCCGAGGAAGAAGTAGATCGCGAAGAGCGCACTGAGGAGGGGTAGCCCCGCCAGGTCGCCGATGCCGTCGACCCGCCAGCGGGCGCCCCAACGGGCGATCGCGCGCTCGAAGCCCCAGCGCACGAACAGCAGGCCGAGCACCAGCACGAGACCGAGAAAGATGATCGATTCGTAGATGTGATTGAGGGCGTAGTGGCCGATCTCGTGCGCCATCACGGCTTGGATCTCGGGCAGCGTGCAGCGCTCGAGCAGATTGTCGTTGAGCCGGATCGCCATCGTGCCGGCGAATCCCGAGACGTTGGCGCTGATCCGGTTGGTCTGTCGCGAGGCGTCGAACTGATAGACGCGGTCGGCATCGATGCCGCTGGCCCGAGCCAGGGACAGGATCGGGTCCTTCACCTCGGGATCCTCGAGGGTGACGTAGGTGTTGAAGATCGGGTCGATGTAGACCGGCGCGATCAGGATGGCGGAGATCATGAAGCCGACGCCGATCAGGGCGCCCCAGGCCCACCAGGTGCGCGGGGCGCGTCGGAAGACCGCGTAGAGCGGCACCAGCAGAAGCGACAGCATGACGGCGCTGACCAGGAGCCCGAGCAGCTGCTCGGAGAACCAGGCGCCGAAGCTCTGGGTCGCGAGGCCGTACTGGTGCTCGCGGTGGAAGCCCTGGTACCAGGTCAAGGGGAAGTACAGGATGGTGGCGACCACCAGGTACTGGAGCACGTAGAGCACGGTCTGAAGGGGCCGCCAACGGCCGAGCCGGTGGGCGAGATCGCGCATGTGCGCCGACAGACCGGTGCCGAGCAGCAGCCAGGAGAAGCCCAGGGTGTACAGGAGCCCCCAGATCTGCAGCCAGTAGCCGCCCTCGAAGTAGGAGTCGGACCGCTCCCTCTCCTCGGGAGTCAACCGATCGAGGTAGGCGCGCGTGGCGACCGCGACATCGAAGTCCACGTGGACCTCGGCCGGCGCGGCGACAGCTACCTCCGGTGTCGCCTCAGGCTGCACCGGGGCGCTCGCGCCCAGAGCTCCAAAACTCGCTACAAAACAGCAAAAGAAGAAAACCGCCGGCTTCACTTGCCCCCCCACTCAAAGCAGGTCTTCCGAAAGGTCGCTTGCGAGAGCCTATCGCAAGTCTCGAGACCCCGCCCCATCTGCTGGGAGGGCTGGGCGCGGATCAGCCGGGCGTCGGGTCGGCGTCGTCCCCAGAGCGAGCGCTCGGGGGATTTCGGCCTGGGCGTGTGCGTCGATCAGGCGGCCGAGAACGTTCTCGCTGCTTCTGTCGAGGCTCAGAAAGCGAATGCCCATTCCGGGCGGCTGATCCTCGCCTTCGCTACTGGCCCGGTTCCAGACCACCTCGGCGCGGCCCTGGACGATCTTGAAATCGTCGCCGAGCTGCAGGATGAAGTCGAATCGAGACCCGGTCGGCTGCGGCCGCTCGCTGCGGATGAACATGCCGGTGCGCGAGAGGTTCTTCGAGACCTCGGTGACGAACTCGTCGAAGCGCTCGAACCTGACCGCCACCGGCGTCTCGAGGTCGATGCCCGAGCCGTCGGGCTCGTCTACGCTCGCGAGCCTCTCGGCCACGAAGGCCTCGACGATCGCGTGCTCGGCGGGGCCGAGCTCCTCGAGCTCAGCGCCGATCAGGAACTCGTGGGAACGGCCGACGGCCGGCTGGCGCGCGCAGCGCACGACCAAGGCGGCGGGGCGCAGGGTGTGGGTGGCCGGCTCTTGCCCCAGGGTGAAGCGCAGGTAGTGGATGCGGGTTCCGGGCTCGAGTGGCTCTTCGGCGACGAACGACACGCCTTTTGCACTCAGATCGCTCAGCGTCGCCCGTCGCCCCAGCACCGACCCCTCCGCGCGGTACCGAGCCTCCAGAGTGAGCGCCAGCCGCGGAAATTCACGCCGGTCTCCCATTGCTCTCGATGCTGAGGGTAGAGATGGACCTCAGGGCTCCCAATGGACCAGTCCACACGTCGATTCATTCGTCTATGTTCAAGGAAGAAAGGCCTCGGTGTTGGCCATCTTGCGGGGCAGGTACTCGTCGATGACGTAGTTGAGGCCGTGCTTGGCGAGCGCCTGCTGTTCGACGCGAACCCCCATCTTGATCTGCTGCTCGAGCGCCCGCCGCCACTGCCGGTGGTGGCGGATGAAGGGGTCGTTCTTGAGTGCGTCCTTGGCGCGCTTGATGTCGACCTGTTTGAGCGGGTGGGTAGGCAGGTCGTACTCGGCGATGTCGCCCGGAGTGACGCCCAGGAATCGGGCCTGGGGCACGCAGAAGAACTCGTTGAGATGTGCCGCGTTCCCGCTGCCGACCTTGAGGGTGCGGTAGATGTTGGAGTAGCCGTAGGGGTCGCCGTCGACGAATACGTAGACCGGCAGCTTCTTCGAGTCGGCCAGCCGGCGGATGAAGCGACGGCAGGCGCGGGTGGGCACGCCGCCGAGCGACACCAGGATGCAGTTCGCCTGGCGCCAGTAGGTGTGCTTGACCAGGCGCTGGAACATTCCCGCCGTTTCGATCGCCAGGATGAACTCCGCCTCGGTCTCGAACTCGAGGTCCTCGACCGAGATCGGAATCGAGTAGGCGCCGCTGCCGAACCGGGTGCAGTCGATGCGCAGCTCTTCGTCGGTCTCGCGATCGCGATCGATCACCACCAGGCGTCCGGCGACATCGCCGCCCTTCTCCTCGGGGATGAAGCCGAGCTGCTCACGGTTGACGCCGAACAGCGCCTCGACATCCTCCATCACTGCGTCGCTTTCCGGCTGCTCGCCGAAGCGCGCGTCATCCCAGTTCTTGCTGACGTAGTACGCCTCTCGCTTGGTGGCGATGTCGTCGGTCTCGACCAGCTCTTTCGAGAGCGCCATCATCCGCAATGTCTGGGCGAAGGTCTTGACCGTGCTGACGGTCAGCGTGCGCTCCTTCTTCTTGCCCTTGAGCTGAAAGTAGCCCTTGGCGGGTCGGTAGATCACGTTCGCCAGACTACGCAGCGGGAACTTCATCGACGGTGCGGTCCGCTCGAGGATCTTCTTGCGGACGGTCCGTGCCTCGGTGCGGATCTTGCCAACGACGTCGACCCGCGACGGTGCCGCGCGAGCGGAGCTCTTCTTGGGTGTGCTCTTCTTTGGGGCGCCTTTGCGCGTCTTCTTTGCCATCTCGAACCCGCCTCTCTCGGTCGGTGCCGACTCTATCCGGACTAGAATCCGGCAGTCATCGAGGGCTCGGAGGCGGAAATGAACTATCAGAACGCGATCAGATCGCTGAAGGCGGCCGGAACGGCCCAGAACCGCAAGGTCTACGCCCGGCATGGGGTGCAGGGCGCAATGTTCGGAGTCAGCTACGCTGTCCTGGGCAAGCTGGCGAAGAAGATCAAGCGGGATCAGGCGCTTGCCGAGCGGCTCTGGGCGAGCGGTAATCACGACGCGCGCATGTTGGCGGCGATGGTGGCCGATCCCGAGAAGATCCGCAGTTCGACCCTCGACGCCTGGTTGCGCGACCTCGACTGCTATCCGCTCGCCGACGCCTTCGGCGGCCTGGTGGCCAAGACCAGATTCGTCGACAGCAAGCGCCGGGTGTGGTCACGGGCTCGTGCCGAGTTTGCCGGTCAAGTGGGCTGGAGTCTTGTCACCAGCCAGGCGCTCAAGGGTGAGGGGGTCCCGAACAGCGTCTTCGAGTCCTATCTCGAGACCATCGAGGCACGCATCGGCAGGGCGAAGAACCGGGTGCGCTATTCGATGAACAACGCGCTGATCGCGATCGGCATGCGCAACGCCAAGCTCGAGAAGAAGGCACTCGCGGCGGCGCGCCGGATCGGACCGGTCGAGGTCGACCACGGGGAGACCGGCTGCAAGACCCCGAACGCGATCGAGTACATCCCGAGGGCGGTCGCCCGCAAGCGGCAGCGCAAGTCGGGCTAGTTGTTGCCGGGCTCGCCGAGCGGGGCGGAGGTCTCGCGGGCGATTCGCCAGGCTTCGCCCTCCCAGGTCAACTCCAGGGTCTTGCGCACCCGATCGCTGTAGGCGCCGGCCACGTAGGACTGGTTGAAGCTGGCGGTGGCTGTGTCGGGGCCGCTCGTGACGGTCTCGATCTTGCCGAGGGTCAGGCGGATCGACTCGGGGCTCTGGATGCGGCGAGCGCGCTGCAGCTCCCAGACGGCACGCTCGAGATCGTCGGGCACTTGGAAGGTGCTCGCGTACGAGCTCAGGTAGTCTGCGACGCGCTGTTCGGACCAGGCGACTGCCCAGCGCTCCACCGCATGTTCAGGAGCGGGTCGCACCGGCGTTTCTTCAAGAGCTGGTTGCACTGGCTCTACCGCGGGCTCGTTGGCGAGCTCGGCCGTCGCGGAGAGCAGGGCGTCGTCCTCTGTCTCGGGCGTGAGTGCGGCCAAAGCGTCGGCCGTCGGAGCTACCGTTGGCTGAGTGCTCCCAGAGCCGGCGAATGACGTCGCGGGACGAATCATGATCGGGTCCGCCGAGACCAGAAGGGTCTCGTACGGGTAGGAGGCCATGAAACCGAGGACCAGACCGAAGCCGACCAGGGCGGCCGCGCGCAGGGCGCTGGGTCGCCGCAGGCCGGTTCTCCGCTCGACCTGGCCGGTGGCCGGCGGGATCGAGGCGAGCTCGCGATTCTCCTCTGCGATCCTCTCGGCGTCGGCGGCCGCTTCGTCGAGCTCGGCAGCGAGGCCGGCACGGCTCTCGCTCTCGCGCTCGAGCTTGCGAGTGATGGACTCGAGCTGTTCGCGGAGCTGGCTCTCGGAGGCTCGCGTCTCGCTCAGCTCACGCTCGAGACCCTCGAGCGATCGCCCGGACTCCTCGCGCAGCTCCTTCAGGTCGCCGAGGGTCGCCTCGAGCTCCTGCTGCCGCCGCTCGACCTCGGCGCCGGCTTCGGAAAGCTGTTGGATCTGGGCGTCGCTCTCCTCCGCGAGGCGGCTCTCGAGTCGATCGACCTCTTCTCTGAGGGCGCGCTCGGCTTCGAGCGCCTCGGAGTGGATCGCCTGCTCACGCTCCGCCTGCTGTTCGAGTCGACTCTCGAGCTCGGTGCGCTGTTGAGCCGCTTGCTCGAGCTCGACGCGCAGCTCGCCTTCCAGACCACGGGCCGTCTCGAGCTCTGCTTCAGTCCGGTGAACGCGATCCTCGTGGTCTGCTTGTACCTGCTCGATCTGCTCCTCGAGGACGCGAATCTCGGCTTCATGACGCTGGGTGAGCTCATCCCGTAGAACCGCCGTCTGCTCGCTCGCGGCCTCCAGCCGCTGCTGGCGTCGCTCGCAGCGCTCCTCCGACTCGGCGAGCTGCTCGCGGAGCGCCACGAGCCGAACCTCGGAGCCGTCCCGGAGCTCGGACACGCTCGTCTGAAGGTCATCGATCTGGCGCGAAGCCTCAGCGCGCCCCTCGCGCTCCGCGTGGAGCTCTTCCTCGAGCTCGCGGCTACGCCCGACGAGCTCTCGGGTCCGTTCTTCGAGCTCGGCGATCGCGGCCTGGGCTTCCGCCAGCCGCCGGCGCTCCAGCTCAGCGTCGCGGGTCGCTGCTTCGGCGTCGGCGCGCGCCGTCTCGGCCTCCCCGCGACTCGACTCGATGGTGCCTTCGGCTTGGGAGATCGTCGCCTCGAGCTCGGCGATGCGTTCCGCCTGGGCCTCGCAGTCCGAGATCGAGCGCGCATTGTCCGCCTGTGCCGCCGCGAGCTCCGAGCCGATCCCTTCGCGCTCCGCCTGGGAGGCCTCGAGCTCGTTTCGGAGCGCCAGCTGCGCGGCCTCGGCGGCTTCGAGCTGCTCGCCTAGCGTTCGCCGAGCTGCTACTGCGCTGTTGCGCTCCTGGCGGAGCTCCTCGCACTCGGCCTCGGCGACCTCGACCTGCTCGCGGAGGCTCTGCTGTTGCGCCAGGCTGCTCTCGTATTGCTGCCGGATCTCGTCCTGCTGGTCGGCGGCTGCGCGGTGGCGCTCACGCAACGACTCGCGTTCTGCCAGCGCTGTCTCGAGCTGCTGCTCGAGCTCTCTGTGCGCGGACTCCGCCGAGGCGAGCCGCTCCTCCGCGGCCACTCGTTGCCCACGCGCGTCCTCGAGCTCCGTTCGGAGCTCGTCGACAGCTGTCCGGGCAGCTTCGAGCTCCCGGCGGGTCTCGTCAGCTCCGGCTTCGGCGGCTGCTCGCTCGGACTCCACCAGAGCCTGCGCGCGTTCGCGCTCGTTCTCGATCAAAGCCTGCGCGCTTTCGCGCTCGTTTTCGATCAAAGCCTGCGCGCTTTCGCGCTCGGCGTCGTCGGCCTGATGCTCCGCGCGGGCTAGCTCGAGCTGGGCCAGGGCGGCCTGGACCTCGGCCTGCTCGGTACCGCGCGCGGCCAAGGTTGCCTCGAGCTCCGCCTGGGCGGTCTCGAGCTGCTTCTGCAGCGAGTGTTGCTCGTCGCGCCGTCGGTCGCGCTCGTGCTCGACGTCGGCGAGACGCTCCTCGAGCCGTCGTCGGACTTCGTCGCGGTGCTCGAGGCTCGACTGCAGCTGCGTGCGGATCTTGTCGAGCTCGCCCTGAAGCGCGTCACGCGCCTGCTCGAGCTTGGTGATTCGCGCCGCGGCCTTGGAGTCGTCGGCAAGGTCGTCACTGGTGTCGTCCTGGCCGAGCCTCTTCTCGAGGATCTGATCGAGCACCCGGCGGCTGACCTTGTCGAGCTCGAGGAACTTGACTCCCATCCCGGAGGGCCGCTCGGGGCCGTCGGCGAGCGATCGGTTCCAGACCACCTCCGCCTTGCCGGCGATCAGGTTGAAGTCGTCGCCGAGCTGGAACGAGAATTCGAGGACCGTTCCCGGCGGCGGCGGCTTCTTGGCGCGGATGAACATG
>JAJCXP010000024.1 GCA_029263375.1 Acidobacteriota bacterium | reverse complement strand
CCGACCCGAGGTTGCCGGTGGCGGTCATGGAGCGCGCCCTAGCCGCCTGGAGTGTCTGTTCGGGCCCCGAGACCGAGTTGCCTCGACTCGAGATCGGTCGTCACGGCACCCGCGATCTGTCGGTCGAGTTCGATCCGGCGGCGATCGGCTCCGACGAGCGTTGCGGCTCGTTTCAGGGACGCACGATCACGATCTTTGCGCGCGCCCGGACGCAGCACGGGCACGTTGTCAGCTGCGGCTCGATGATCCAGAACCTGACCCACGAGCTCGGTCATGCTCTCGGTCTAGCCGACGCGCCGCGCTCCTGCAGCAGCTTCGCGATGGCGAAGCTCGGACCCAACAACGGCTTCCACCGCCGGGTGCGAGCACCCGAGTGCCAGGCGCTGAGCGCCCGCTGGGTGCGGCTGCCGGCGCCGCCGCCGGTCCGGACGAGCGGCGAAGGCGACTCGAGGGTCGCCGCGAGCTCCGTCTACCCCTGAGCTGGAGCGTCATCGACTTCGGCCGGTGGCGCCGGTCGCCACCCCTGCTGCTCGAGCCAAGCGTGGGCGAGCTGCCGTTTCTCGGCGTGAACCAGGACGTGCAGCCGATCGTCCGGCTTGACGCTGAGATCCGCCGAATAGAGCAGGACGCGCTCACCGCGCACGACGGCGAGCGGCAGCAGGATCCGCGTGCGCTCGCGCTCCTCTGTGGTCTCGATCTCCGGCGGCTTCTCCGAAGGTCTCGGCGTCTCGCACCGCCAGCTCTCGACGACGGCCAGATCTCGCTCGATCCTGCCCATCCATGAGCTCAGGTAGTGGGGCCCGTCCCAGAGCACCCGCGCGCCCAGGTTCTCGACCATCGCCTCGGTGACGTTGGCGCGAGAACGGCTGAGAGCGGTAAACACCACCGTGCTCTTCGAGAGCTCGCGCACCCGACGGCTGAAGAGGAGGTTCACCTCGTCGTTGGATGTCAGAGCCACGCACTCGGCCCGACTGTCGACCTCCGCGCGCGCCAGCAGTCGGGGTTCGAGAGCGTTACCGAAGACCACTCGAAAATCGCGCTCCTCAGCGATCTGGCAGGCGCCGGGATTCGAGTCGAGAACCAGAGTGTCGACGCCGGCGCCGCGGTACAGCTCGGCGACCTCCAGCGCCAGCGGGTTGGCGCCCAGGATCGCGATTCCGGTGTTGCTCGGCCGGCGCACGCCCAGCCAGCGGGCGAGCGCGCCGCCGGTCAGCCCCTGGACCAGGACCGTCGTCGCGATCACGAGAAACACCAGCGCGCGCAGCTCGGCGCCACCCGGGATGCCGGCGGAGTCGAGCTCCTGAGCGAATAGGGACGAGACCGCGGCGGCGACGATGCCGCGCGGAGCCATCCAGGAGAGGAATGTCTTGTCGGCCGCCGACAGTCCCGAGCCTGCGGTGCCGAGCCAGATGTTGAGCGGCCGAACGACCAGGAGGAGCGCGATGACCGTCCAGATCCCGCCAGTGCCGAGCGCGCGGATCTGCTCGATCCGAACGTCCGCGGCCAGCAACACGAACAGCATGCCGATCAGCATCACCGTGAGCTGTTCTTTGAACTCGCGTAGATCGTCCAGCTGGCGCGCCTCGAAGTTGCCCACTACGAGTCCGGCGATCGTGACCGCCATGATGCCGCTCTCGGGCAGCAGGGCGTTCGACACCTGGAACAGGGCCAACACCAGCGACAGGATGAAGACGTTCTCGAGCCCCTCCGGGACGATCTTCTCGAAGCGCAGGAGGCCGGCGATCAGGGCGCCGCCAGCAGCGCCGATCAGGGCGCCGATGCCGAGGCGCAGCAGCAGGTCGGCGCCCCCGGCCACCAGGGTCTCGCTCGGGTGGAGCACGATCTCGAGCACAACCACCGCGGCGATGGCGCCGATCGGGTCGATCAGCACGCCCTCCGCCTCGAGCACCGTGGCGACGCTGCGCTTCAGGCGCACCCGCTTGAGAATGGGGCCGATGACGGTGGGGCCCGTGACGATCACCAGCGCGCCGAACAGCGCCGACAGCTCCCAGCTCCACTCGAGAAAGAATCGCGCGGCGACCGCGCCGCCGACCGCGGTGATTGCCGCGCCCACCGTGACCAGCTGCCGGATGCTGCGGGCCTCTCGCCGCAGGCGGGCGGCTCGCAGGTTGAGCCCCCCTTCGAACAGGATTACCGCGACCGCGAAGCCGACCAGCATCTGGAGCGTCCCGCCGAGGATCGTCGGGCGGATGATCCCCAGGACGTCCGGGCCGAGGAGCACGCCGGCGCCCAGCAGCAAGACGATGCCCGGGATCTTCAGGTGACGGGCAAGCGACTGGGCGACCATACCGACCGCCAGCGCGATCGCCAGGTGGAACGCGGGATTGGAGAAGCCTTCGTGCATGCCGTTGGGCGATTGTAGCGGTCCGCGACTGGACATGCGGCTATACTTCGAGAAACAGAATCGCTCGGACTGCAACGATTTCTCAAGAATCTCGTATCTAGTGCGTCCGCCGATTCGGATGGGAACCTGCCCTTGAATCCATTACGTGCCGCCTCGCTCTCGGGGCTCTTTCTTCTTCTACATGCCACCGCTGTCCCGGCGCAGCCGCCGGGCGGCATGGCGCTACCGGTCAGCTATACGGAGGCGGTGAACCACGAGGTCCGTGGCACGCTGGAGCTGACTGGCTCGGTCGCCGCCTACCGCTCCAGTCTCGTCGCCAGTAGCATCGCCGGAATCGTGATGGAGCTCAGGGCTCGCGACGGCAAGACGGTTCGACGCGGTGACACCCTGGCGCGACTCCGCCCCGATACCTTCGAGCTACAGCTGAGAGGCGCCGAGGGCCAGCTGCTCGAGGCGCAGGCGAGGCTCAAGCTGGCCGAGGGGCGGCGGCAGCGGGCGCGTGAGCTCTGGGACGAGCGCGTCATCAGCCGTCAGGAGCTGGACGACGCGCTCACCGAAGTGGACGCCGGGGAGGGCCGCGTCGCGCAGCTCGAGGCGGAGGTCGCTCGGTACCGCGACGAGGTGGAGCGAACCGTTGTGCGCGCTCCGATCAACGGCGTGGTGGTGGCCGAGCACACCGCGGTGGGTGAGTGGCTATCGCCGGGGGATCCGGTGGTCGAGGTGATGGACGTGAGTGACCTGGAGGTGACCGTCGAGGTGCCGGAGCGGTACTTCGGCGGCATCGAGGTGGGCGATGCCGTGGAGGCTTCGGTGTCCGCACTGCCGGGCGTCACGATCACGGGCAAGGTGCGCTCGGTGGTACCAAAGGCCAATCCCCAGGCGCGC
This sequence comes from Acidobacteriota bacterium, assembly GCA_029263375.1. Classification (GTDB taxonomy): domain Bacteria; phylum Acidobacteriota; class Thermoanaerobaculia; order Multivoradales; family JAHEKO01; genus JAHEKO01. The sequence goes on along the minus strand of JAJCXP010000024.1, from coordinate 23,756 downwards.
ACCTTTCCGGTCAAGGTGGCCATACCCAACGAGAGTGGCAAGGTCGGCTCCGGAATGTTGGCGAGCGTGCGCCTGCCGATCGGTGCCGTTCAGCCGCGGGTCCTGGTGCCCAAGGACGCGATCGTCTCGCAGGGGCAGCGCCGCTTCGTGTTCGTGATGAACGACGACGACACCGTGCGACAGGTCGACGTCCGCACCGGCGGCGGCCATGGGGCCTGGATCGCGGTCGAGAGCGGAGTGGCGGCCGGCGACCGGGTCGTGACTCAGGGCAATGAACGGCTGATGCCGGGCGCCAAGGTCACCGCCCGCCGGATGGAGTTCGAACAGCCATGAAACTCGTAGAGGGATCGATTCGGTATCCGGTGCGGGTGGCGGTCGGCGCCATCCTGCTGCTGCTCTTCGGTGGCCTGGCACTGCTGCGCATCCCGGTGCAGTTGACACCTACCGTGGACGAGCCGACTGTAACGGTCAATACCTTCTGGCCCGGGGCGAGTCCGCAGGAGGTCGAGCGCGAGATCGTCGACGAGCAGGAGGAGCAGCTGCAGGGGCTCGAAGGCCTACTGCGTCTCGAGAGCTCGAGCTCCGACAGCTTCGGCTCGATCAAACTGGCGTTCCGCACCGGCACCGACGTCGATTCCGCCCTGCTGAGGGTGTCGAACCGGTTGCAGCAGGTGCAGAGCTACCCGGACGACGCCGAGAAGCCGCTCGTGCTGTCGGGCGACGCGGACGCCAGCGCCATGGCCTGGTTCGTCCTGCTGCCGCTCGACGAGGAGGGTTACCAGGGAGAGATCCCGTCGGAGCTGACCTTCTTCGAGAACTACATCAAACCCGAGCTCGAGCGGGTGCCGGGGGTGGGGACGGTCAACGTACATGGTGGTCGGCTGCGCGAGATGCAGGTGATCGCCGATCCCTCGGCCCTGTCGGTGCGAGGTATCACGCTGGTCGATCTGATCGGCGCGATAGACCGCGAGAATCGGAACTATTCGGCGGGCGACTTCGACGAGGGGATCCGCCGCTACACCGTCAGGACGGTGGGCGAGTACCGCAGTCCGGAAGAGGTGGCCGACGTCGTGGTCGCGGTGCGCAACGGCGTTCCGATCTACGTCCGTGACGTGGCGCGGGTCGAAGCGAACTTCAGCAAGCGCAACTCCGAGATCTCCTACATGGGGCTGCCGACGATGGCGTTCAACGCCGTCCGCGCTCCGGGCGCCAACCTTCTGGAGGTGATGGCGGGGCTCAAAGAGACTGTCGAGCGGCTCAACCGGGAACTGCTCGACGACCGCGGGCTGCGCATTGCGGTGGTCCACGATTCGACCGATTACATCGAGAGCGCGATTCAGCTGGTGCGTCAGAGTCTGGTGCTCGGCGGCGCGCTCGCGATCCTCGTGCTGCTGCTGTTCCTGCGCAGCCGCTCCAGCACGCTGATCGTCGCGGTGGCGATTCCGATCAGCGTCATCGGAACCTTTCTGATGATGGCCGCCTTCGGGCGTACGCTCCACGTCATCAGCCGCGCCGGCATGGCGGTCGCGGTCGGCATGGTGGTCGACAACTCGATCGTGGTGCTCGAGAATATCGACCGGCATCGACAGCGCGGCAAGAGCCGATTCCAGGCTGCCCTCGACGGCGCCGGCGAGGTGTGGGGGGCGGTGCTCGCCAGCACTCTGACGACGATCGCCGTCTTCCTGCCCATCCTGTTCGTGCAGGAGGAGGCCGGTCAGCTGTTCCGCGACATTGCGCTGGCGATCAGCTGTGCGGTCGCGCTCAGCCTGGTCGTCGCCATGACCGTGATCCCGAGCCTCTCGGGAAAGATCCTGGGTGGGGTGGTCAAGGGCGACGAGCAGCGGGGCTTCCGCAGCCTCTGGGGTCTCGCCGGCCTGGCGGGTCGATTCGCCAACTGGGTGACCGACCTCATTTACCGAATCACCGGCAGTACCGCGCTGCGGCTGACGGTAGTCGTCGGGTTCACGCTCGCGTCGATCGGACTCTCCTGGATGTTGACTCCCAAGGCGGAGTATCTGCCGACCGGCAATCAGAACTTCCTGTTCGGACTCATTCAACCGCCGCCGGGGCAGAACCTGGCCGAGAACATCGAGATGCGCGAGGTCTACGTCCGCGAACTCGCTCACCTCTGGACCGGCTCGCCTGAGGAGACCGCCGACCTGCCGGGCGGCGGCATCGGAGACTTCTGGTTCGGCGCCGTGCCCAACATGGTGTTCATGGGCATCAGTGCGCGCGACCCGGTGCGCGTCCGTGAGCTGCTGCCTGAATTCGGCCGGGTGAACGGACAGCTCCCGGGCGCGTCCGCATTCGTCTTTCAGCTGAGTATCTTCGATCGGAGCTTCGGCTCGGGACGCTCGATCGACGTCGAGCTGACCGGTCCCGAGCTCGAGCGGTTGGTCGAGCTGGGGGGCGAGACGATGGGCGCGGTGATGCGCGAGCTGCCCGACGCGCAGGCGCGCCCTGTGCCGAGTCTCGATCTGGCCAATCCCGAGGTCCACGTGCGCACGCACCGGCGTCGGGCGGCCGAGCTCGGCCTCTCCAACCGTGACGTCGGGTTGATCGTCAACGCCCTGGTCGACGGGGTCAAAGCGAGCGACTACCAGCTCGACGGCCGGGAGGTGGACCTCCGGGTGATCGCCGAGGAGGACTGGGACTACCGGACGCACTTGATCGAGCAGCTGCCGATCTCGACCCCATCGGGCGAAATCGTGACGGTGGGCACTGTGGCCGACGTCGAGGTGGGGAGCGGCCCGACCTCGATCGAGCATCGGGAGCGGCAGCGGGCGATCACGATCCAGGTGACCCCGTCAGAGGAGATGCCGCTCCAGACCGCCATGGAGCTCATCGAAGAACAGATACTCGGGCCGATGCGGCAGGCGGGTCAACTGACCGGACTCTACCGAGCGCGCCTGTCGGGGACCGCCGACAAGCTCACCCAGACCGCCGACGCGCTGCGTTGGAACTTCATTCTGGCGATCGTCATCACCTATCTGCTGATGGCGGCGCTGTTCGAAAGCTTCGTCTACCCGCTGGTGATCCTGTTCAGCGTGCCGTTGGCGGCGTTGGGCGGCTTTCTCGGTCTGGGCGTGGTCAATCTGTTCACCCACCAGGCGCTCGACGTCCTGACCATGCTGGGGTTCATCATCCTGGTCGGCACGGTGGTCAACAACGCCATTCTGATCGTCCACCAGTCTCTCAACCACATGCGCGCGGATGGTCTCGAGCCGCGCGAGGCGATTCGGGAGTCGGTGCGCGGACGCATCCGCCCGATCTTCATGAGCGTGCTGACCAGCGTCTGCGGCATGTTGCCGCTGGTCCTCTTCCCGGGCGCCGGATCAGAGCTCTACCGCGGCCTGGGCAGCGTCGTGGTCGGCGGCCTGCTGGTGTCGACCGTGTTCACGCTAATACTGGTGCCGGCACTCTTCAGTCTGGTGCTCGACGCTCGCAGTGCGCTCGCCAAGCGCGTCGGCGGCGTCGAGGAGCCGGCTCACGAAGGCGCGTAGGCTGCCCCGAGGCCGCCTGCGGGGTGAGTGAAACTTTCTTCGCGGCCACCTCGTTGTAACCGGAGTAGGGGCTGGTCGGCCCCGCCAACCGGAGGACACGACATGCGCCGCTCGACGATTCTCGCAACTCTCGCAATTCTCTCTCTCGCCGCACTCGCCGTCGGCTCGGCACGAGCTGCCGATTCGCCACTCTGGCTGCACGTGCGCGTGGACGAAGGCTCCGACGACGCCAAGGTGGTGGTCAATCTGCCATTCAGCCTGATCGACAAGGCGCTACCGATGATCGACATCGGCGGTCACATCCACGACGATTCGATCGACCTGAACGGTCACAGGCTGTCCTACTCGGAGATGCGTGACCTCTGGCTCGAGGTGCGCGAAGGCCCGGACATGGCATTCGTGACCGTCGAAGAACGGGACGAATCGGTGCGTATCTGGAAGGAGAACGGGTTCTTCCACATCCGGGTTCGCGACCGGCGGGACGAGCGGGTCGACGTTCGGATGCCGCTGCAGGTAGTCGACGCGCTGCTCGGCACCGCCGGCAAGTTCGACTTCGCCGCCGCCGTCGCCGCGCTCGCCGACAACGGTGAGGGCGAGTTGGTGAGCGTGCAGGAGGACGATGAATCGGTTCGCGTCTGGGTCGATCGCAACCCCGAAGCCACTGTAGGGGGTAACTGATGACGAGAGCACGCAAGATCTGGATCGTGGTCGCGGCCCTGCTGCTGGTGACCGTCAGCGGCTGGTTGCTGGTGGTCGGCGCCGCCTACGCGATGGGCGGGGTCATGAGCGTTCACCTGCTCGATCGCGAGAGTGGTCGGGAGGTTTTCCTGCCGGTGCCGATGGCACTGCTCGAACTCGTGGTCGGCTCGGCGACCTCCCCCGCCGTGTACGCGGCCGGGCTCGGCGAGGTGCAAGTGGATGGTCTGAACCTGGATCTCGGCGCCGCTGGCTCGGTGTTGCTCGGCATCCTCGAGGAGCTCGACGACCTGCCCGACGCGACCCTCGTGGAGGTGGTCGATCGACGATCTTCGGTGCGCATCGCCAAGTCCGGCGACAGGTTGGTTGTGGAGATCGACGATCCCGGCACGTCGCTGAGCTTCTCGGTGCCGACCCGTGGAGTCGCGCGGCTGGCCGATCGCCTGTTGAACTGAACGCGAGAGCTCACACCTGGCCCCGCAGTCGTTCTAGAATCCGCGACATGAGTCGCGTGCGCTATCTACTACTCCAGGCCAGGCACTCGGACGATCCGATGCGCGAGCAGGAGCGGCGTTGCTTCGCGGTGCGGCTGTCCGTGGACCCCGAGCAGATCACCTGCTGGGATCTGCTCAAGGGACCGCCGGCGCCCTCGATCGTCGGTGAGTACGATGTCCTGCTGATGGGCGGCAGCGGCGACTTCCTGGTCTCGCAGCGTGACCTGCCGCAGTTCTCGGCGTTGCTTTCCCTGCTGGCGAACGTGACCGCGGACGGGCATCCGACCTTCGCTTCGTGCTTCGGCTTCCAGTGCATGGTCGAGGCGCTCGGTGGCGAGATCGTCTTCGACCCGGCGACGACCGAGGTCGGGACCTATGAGCTGACCCTGACCCCGGAGGGGCGAGCCGACGCTCTCCTGGGCGGGCTGCCGGACCGGTTCGCCGCCCAGATGGGGCGCAAGGACCGGGCCCGCAAGCTGCCGCCCGGAGCGATCCATCTGGCCTCGAGCGAGCGCTGTCCTTTTCAGGCGTTTCGGGTAGCGGACAAACCCATCTGGGCGACTCAGTTCCATCCCGAGATGACCGGCGACCAGAATCGCGAGCGCTTCGTGAAGTATCTGAGCAACTACGAGTCGTTCGTCGAAGGCGGCGATTCCGAAGCGGCGCTGGAGCGTTTCGGCGAAAGCCCCTACACCGCGGGCATGCTGAGCCGGTTTGTAGAGCTGGCGCTCAGCTCCCCGCGATCTGCCTGAAGAGGCTCGACTCCCGCTTGAAGAACCCCTCCGTGTGGAGGGAGTCGGCGAGCTCGAAGAGCTCGTAGTCGAGGTGGTGACAGAGCTCGTGGAAGAAGGTGCGCAGGAAGGTCTTGAACGCGACCACCTGGCGGCGTTGGGCGGTGCGCATCCAGATGGTCAGCCGCGCCGGCTGCCCGCCGTCGGGCGGTTCGTAGAGCCCGTGGAGCTCACCCCAGGTGCGTGACGGTCGCTTGGCCAGGACCCGGACGGTCACCGGCGGCACGCCCAGCTGGTTGTTGATCTCGTCGGCCAGGCGCTGGCAGGCGCCCTGGAGCGCTCTCTGCCGATCCTCGGCCAACAGCTCCTCGGCCTGGCGAGCGATGGGGCGCAGGGTCGCCGGGGTCGACAGCTCGACCTCAGTCAGCTCGTCGCTGCGCCGGTAGACGCGCTTGAGCGCCGGTGAAAGCTTCCGGTAGTAGTTGAAAGGAGCCAAGAGAAAGAAACCCCGGCACGGCCAGGCCGTGTCGGGGCTCCTCGACTTATCGTGGAACGGGTCGGACTAGTCCGCGACGCGGTCCTTCAGGCCCTTGGCAGGCTTGAAGTAGGCGTACTTCTTGGCCGCGATGAAGATCTCCGCGCCGGTGGCGGGATTGCGGCCCTTGCGGCCTGCGCGGCTCTTGGTACCGAACGACCCGAAGCCGGCCAGTTGGACCTTACCGCCGCCATCGAGGGTGGTGGCGATGATGCCGTGGCCCGGTCGGGTGTCGAAGATCGTCTGGACGATCTCGTTGGCCTTCGCTTGCGAGATGTCGCACTTCTTCGCCAGCTTCTCAGCCATTTCGGACTTGTTCATTCAGTCTCCTTCTCTTCGCGGATGGTCCTCCCGCACGGAGGCTCATTCCAAGTTAATCAGTTGTAGATTTGTGGCGTTGTTTGTGTTTCAACCGGTGGTCCCCGGAGAGCCGACTGCAGAACTCTCGGTGGGAAGGCGGTTCCCTGAGTGAAACCTACCAATCGATGCCCAGAATCGTACCACGCGGTATTGGATCGAGCCAGTAGCAGTCAAGGTTTTTTGCGGCTCGGGGTCCAGAAGAGCTCGTGCACGTTCCAGAGTGCCGAGGGTTCCAGGATCGTCGGCCGGAAGTTGCCGAGGTCCCGATGCGCCCCGGCCAGGACGTTCGGGCTCACGAGATAGACCAGGGGCAACTGCTCGGCCAGGATCTGCTGAACCTGGTCGTACTGACGCTTGCGCGCCGCGGCGTCGATCTCGGTCAGTTGCCGGGTCATCAACTCGTCGACGGTGGCCTCCCAGGAGGTGACCGGCGACTCCTGCGCCGGCGCCCACAAGTGGCGGCTCCCGGACGAGAGCCAGACAGTGCTCTCCGAGTTGGGGTCGACGTCTCCGCCCCCCAGGCCCAGGATGCACGCGTCGTAGTCGTGTGTCTCGAGCAGACGCTGAACGAGCGACTGGAAGCCGATCGGCACGACCTGGACCTCGATTCCGAGCGCCCGAAGGTCCTCCTGCACGATCGCAGCAATCTCGACCCGCTGCCGGTTACTCGAATTGGTGACGATCGAGAACCGCACCGGTGCGCCTCGCGGGTCGCGCAGGGTGCCGTCGGCGCCGAGCGTGAATCCCGCGGCTCGCAGCCGGGCGCGCGCGCTCTCGACTGATCGCGCCGGCGCCTCGAGCGCGGTGTTGCGCCAGAGTCGATTGCCCTCGGGAACCGGGCCACCGAGCGGCCTGGCGAGTCCCTGGTAGACGAGTCTGGTGATTGCGTCGCGATCCACCACCTCGGATACGGCACGGCGGAACTCGAGCTGGCGGAACCACTCCTGGCGCGCCGCGACCGCCGGCAGATCATCTCCCGCCAGTTCGTTGAGGTTGAAGAAGAGGAAGTTGTACGCGAGACCCGGCCCGAGGTCCCGTAGCGACAGCTCGGCGCTCGTCGCGCTCGCTGCGAGGGCCACGAAGTTGCCGGCGCTGATGTCACTGAGGATGTCGATCTCGCCGCTCTGGAAGCGGATCGCCTCGGCGTCCTCACTGGGCGCAAAGCGCAGCACCAGTTCGTCGAGGTAGGGCAGCTGCCGACCCTGTGAGTCGCGCCGCCAGTAATGAGGATTGCGCTTCAGCGTCAGGCTCTCGCCCGACCGGTAGACGCTCGGTTGAAAGGGCCCGAGGCCGGCGAAGCGGTCGGATGGCGTCGAGATCTTCCACTCGTCCGACAGCGTTCCTCCTGCGTAGGGCGCTGCCAGCAGGTGCTCGGGCAGCATCGCGATGCTGTCGAACAGGCGCTCACCGGCGGCATAGGGCCCGGCGAGCCTGAGTGTCACCGTGTGGGCGTCGATCTTCTCGAGCCGGACGGGCTCGCCGTGGACGATCAAGAGGCTCCGGTTCGGTGATGCGACCTCCGGATCTAGATAGACCTCGAAGGTGAACACCACGTCGTCGGCGTCGAACGGCTCTCCGTCCGAGAAGAAGACGCCACGTCGCAGCCGGAGCGTGTAGAGGGTTCCGTCCTCCGAGACCGACCAGCTCTCGGCCAGAGCCGGTTCGGTGAGCTGGGTCTCACGGTTGATGTGGATCAGGTCCGAGTGGGTGAGGTAGCGCAGAGTCTGGGCGGGCCGATCGGCCGCCAGCACCGGGTTGAGAGTGCCGGGCTCGGCACGCAACGCGGCCACCAGGCGACCGCCGGGAGTTCCCTGAAGCGATGCCGACGGCGAGTCGGAGCCGGGCCCTTCGGCGGGGGCCGGCTCGGAGCCGGGCGCGCCGCAGGCGAGCTGCGCTGCCACCAGCAGGATGGCCAAGGCTCGCGGGATGCTCTCGAGGATGGTCACGATGTCGGCGCTTGCCCGCCCTCAGCCCGACGTGACTGTAGCACCGCGCGCCAGCAGGTGGTAGGCAAGTGTGACGAACACCAGGGCCAACCCCGGGAATCCCAGCCACCACCAGTCGGAGGTGAGAACGTGAAAGTGTTGGAGGTCTCCGAGCATGTTGCCCCAGCTCGGAATCGACGGGCTGACGCCGACGCCGAGAAACGACAGACCGACCTCGGCGAGAACGAACTGCGGCACGAGCAGCGCGCCCTGGGTCCAGATCACCGAGCCCGTGCGGGGTAGCACGTGGCGCCGCAAGAGGTAGAGGTCCGAGGCGCCGAAGCCGCGCGCGGCCAGGACGTGCTCGCGCCGCCCGATGCTCGCCGCGACACCGCGGATCAGGCGCGCTGGTCGCGGCCAGCCGAAACCGCCGAGAATCAGGATCACGATCAGCAGAGCTCGCGCCGGTGGCGTGTCGAGCGGCTGGATCGCGCGCGCCGCGATCAGCAGATAGAGCCATGGGAGCGCCATGAACACCTCGCTCGTACGCATCAGTACGCTGTCCAGCCGGCCGCCGTAGAAGCCCGCCAGAGCACCGATCAGGCCGCCCAGGGCGAGTGCCAACGCGGCCCCGAACAGACCGGCGTACAGCGACACCGTGCCGCCGTAGACCAGGCGGGAGAACAGGTCTCTGCCGAGCGCGTCGCTGCCCATCAGGAACAGTCTGCCCGGGGCGTCGACCGTCACCAGGTGTCGGGAGGACGGGATCAGACCGAGCAGGCGGTAGCTATCGCCGCGGGCGAAGAATCGCAACGGGTAACGCTCGCTGGTGTCTTCGGCGTAGCTGCCCCCCTCGTCGGGCCGCAGTCCGTAGATGAACGGCACCAGGTGAAGGGTGCCTCGAGCGTCGAAGAAGTGCAGGCGCGTCGGTGGCGCGTAGGGAAAGTCGCGGTCCTGAACGGCGTAGCCGTAGGGCGCGAAGAAGCCGGGCAGAGCGGCCACCGCATGCAGCGCCAACAGGCAGTAGGCGGCGAGCCGAGCCGACCTCGAGGTCATTCGCCCTCCCGCCGGATCCGTGGGTCGAGCGCGTACAGCGCCAGGTCCGCGGTCAGATTGCCGAACAGCAGCAGGACGGTGGATGCCAGAACCACCGCGAGCACCACGTAGATATCCTGACTGTGTACCGCCGCGATCATCAGCGGTCCGATGCCCGGCCAGCTCATCACTACCTCGATCAACAGCGCAGCGCTCAGGAGCGAGGCGATCGAGAGTCCGAACAGCGAGATCAGCGGGTTGGCCGCGGCCGGCAGCGCGTAGCGGAGGAGGCGTCGGCGCCGCGGGATGCCGGCGCCCCGCACCGCGCGCAGGAAGGCCGAGTCGAGCACGTCGCCGAATGCCGCCTGAACGTGCCGGACCAGGGTCGGCACGATCGTCAGGACGAGCGCCGTGACCGGCAGCGCAGCGTGGTGGATCAGGTCGAGCAGCCGAGCCGACCAACCGAGCTCGGCGAAGCCGAGCGACACCATGCCTCCGGTCGGGAACCAGCCGGTGCGCACCGCCAGCAGCAACAGCGCGAGCGCCAGCAGGACGTCCGGGACGGCGAGCAGCAGCGAGGTGGCGCCGCTCGCCAGCGCGACCTCCGTCCGTCCGCGACGCTCGGCCAACCAGAGGCCCAACGGCAGCGCAACCGCCCACGCCAGCAGCGTCGCCACGCCACTGAGCCAGAGGGTGTTGCGGGCAGCCGCGCCGACCCGGCCGGCCACCGGTTCGCCGCTCTGGTACGAGTAGCCGAGCTCCAGCCGGGCGACCGATCGGAGCCAGTAGAAGTAACGTGCCGCGGCGGACCGATCGAGCCCGAGGCGCTCGTTCATGAGCTCGATGGTCTCGTCGCTCACCGTCGGGTCGAGCCGGAGTCGACTCAGATAGTCCCCGGGCGCCAGCTCGGCCAGCACGAACGTGAGGAGCGAAACGCCGAACAGCAGGACGAGTCCGTGGAGGGCGCGGCGGCTCAGGAAGCGCACCCGGCTCAGCCTCCTGCCTCGGCTAGCGCGAGGTCGCCGGCTGCGACCAACGCCTGGGTCGCCGCGTGGATGGGTTGGGCGAGGACGTCGGCGGTTGTTCCGCGCTCGACGATCTGGCCCCGGTCCATGACCGCGACCTCCTCGGCGAGCCGAGCGACCATGGTCAGGTCGTGCGAGATATAGAGGCAGGCGAAGCCGCGTCGCTCCTGAAGCGAGCGCAGCAGGTTGGCCATCTGCGCCTTCAGCGACAGGTCGAGGCCGGAGAACGGCTCGTCCAGGATCAGCGCTTCGGGCTCGCACGCCAGCGCCCGCGCCAGGCTGAGCCGCTTCATCTGGCCGCCGCTGAAGCCGCGCGCCGGTCGGCCGAGCTGGGCCGGCTCGATCCCGACCCATGACGCCAACTCCAGCACCCGGTCGCGGCGCTCTCGCGCGGGGGCGTCACTCGCCAGCAGGAGCGGCTCCTCCAGTACCTCGTGCGCTGTCCAGAGCGGATTGAACGAGCGAGAGGCGTCCTGAAAGACCAGCTGGACGTCGGCTCGGAACGACCGCAGAGTGCCCGCGTCGGCGTCTTCGAGGTCGAGCCCCCGGCAGAGGAGTCGGCCCGAGTCGGGCTGCTCGAGCAGCGCCAGGCATCGCGCCAGCGAAGACTTACCGGCGCCCGATCCGCCAACCAGGCCGAGTATCCGCCGGGGCGTCAGCTCGAGGTCGATGTCGCTGAAGGCGAGGCGCGTCTCGGAGCCCATGAGCCAGCCACGCTCGCGACGGTAGCTCTTGCTCAGACTGCGCGCCTCGAGCAGCGGCCGGGGTTCGCCGGTCATCTCGGTGGGCCCTCCGAGGGGTTCCAGCACGCTACGCTGCGGGCGGCGGCCAGAGGCTGCTCGGTGGGCTCCTCCGAGCGACAGCGATCCAAGCGATCGGGACAGCGCGACTCGAAGGCACATCCAGCGGGCGGCGGCGAGAGGCTCGGCGACATCCCCGGAATCACATGTAGCGGCGATGAATCGCGCCCGACGCCGCCACGGCGAGCCGGCACGCAGCGCAGCAGCTCGCGTGGATAGGGGTGCGCCGCCGCGCTCAGCAGGTGGTCGGCCGGCGCCCTCTCGACGATGCGACCCGCGTACATGACCGCGATCCGGTCGGCGAGCGCGGCCAGGAGCTGCGGATCGTGGGTGATGAACAGGAGCGCCATGTCGAGCTCCGCGCGGAGCGTTCTGAACAGCTCGACCAGCCCGGCCTGGGTCACGGTGTCGAGCGCGGCGGTGGGCTCGTCGGCGATCAGCAGCTTCGGCTCGCAGATCAGCGCCTGTGCGATCACCACTCGCTGCTGCTGGCCGCCGCTCAACTGATGAGGATAGGCGTGATAGACCGAGTCCGGCTCCTCGATGCGCACCGCGCTCAGGAGGTCGAGGGCCCTTTCCCGCGCCGCCGCGGCCGACACCGTCCGGTGCGCTCGCAGCACCTCGCCGATCTGGCGACCGACGCGCATGAACGGGCTGAGGGCCAGCCCCGGCTCCTGGAAGACCATGGCCAGCCGCTCGCCGCGCAGCCGGTCGAGGTCGGCCTCGCCCAGGCCGAGGAGCTCGATGCCCTCGAAGCGGACGCTCCCGCCGGTCGTCCGGCCACGTGGTGGCAGCAGGCCGGTGATCGCGAGCGCCAGGGACGACTTGCCCGAGCCCGACTCTCCGAGGATGCCGACCGCCTCACCCGGCTGTATCGTCAGGCCGACCTCGCGAACCGCTTCGACCGGCGCTGCGCCCGCGCGCGAATACTCGACGCTGAGCGACCGAACCTGCAACAGGCTCGGCCGCTCCGACTGGAGATGGCTGCTCATTCCGCGTTCCCGACCCGCCCTGGAGTCTCCAGGTTACAGCGTAGTGGCGTCGGCGGCACCGGAATCCTTCACTCCGGCCGTCGGGACCTCATCACCCGGCTCGACTACACGAAGGTGACGTTGCGGTCGAACGGGCGTCGGCTGATGTCGGGCACCTCAGCGTCATCGGCGGGGTAGCCGACCGGCAGCAGCAGGTAAGGGCGCTCATTCTCCGGGCGCTCGAGGATCTCGCACAAGAACTTCATCGGCGCCGGCGTGTGAGTGAGCGTGACCAGGCCGGAGAGGTGGATCGCGCTGATCAGCATGCCGCTCGCGATCCCGACCGACTCGTGCACGTAGTAGTGCTTGAGCCTGGCGCCTTCGGGCGTGTAGCCGTGGATCTGCGCGAAGATGGCGATCAGCACCGGAGCGGTCTCGAGGAACGGCTTCTCGGTGTCGGTTCCGAGCGGCGCCAGCGCTTCGAGCCACTCGGGTGGCGCCCGGCGCTCGTAGAAGTCCCGCTCCTCTGCTTCCGCCGCCGCCCGTATCCGCGTCTTGATTGTCGGATCGCGCACGACGACGAAGTGCCACGGTTGGAGGTTGGCGCCGCTGGGAGAGCTGCAGGCGGCCCCCAGGCAGTGTTCGATCACCTCGGCCGGCACCGGGCGATCGGAGAAGTGACGCACGCTGCGCCGGCGGTCGAGCGCGGCCCGGAACTCCGCCGCCCGCCGCAGCATCTCGGGCTCGGGGTAACGCTCATAGCCCGGAAGCGGGACGAATCGTGGCGGCATCGCGATCGGCTACCCGTCGTGTTCCGAGATCGTGATCTTCGGGCCCGATCCGTGGTCGAACAGAACCTTGTCCTCACCCTGCTTGCGGATGTTCTCGCGGATCTCCTCGACCACCTTGTCGCGGCGCTCGAGCAGCGACTTGATCTCGAAGCGGTTCAGGTGCGGCTCGAGGCGCTGCCGGACCTGGTCGGGATCGAGCCGCTCCAGCGCCTCCAGGAGAGGCCTCGAGCAGCGAGTCAGGCGGTCCGGGCGCAGCAACTTGCGGTTCTGCGAGAGCGAGCGGGTATGGTCGATCAGCCACAGGTCGAAGTCGCCGTTCCAGAAGATGTTCTGGCTATTGCGGTCGGTGTTGTCGATCAGGTTGTCGAACACCCGCATGTCGTGCATCTGGCGGTGAAGTCGCGGATCGCTCGGATCGGAGTCTTCGCGCTCGCGCCAGCCGAAGAGATCGATTCCGTTCTCGATCCAGAGCACCGCCGATCCGGTGCTGCCCTCGACTTCGCGCACCACCGCAGGCGGGACGTTGTCCATGCCGAGCAGCTTGCTCAACTCGTAAGCCGCGACCTGACCTCGAAAGCTGTCGCGGAAGAACATGATCGAGGTGCCGTCGTCGAGGCGGACCGGCCGGGTCGCCGAGCCGCGCCGCTCGTCGATCGTGTGGAAGACCGCGTGAGCGCGGATCCCGTCGCGCTCGAGTAGGACCTTGAGTGCGCCCGTCTTGCCCTGGCCGACCGGCTTGGTCGAGACCACCGTGGCCTCGCGCAGGAAGCTCTCGATGTCGCCCGGCCTCTGAAACGGAAGTGGCGTGCCGTCTGCGCCGTGGAAGACGCGAGCTGGCTGCGCCTCGGCCGGCTCGACGGCGTCGGGTTGACTGGCCGGCTGCGATTCGACGCCGGCGTAGACCGGCGTCACCGAGCCGGCGTGGATCTCCAGGGCCGAGGCCCGGCCACCGTAGTAGGACGTGAGCATGCCGGTGTCGATGAGGAAGAGCCGGCCGTCCAGCCGATCGAGAACCGAGTGGTCGGCGAGCGGCGTGTGGCCGACCACCGTGCGGCGCACACCGTGGGTGGCGTCGGTCGAGTTCAGCAGGTCGGCCAGCGGCTGATCGGTCAGCCCGAGCGGCGGTAGCGCGTAGCCGCGATACCAGAGTGGGCTGTCGGCGGCGAACAGCTCGTCGACGATCGTGTTCATCTTGTTCCAGGCCGCCGCGGCCAGCTGCCGGTCGGCTGTGCTCGCTGGGAAGTAGAGGTGATGCTCGAGCGCCGCGCGCGTTTCCAACCACGAGAAGAACGGCAGGATGAGTCGGCGCTTCTCCAGGCGTTGCCGCTCGGCGTCCCACTCGGCGATTCGGCGGCGATGGAGATCATTGATCTCATCGAGAGCGACAGCGCTCATCTGCGGCCCGATGCCGCCATGGATGAAGAGGGTGTCGCCCAGCGTGATCGCCACCGGCAGGCCGCGGAGCCAGCGGCCGAGCTCGCCCTCCGGGCCGAAGGCCTCGAGGTACTCGATCAGGCCGGGCGGATGGGTGGCGCGCCACGCCGCACCATCCTCTGCCATCACCGCCGACAGGTCGGCGCTCAGCGCGACGGTGCCCCCGGGATCGGCGCGTTCCTGGGCCTGCACGCGGCTGCGGCGCCACTTCACCCACGCCTTGGCGGCGGCTTCCTGACGCTCCTCGCTGTCGGCGCTCACGAACCGGGCGAAGATCTCGGGGTTGATGAGAGCATCGCGATCGTTGGCGATCAGGTTCATCGCCTCGTGATTGCCGAGCAGGACGTGCACCCTGCCCTCGCCGGACGCGGCCTGCCGCTCGAGCTTCATCAGGAGCTCCAGGACATCGCGAACGTAGGTGCCCCGATCGGTGACGTCGCCGGTCTGGACGAGGCTGGTCGAGCCTCCGCTCCAGTTTCCCTCGGCGTCGATCAGATCGGTCGTGCGCAGGATGCCGAGGAGCTGCTCGTAGGCGCCGTGCACGTCGCCGATGGCGACGATTCGAGCGGGCGCGGCCCACACCAGGGTCGGCAGCGTCGCCAGCAGCAGGGCGATGGCCCGTGTCAGTCGAGTGTTGGGCACCGTCAGCGCGCCTCCTGAAAGTGTGGGATCAGGTGGCGAAAGAGCGCCTTGATGATCTCGATGTTGTGCGCCAGAAGGTCGAAGAAGTCGTCCGCTCCGATTGCCAGCACCAGAGTGTCGGACTCCGCCCTGGCGCATGCGGTTCGCAGGCTGCCGGTCAGGATCTCGAGCACCCCGAAGGCGTTGAGTGGGCTGATGGTGCGGTCCGAGCCACTGTCGCCGAGGAGCTTCACCTCGCCCCGCACGACGCAGTAGAGGGAGTCCGCCGCGTCTCCCGAGTCGAAGATCGGCTCGCCCGCCGCGAAGCATCGCTCGTTGGCGATGGCGGCGATACGAAGAATCTCCTCGGCCCTGCAGAAGGAGAAGATGTCGACACTCTGCAGGAAGACGACGGTCTCGATGCGGGCGAGCTCGGTCATGGCAGGGGCGTTGGGCTGAGAGCTCATCATAACTGTGGCGAACACTTCATATCGTGAGCCTGATTTGAGGTCTATTGCAAACCCCGGGCCTGCACCCACGCGGCGGTCTCTCGGACGAGCGGGTCGGTGGACTGCTGCGACAGTCGCTCGACGCGCGGATAGAGGTCCAGCGCACGATCGGAGTGGACCGCGTAGAGTGCCGCCAGCACTAGGCCGTTGCCCTCCTGGTCGTGCGGATCCTCGGCGGTCAGCAGCTGGCGAAGAGTCGAGCGTCGCGACGCGACCGGGATGCTGAACAGCCGCCACGCTTCGCGCAGCTTGTCGCGCACCGAGTGATCGTCGATGACGGTGACCACCACGCGGCGGCAGTCGCCGGCCAACAGATTGTCCAGATACTCGATCGCGTGTGCGCGCTCGGCGCTGCGGCTCGCGGTCAGCCCGCGGTAGGCGGCGAAGATGTCGCGCGGGTCGTTAAGCAGCGACAGCAGCGTGAACAGGTTGTCCAGGTGGTCGCCGGCGCGGTCGGCGAGCAGCCGCTCCAGCAGGTCGGGCGTGGCGTTGTCGAGCCAGCGGACCCGAGTCCCGGAGCAGTCGGCGCCGGCCAGCGCGCCCAGACTGTAAAGCCGCGCCACGGTGCGCAGGTACGACTTCGCTTCCTCGCAGACCGCGGTGTCGATCAACTCGATCGCCTCGCCATCCAACTTCAGGTGGCGCCGCCCGTCACTGAGCGCCTCGACGATCTTGCGTCGGGTGAAGAGGTCGTCGGTTGCCGATAGCCTCCGCGCCAGTGCCAGCATCGCCGCCGGGCTCTCGAGCAGCTCCAGGACTCGAGGCAGCGCCCGACGTACCCAGACCGGCTCGCCTGGGTCCGCCAGGAAGTGGCTGATGGTGGGGATCACCTGGTCGCCGAAGGCGATCAGCGCCGCACGCGCGTCGCGCTTGACGCGCCGATCGTGCAGCAGAGCGACCAGGGTAGGGAGGTAGTGGGGACTCGAGCCGTCACGCGAGACGCGCTGCCGAACCGCCGCCACCGCAGCCCGCACCACGACCGGGCTGCGATCGTAGAGCAGGCCGATCAACTGGTCGCGATAGGCCGGCTCGGTGATCGCGCCGATCGCCTTGGCGCCCTCGGCGCGAATGGTCGGATCGCCGTCCGTGAGCAGCTGGCGCAGCACCTCGTCGGATCGCGCGGCGATCTCGGCGTCGCCGTGGTTGGTAAGGCAGGCGACCGCTGCCGCTCGAACGCTGGCGTCTCGCTCGTCGAGGCGGGGCAGCATGAGCTCGGCCACGTCCTGGCCGTGCAGGTTGGCGAGCACTCGGATCGCTTCCGCGCGCACGTCCGGGTCCTCGTCGCCGAGTCGCCGCTCGATCAGCGGCACGGCGTCGAGTCGTCCGGCCAGGGCCAGCACCGAGAGCGTTTTGCGCCGTACCGCGGGATCGTCGTGGTAGAGCAGCAGCGGCGGAATGAGATGACGCCGGCCGTGGGTCGACAGGATGTCGAGGCTGTGCAGCACCTGCCGCCGGTCGCCGCTGGCGAGCGACTGCATCAGAAGCTCCAGCGTGACCGGGTCGGAGAGGTCGATAGGGATCTCCGGGTCGACCGTGCTGTGCCGGAGCCCCTCTCGAAAGCTGCGCACGTACTCGCGGTAGACCCGGACAGTGACCGCCAGCCAGATCGCGCCGACGGCGAGCGACAGCCAGCCGGTCTGTGCCGCGGTGAGGGCGCCGAAGGTCACCGGCAGAAGAAGCAGCGCCGCGAGCCCCTTGCCGCCGCGTTGGAGAAACACGTCGATGAAAGCCTTGGCGTGGGTGCGCAGGCTCGTCGGCACCGGCAGGAAGAGCAGCTCGCGGGTGGCCTGGTCGATCGAGTAGCGCAGTCCGTTGTCACTGATCTTCAGCGTCAGTGCGGCAGCGATCACCAGGCTGGGCCACATGCCGGCGGTCACCAGCAGGGCCACCGAGCCGATCATGATCACGGTCGGCAACACCCGCATCGCGAAGCCGATGCCGCGGGTGCGATGAATGCGGCCGGTCAACAGCAGCTGGAACAGGAAGGCCGAGACTCCCATGACGCTGAAGAAGTTGCCGAAGAATGCGGTGCGTTCCGTGAGCTCCACCGTTCGGTTCTCGACCGCCCAGTTGAACTGCAGATCGATGATCTGTGCGACCACCACGGAAAGCACCATGAGGACCGCGATCCAACAGAGCAGGGGCGAACGTCTGAGTGCTTCGAAGCCGCCCTGAGCGCGGTCGAGCTTGCCGAGCTTCGCGCTGTGCGAGGCGCCGTCGGCCGGCTGCTCGGGATCGCCATGCCATTGCAGCAGCACGACCAGGAGGAGCAGGGCCGCGGCCGCGGCGGTCAGCGGTCCCAGGGTCGGTGCCAGCCCCGCGGTCACCCGCGCGAGCTGGCCGCCGGTGATGCCGCCCAGTAGGCCGCCGGCGCCGATGAAGCCGAACAGGCGCCGCGCCTGACGCGCGTCCAGGCTGGAGTTCGCGAGGGTCCAGAACTGGCTGATCAACATCGCGTAGACGATCGATGTCAGGACGTAGAAGAGCACCGGGACCCAGGTCCAGTCGCGGCCGAAGAGCGCCCCGAACAGGAGCAGGACCAGCGCAACCAGCAGATTCGATACCTGGACCAGCCGTCGGATCGGCATTCGATCGGCCCAGCGACTGTAGAGCCGCAGGAAGGGATAGGAGAGCAGGGCAACGAGCAGGTAGACGACCGGCAGTCGAGCCGCACCCAGGGCGTCGACGAAGGTCGACTGGCGCAGAGTCTTGGTGGCGATCTGGAACGTGGTGATCAGGAAGAAGGCGGTGAACAGGGTGATCGCGAGCGCCGCCTCACCGCGCCGCAGATCGATGCCCAGACGTCGGAGCAGGCGCTGCCAGTGGGGGAGGGCGTCGTCGGTCATCCTGCCTGCGACCGCCGCTCCCCTAGCCGGCTTCGCGTCGCAGGATCACGAGCGTCCGGTCATCGGCGAACGGCACCTCGCGCGCGAAGTCCTTGAGCTCGCGCTCGACCTCCTCACTCAGCTCCTCGAGGCTTCGATCGCGGCATCGGCAGCAGACCGCCTCCAGCCGGTCGGTGCCGAACTCCTCCTCCTCGGGGCTCTCGGCCTCGGTGATGCCGTCGGTGTACATCACCAGGGTGTCGCCCTTCTCGAGGTGCGTCTTCTTGCTGCCGTAGGTTGCGTCGGGCATCAGACCGATCGGCATGCCGGTCGGACCGAGACGCTCGCAATCGCCGTTGGCGCGCACCAGAATCGAGGGGTTGTGGCCGGCGTTCGTATAGTGCAGATTGCCGGTCTCGTGGTCGAGGACCACCAGGAAGGCGGTGGCGTATTTCGCCGGCAGGGTGCGCATGAACAGCCGCCGGCCGACCAGTTCGCTGACCTTCTCCGGCGGGTGCCCAACCTCGATCGGTCCCGCGGCGAGCGCTTCCAACGAGGCGGTGAGGAACGCGGCTGCGATCCCCTTGCCCGAGACGTCGGCGACCAGAAAGAACCACTCGCGCCCTTCGTTGCGCTCGAAGATCTCGTACAGGTCCCCAGAGACGCCGCGCGACGGCAGGTTACGGCCCAGGAGCGCGTAGCCTGGCACCGTGGGCAGCTCCGAAGGGAGCAGGGCGACCTGGATCTGACGGGCGAGCTTGAGCTCCTCCTCGAGCCGGCGGCGCTCCGCCGCTTCGGCGGCGAGCGACGTGTTGCGCAGGTGCATGGCGGCAACCGACGCGAGCGACACCAGGAGCTCCATGTCGGACTCGTCGAAGCGCCGCAGATGGGCGCGCGAGGTCAGTGCGATCATCCCCAGGGTGCCCTCGGGATCGAGCAGCGGCGCCGCCACCAGGCTCTGGATGCCCGAGCTCAGGATGCTGCGCGCCTCGGCGAAGCGCTCGTCGGTCTCGACGTCGAGCACCAGCGCCGCCATCCCCTTCTCAGCGACCTCGCTGATCAGCGTCGTCGACAGCGTGTAGGTCCCCTCCTGGCCCGGCACCGCCCGTGACGCCGCACGATAGAAACCGCCGTTGTCGCGCAGATAGATGGCGCCCTCCTCGGGCCGCAGATGGTCGAAGGCGCGCGCCAGCACCATGTCGAGCAGCTCCTGCATCTCGATCGACTTGCTGAGCGTTAGGTGGATGTCGTTGAGCATCGACATGCGATCGGCGAGGCGCCGCAGTCCGTCGGGTGCATCGCTGTGGCTGGCGATCTCGCTCTGACTGTCAATGAGCTCCACGGCGCGCCGGAAGACGGTGTGTTTGCCGAGATCGCTGGCGCTGGCTTCGGAGCTAGGCGGCGCCGGCGACGACGCGACCTTGATCGAAACGACACTGCCGCACAGCTGTAGATCGTCGCCGGCTGTGATCTTCGCCGTGCCCTCGATCGGCTTGCCGTTGAGCAGGGTGCCGTTGCGCGAGCCGAGATCTTCGGCCATCCAGGCATCGCCCTGACGGAAGAGGCGCGCATGCTGACGCGACAAAAACCGATCGGCGATCATGAGGTCGGCCTCGGAGGATCGACCGATGATCAGAGCGTCGCCCTCTAGAAGCCGGTCGAAGGGATCACCGTGGGCCGGCACCACGTGGAGTCGATACATGAATACCGACAGTCTACCAAGGTAGCGGTTCGGCTGGAGGGGTATATTCGGCGCGGTGGAGAGGATCGGGATCGTCGACCTAGGCTCGAACACCGCGCGGCTCGTGGTCTTCAGCTTCGAGCCCGGAAAATGGTTCGTTCTCGATACCGAGATCCGTGAGCGCGTCCGGCTCGGTCAGGGGCTGGGCGAAGATGGCGAGCTGACACCCGACGCCATCGACCGGGCGGTCGCCGCCCTGGACCTGTTCTCCGATTTCGCTGCCGCGAGCGGCCTCGAGAACCTGGAGGTGATCGCCACCAGCGCGGTGCGCGACGCCAGCAACCGGAGCGAGATGTTGGCCAGGATCGGCTCGCTCGGCTTCGCCGTCGACAGCGTCAGCGGCGAGGAGGAGGCGCAGCTGGGTGTCGTCGCGGTCGCCAACGGTTTCGATCTCAAAGACGCCTGGGTGATCGACCTGGGCGGCGGCAGCGCGCAGGTCTCGCGCATGAGCCAGCGCCGCTATCGTCGAGGCGGCGCGTTTCCACTTGGCGCCTTGCGGCTCACGGACACCTACCTGGCCTCGGACCCGCCGAAGCCGAAGGAGGTCAAGGCGCTCGAGAAGCGGGTCAGGGCCGAGCTCGCCGAGACCCTCGATCAGCTGGCGGGCGATCCGGTGCCGGTGGTGGCGATGGGCGGCACGATCCGCAACCTCGCCCGTGCCGCGCAGCGGCTTCGAGGCTACCCGCTGGATGTGATGCACGGCTACTTCCTGCGCCGCGAGGATCTCGAGACGGTAACCGAGGAGCTCCTGGGGCGCACAGCGCGCAAGCGTGGGGCGCTCTCCGGCATCAGCGGCGATCGAGCGGACATCATTCTTGCCGGAGCGCTGGTCTTCCGCGTGATTCTGCGCGCGGCGGACCGGGACGGAGTCTGGATCTCGGGCAACGGCGTCCGCGAGGGCGCCTTCTATACTCACTTCTTGCCCGAGCCACACACCCTCGCCGACGTCCGGCGGTTCAGCGTCGAGAACCTGGCCCATCAGTACATGCAGCCCGCGGAGCACCTCGAGCGCGTGCGCCGGCTCGCTCGGCGCCTGTTCGAGGAGCTCGAATCGCTGCACGAGCTCGGTCGCCGAGAGGCGGGGCTGCTCGACGCCGCCGCGACCCTGCACGACATCGGTATGACGGTGGGATACCACCTCCATCACAAGCACGGCTCCTATCTGGTGCTCGCGGCCCGGCTCAACGGTTACGACCATCGCGAACAGGCCCTGCTGTCGCTGCTGGTGCGCTTTCATCGCAAGGGCCAACCCAAGCTCGGGCCGCTCGCCGACGTCGCCTGCGAGGGGGACGAGCAGCTGCTGGCGACACTCACTTTCTGCCTACGGATGGCCGAGATGCTGGAACGCTCGCGCGCCGGCCGGGTCGAGGACGTGCGCGCCAAGATCGGCGTTGAGGAGGTCCGGTTGGACGTCGTCGCCGCCGAGGAGCCGGTGGTCGAGCTGTGGGAGGCGAGCAAGCAGGCACCCCTGTTCGAGCGCGCCTTCGGACGACGACTCGAGGTGCGCTGGGTCGAGGCAGCGCGATGAGCTGGCGCGCGGGTTGCGTACCGACCCCGCAGATGCATCGCGCACTCCGGGCTCTTCTGGTTTTTGGCTGCTTCTTGCTGATCGGTGGAGAGGCCACCAGGTCCGACAAAGGTGACGCCAAGGGCGCTCAGCTCAACGACGAGCACCGGCAGTTCCTCGAGGACCTCCACTGGCTGATCACCAAGGAGGAAGAAAAGGTGTTCCTGGCGCTCGAGAAGGACTATCAGCGCGACGCGTTTATCCGCAAGTTCTGGGAATCACGGGATCGCCGGCCGGCGACTCAGGAGAACGAGTTCAAGGAGATCTATTACTCCCGTCTCGCGGAGGCGCGGGCGCAGTTCAAGTACCCGCAGGACGAGCGGCGCAAGATCTTCCTGTTGCATGGCGAGCCGGCGGAGATTCATGAGACCGACTGCGGCGCGCTGCTCTGGCCGCTCCAGATCTGGCGTTACGGCTACGCCCAGCTGATCGGCGGGCCGCTGGTGGTGATCTTCAGCCAGCAGAACGGTGGCGGACCGTTCCGGATCTGGCGGCCGGTCGAGGGCTACAAGTTGCTCTTCGCTCTCGGTGGCAGCGACAGCGAGAGGGACGCCTACTCGGTCATCTCGAACCACTGCGCGGAGCTCTACGACGTCGTGGAGGAACTCATCGGGACGATGCGCCAGTACGAGCTGAGCAACCGCTACGGCCCAGTGCACGCCGAAGTGGCGCAGCCGGCCAACGACCCCGAGTGGCTGTACACTTTCCACGCCTTCTCGACCGATGCCAGCGAGACCGCGGCGCCGCTCGAGGGCGAGCTCTCATGGGCGTTTCGGGGCCGACACGGTCAACGAACCGTTGTCGAAGGACTGTTGCGGGTGCCGGTCGCCAACGCCGCGCGCGCTGAGATCGGCGACAGCGAGTCGTTCAACTTCGTGCTCACCGGCGAGGTGCTGCGCGGCGAGGAGCTGTTCGAGTCGTTCCGGTACCGTTTCGACGTTCCCGTGCGCTCGACACTCGGTGACTCGATCGAATTGGTGTTCGAGCGCTATTTGAGGCCGGGTGCCTACTCGGTGGTGTTCAAGTTGGAGGACCTCAACGGCGGCGCAGAGCTGCGCCGCGAGGCCGAGCTCGAGGTTCCGCGAAGCGACGTCGTGACCGCAGCGGCCTCGACCGACGATCCCGGCGCGGAAGCGCTCGCCGACGAGCCGGCGAGCATCGAGCTACTCGCCCAGGAGACCGATCTCAAGTCGGGCATGCACCGCTTCCTGGCCACGGTGTCGGGATCGGGGGTCGGCAAGGTCCGGTTCCTGCTCGACGACAAACCGGTGGTGACCAAGACCCGTCCGCCCTACAGCGTCGAGATCGATCTCGGAACGGTGCCGGTGACCCATACCGTGCGCGCCCTGGCGCTCGACGCCGCGGGCAACGAATTGGCGACCGACGAGGTCCTCCTGAACGCCGGTGAGCACACCTTCATCGTCCGTCTGGTCGAGCCTCGGCGGGGCGAGAGTTACAGCGGCTCGGTACGGGCTCGGGCCGAGGTCGACGCGCCTCCGGGGCGGAGGGTGGAACGGGTCGAGTTCTACCTCGGCGATCGCCTGGCAGCGACGCTCTACCAGGCGCCCTACGTCCAGCCGATTGCGCTCGAGAACGACTCCCTTGCCTTCGTACGCGCGGTGGCGTACCTCGAGGACGGAAACTCGAGCGAGGAGCTGGTGGTCTTCAACAGCGCGCAGTACATCGAGGACATTTCGGTGAAGGTGGTCGAGCTGTTCACGACCGTGGTCGATGCCCAGGGTCGGCCCATAGACGGATTGACCCGCGAGCAGTTCAAGGTCATCGACAACGGCGAGCCGCAGACCATTCTGCGCTTCGAGAAGCTCGACGACCTGCCGATCTACGCGGGCCTGCTGCTCGACACGTCGGCGTCGATGGCGGACAGTCTCGAGGACGTGCGCCGGATCGCCCTCGGCTTTCTCGAAGAGACCATCCGACCCCGCGACCGCGGTTGCGTGATCACCTTCAGCGACACGCCGCGGTTGGCGGCGGAGTTCACCAACGACACGACGCTGCTGGCAGGCGGGTTGGCGGGACTGACCGCTGAGCGCAGCACCGCCCTCTACGACAGCGTCATGTTCGGGCTCTACTACTTCAAAGGAATCAAGGGTCAGCGCGCGTTGATTGTGCTGTCGGATGGCGAGGACCGCCGCAGCACAGCTACCTTCGAGCAGGTGCTCGACTTCGCGCGCA
>JAJCXP010000023.1 GCA_029263375.1 Acidobacteriota bacterium | reverse complement strand
CTGACTGAGCATCGAGTTCGTGCCCTGGACGAAGATGTCCTGACCGCCGTCGAGATCGAGCGCGTTGCGGGCCAACTCGATGGCGCTCGCCAGCAGCTGATCGACCCGTGCCCGCTCCTCGGCCATCAGGGCGATCAGACGGTCGCGGATCTGCCGGACGGTAAGGCCGGCGAAGTTGTCGGTGACGTAGTTGGAGATCCGCAGCAACTCGTCGGCCGACAGCTTCGAGGTGGTCTCGATCAGCTTGTTGTCGACGAAACCGTTGCCCGACACCACGATGCAGAGGATCTTGTTCCCCGACAGCGGCACGAAGCTGATCGACTTGAGCTCGGTCTCGGCGATCGACGGTGTCTGGACGATGCCGATCTGATGAGACAGCTGCGACAGCAGCTGACTCGCCGAGCTCATCAACCGCTCGCCGTCGACGCTGCCGGCACTGAGCTCGTTTTCGATGAAGGCGCGCTCGCGCTCCGAGACCGTGCGATTCGGCATCAGTGAATCGATATAGAAGTGGTACCCATCCTCGGTCGGGACGCGGCCCGCCGAGGTGTGCGGCTGACTCAGGAATCCCAGGTCCTCGAGGTCCGCCATGACGTTGCGGATCGTGGCCGAGGACACCCCGTGACGATCGTGCTTGGCGACCGAGCGCGAACTCACCGGCTCTCCGGTGTCGATGAACGTGCGGATCACGTCGCGCAGAATCTCTCGGTCGCGGGGACTGAGGATCGGCGCGGAGTCTTGATTGACAGGCATGGTTTTCGGAGTCGACTTCGCGACTGGCGCCGCCGGAGGACCAGCCGCAAGCCGCGGTAGTCCATACGTATTGTAGCGCGAGAAGCACTCACAGGAGTGTGCCCGATTCAGCACTTGGAGAACCGCGCGAGTGCTAAGATCGACTGCGCTCGACCGCACTGCGGAGCGCTCCCGACATGGCCTTTTTCAACTACAGCACAATGCAGATGACGGCCAAGATCGTCTACTACGGTCCCGGCCTCTGCGGCAAGACCACCAA
Organism: Acidobacteriota bacterium; assembly: GCA_029263375.1. Lineage (GTDB taxonomy): Bacteria > Acidobacteriota > Thermoanaerobaculia > Multivoradales > JAHEKO01 > JAHEKO01. The sequence continues at coordinate 11,299 of JAJCXP010000023.1, read as the reverse complement.
TCTCCAGTTCATCTACGACCACACGACCAACGATTCGCGGGGCGAAATGGTCTCGCTCGAGACCCAGACCGATCGCACGTTGTTCTTCGACCTGCTGCCTATGGAAGTGGGATCGGTGGCCGGCTTCAAGACCCGCATCCAGCTCTACACGGTGCCGGGCCAGGTGTTTTACAACACCACCCGGAAGCTGGTGCTCAAGGGGGTCGACGGGGTGGTGTTCGTGGCCGATTCGCAGCGGCCGATGCTCGCCGCGAACATCGAGGCGATGCAGAATCTGGCCGAGAACCTGGAGTCGCTCGGGCTGTCGATCGATTCGATACCCCTGGTCCTACAGTTCAACAAGCGGGACCTGCCCGACATCGCCTCGATCGAGGAGCTGCGCGGGAGCCTGCATCGGAGCGCGTGGCCGGTCCACGAAGCCTCCGCGATCACCGGCAACGGCGTCGTCGAGACGCTGCGTGGAATCTCCAGATTGACTCTGCTGGCGTTACGCAAACAGCTCGAGTCATCGGCGGCTGCAGCCGAGAAGTCGGCGCGGGCGGCAGGCGCGTCATCCGGCCCGGTGGCGGCCGCGGCGCCTTCACCCATAGCGCCGGCGCCGCCCCTCGCGCCGCCGATGGCGGCACCACCGCAGCCCGTCGAGCCGCCGGCACCGGCCAAGCCGGTGACCGTACGCCGCGATCTGCGGCTCGATCTCAAGCAGGCCTCGCGCGATGCGCTGGCCCGTAAGGTGCGAATCGCGTTGCGGCTCGAGGACTCTTCGAACCGCCTGCTGGCCGAGCTCGACGACCTGGAGCTCGATCTCGAGCCGCCAGCGCTGGTCGACTCCCTGCTGCTGCGCCTGAACGTCACGCTCGACCCGGAGAACTGAGGCGTGCGCTGCCCGTTTTGTGGTGAGTCCGACGATCGGGTGGTCGACTCCCGAGAGAGTCGCGAGGGCCTGACGGTGCGGCGACGCCGCGAGTGTCTTGCCTGCAGCCGGCGCTTCACCACCTACGAGCAGATCGAGGACATCCCCTACATGGTGGTCAAGAGCGACGGCGCGCGCGAGGAGTTCGATCGCAAGAAGCTCCTCAGCGGCCTGCTCAAGGCGTGTGAGAAGCGTCCGATCCCCGCCAAACGCCTCGACGCGGTGGTCGAAGATGTCGAGCAGCAGCTGCACGATCGCGAGGAGCGCGAGATGAGCACCGCCGAGATCGGCTCGATCGTCACCGATCACCTGAAGAAGCTCGACCAGGTCGCCTACGTTCGCTTCGCTTCGGTCTACCGCAATTTCGAGGACCTCGAGACCTTCATGGACGAGCTCAAGGTCCTGTTGCGGCAGCGGAGCTGAGCCGCCGACACCTGGACACGAGCGGGGTCGAGTCGAGTAGGGTAGTTCGTTGGGACGACCTGATGAACGACCTCCAGCCCACAGAGCCGATCCGGCTCCCCGACGTCCTGCCGGTACTCGGGCTCAAGGACGTCGTGATCTTCCCCTACATCATCTTCCCGCTGTCGATCCGGCGCGAGAAGAGCGCCCAGGCCGTCGATCGGGCTCTGGCCGACAATCGCATGATCATGCTGGTGACCCAGCGTGACGGCGACCAGGCCGAACCCGGCGAGGCTGACTTTCACACCTTCGGCACGGCGGCGCTCATCATGCGCATGCTCAAGCTGCCCGACGGCCGGGTGCGGATCCTGGTTCAGGGGCTGGCCCGCGCGCGGGTCGAGCACTTCAGTCGCACCGAGCCGTTCCTGCAGGCGCGCATCCACCAGATCGACGATCCCGCGGACTCCGGCCCGCTGCTCGAGGTCGAGGCGCTAGCCCGCAGCGTCAAGGAGAGTCTCGACCGGATCGTCGGCCTGGGCAAGAACATCTCGCCGGAGGTCCAGGTCATCGCCGCCAACCTCGATAACCCCGGTCGCCTCGCCGACCTGGTGGCGAGCAACCTGGAGCTGCGCGCGCCCGAGGCCCAGGCCATCCTGGAGACCTTGCCGCCGGCCGAACGGCTGGCCAAGGTCCACGAGGCGCTGACCCGCGAGGAGGAGCTGCTGTCGATGCAGCAGCGGATCTCGAGCCAGGCGCGCGACGAGATGGATCGCAGCCAACGCGAATACTTCCTGCGCCAGCAGCTCAAGAGTATTCGCGAGGAGCTCGGCGAAGACGGCGACGACCTGTCGGCGGAGATCGCCGCCTTCCGCCAGAAGGCGCGTGAGCGCTGCCTCAGCGACGAGGCCAACGAGGAGCTCGAGCGCCAGCTGCGGCGGCTCGAGCGCGGCCACCCCGACAGCGCCGAGACCATGCTCACCCGCACCTATCTCGATTGGCTGACCGGTCTGCCCTGGAGCAACGCCAGCGAGGACCGGCTCGACATCGAGCACGCGCGCGAGATTCTCGACCGCGATCACTTCGACCTCGAGAAGGTCAAGGAGCGCATCCTCGAGTACCTCGCGGTTCGCAAACTCAACCCGGCGACCAAGGGCCCGATCCTCTGCTTCGTCGGGCCGCCGGGCGTCGGCAAGACCTCGCTCGGCCGCTCGATCGCCGGCGCGCTCGAGCGGCAGTTCCTACGCATCTCGCTCGGTGGGGTGCGCGACGAGGCCGAGATACGCGGGCACCGCCGAACCTACGTCGGCGCGCTCCCCGGGCGGATCCTGCAGGGCCTGCACCAGGCCGGCACGTCGAATCCGATCTTCATGCTCGACGAGATCGACAAGATCGGCGCCGACTACCGCGGCGACCCGAGCTCGGCGCTGCTGGAGGTGCTCGACCCCGAGCAGAACTCGACCTTTCGGGATCACTACCTGTCGGTGGACTACGACCTGTCCTCGGTCATGTTCATCACCACCGCGAACCTGCTGCAACCGATCCAGCCGGCATTTCTCGACCGCATGGAGATCATTCGGATCCCTGGCTACACGACCGAGGAGAAGATCCACATTGCTCGACGCCACCTGATCCCCAAACAGGTCTCCAGCCACGGGCTACGACCGAAGCACATCTCCTTCACTCCCGCCGGCGTGCGGCGCGTGATTCAGGACCACACCAAGGAAGCCGGGGTGCGCGGTCTCGAGCGCGAGATCGCCAAGATCTGCCGCAAGAGCGCGGTACGTGTCGCGGCCGGCGAGTCGAAGCCGACGCGGGTGACCATCTCCGCGGTCGAGGCGCTGCTCGGCCCGGCCCGCCACTTCAGCGAGGAGCTGCTCAACCGCGACCGCACCGGCGTCGCCACCGGGCTGGCCTGGACCGCCGTCGGCGGCGACCTCCTGTTCATCGAGGTGGTCGCGGTTCCCGGCAAGGGCCGACTGAAACTCACCGGCCAGCTCGGCGAAGTGATGAAGGAATCCGCCCAGGCCGCGCTCACCCACGCGCGGAGCTGGTGCGCCGCTCAGGGGCTGCCGGGCGAGTTCTTCACCCGGCACGATCTGCATATCCACGCGCCCGCGGGGTCGGTGCCCAAGGACGGCGCCTCGGCCGGGATCACCATCGCCACTGCGATCATCTCGGTCCTGACCGACATCCCGGTCAACCGCCGCCTGGCGATGACCGGCGAGATCACGCTGCGCGGCGACATTCTGCCGATCGGCGGCTTGAAGGAGAAGGTGCTGGCGGCCAAGGGCGCCGGAATCCGCACGGTGCTGCTTCCCAAGCTCAACCAGCGCGATCTGGGAGAGATCGCCGACGAGCTCAAGGCCGGCGTCGAGTTCCGCCTCGTCGAGCATCTCGACGAGGTGCTGGATCTCGCCTTGACCCGCGATTGGCGGCCTGGCCGAACGACGGACTGATGACGCTCGGCGAAGATCGCCTGGTCGAGTGGCTGCGCCGGCGGTTGCGAGCCCAGGGCGAGGATCTGCTCGGAGACGATGCCGCGCGCCTCGATCGCGCCGAACGCTGGGCGGTCTCGGTCGATCAACAGATCGAAGGGGTTCACTTCCCCACCGGACTCGATCCGCGGGTCGTCGGCGCGCGCCTGGTGGCCGTGTGCCTGTCCGACCTCGCCGCCAGCGGCGCGCTCCCCGCCTACGGTTTCTTGACGATGGCGCTACCGCGCGCCTATCCGGCCAAGCGGCTGCTGACCGGAGTCCTGGCCGCCTGCCGGCGATTCACGCTGACGCTGGCGGGCGGCGACACGGCCTCGGCCGTTCAGCATCTGAGCCTCGGCCTGACGGTGCTCGGCCGACGACCGCCCCGAGGACGTTGGCTGACCCGCGGCGCGGCGCGGCCCGGAGACGGACTCTGGCTGGGCGGCGCGGTCGGGGAATCCGCGCTCGGCAGGCATCTCATCGCCGCCGGCGCCGGCCTCGTCGGCCGCTCGGTCGTGCTGCCCGAGCGCTTCTCGGTCTCGGATCGGATGCTCCGGGCCGGTCGACGTGCGGTGCGCCGCCACCTCGCGCCCGTGCCCCAGCTCGGCCTCGGCGCAGCACTCGCGCGCCGGCGCCGGGTCGCGGCGCTCGACGTCTCGGACGGCCTGGCGATCGATCTGCACCGGCTGTGCGCTGCGAGCGGCGTCGGTGCCGAGCTTGATTCGAAACGGATCCCGCGGCCTCGAGAGCTCGAGCCCTGGGCGCAGCTGCTGGGCGAATCGGACGACGAACTGACGCTCGCGGGCGGCGAGGACTACGTCCTGCTGTTCACCTTGCCGAAGCGTGTGACCCGCTCACCGTGGCCCGGATGCCGCCGGATCGGCCGGATCACCGACCGGTCTGATCGCGGCCACTCCGAGGTCCGGCTGCACGGCGAGGCCGGTAGCCGGCTCCTCGCGCCCTCGGGCTGGGATCACCTGCGCTAGCGCGCTAACTGGCCTACTGCGGTCGGATGGTGACCTGCACCGGCTTCTTGAGCAGGCTCAGGACGGACTCCAGCTGGCGCGACACCTCACGCTGCGCGCGCTCGAGCTCACGAATCCGCTTGGCCAGACTGGCGTCGGCGGCGCTACGCGCGCTCGCTGCGCCCGGCTTCGACGGCGGACGGCCGCGCTTGCTGTTCTTGCGCAGCTCGACGAACACCGCCACCGCCTCGGGCTCGAATCGTCGCTTGCGCCCCTCGCCGACGTGCGGAATCTGATCGATGTAAAGCTTCACATAGCGCACCAGGGTCGGGTAGGAGATCCTCGTGCGCCGACAGATCTCGGACAGCGTCAGCAGACGACTGGAGCCGCTGGCCCGCTGGCCGGCGGCCGAACTCTCCGCGCCCGTGACGACCTTGCGTGGGCGACCACGCTTCTTGAGATTCTCGGTCTTGATCTTGCGAATTTCCGAAATCGCGCGCTTCGGATAACGCTGCCGCCGCCCCTGACCCACCGAGGGAATCCGATCCTGGAACAGCTTCTTGTAGCGCTGAAGCGTAGGCATGGACACACCCGCACGCTTCGACACCTCGGTCAATGTGTACAGCTTCTCTGTCTTGGCCAAATCGGTCCCCCTAGCTCTCAGTTATTCGGACTGCTCAGGCCTGACTCAAGTATTGATTTTTGTAACTTGAGCTGTCAAGCGAATCGGCAGCGTAATTTGATTTCTTAGCTTTAGGAACGCAACTCGAACGAAGTCAGCTCCGTCCAGGAAGTCGACGCTCATGGGGATCGAGTGCGTCCACCAGCGCGTCGCCCAGGAAGTTGAGTCCCATCACGGTCACCAGGATCGCCAGTCCCGGGAACAGACCGAGGTGCGGCGCGTCGAGCAGATGACCACGACCGGCGTTGATCATCGCTCCCCACGAGGGCGTCGGCGGCTGAATCCCCAGGCCTAGGAAAGAGAGGCTGGCCTCGGCCAGGATGGCGCCCGCCATCCCCAGGCTGACCTGCACCGTCAGCGTCGGCACGACGTTGGGCAGCACGTGCCGGAGCAGCACCAGACCCCCTCGCAGGCCGGTTGCGCGCGCCGCGGTCACGAACTCCATCTCCCGGATCTGCAGCACCTGGCCCCGAACCAGGCGGGCATAGCCGACCCAGCCGATGACGACCAGGGCCAGGATCACGTGGCGCAGGGCGGGGCCGAGCACGGCCACCAGGGCGATGGCAAGGAGAATTCCCGGGAAGGCGAGGAAGACGTCGCTGATCCTCATGATCAGTGCGTCGAGCCGTCCGCCCACGAACCCCGACAGAGCGCCGATCAGGCTGCCCAGCGAGCCGGCCAGAAGGACCACCGTCAAGCCGACCCCCAGCGACACCCGGGCGCCGTAGATCAACCTGGAGAGGATGTCCCGACCGAGCTCATCCAGCCCCAGCGGATGCTCTATCGAGGGCGGCTCGAGCCGTCGATCGAGGTTCTGCGCGGCCGGATCGTACGGCGCCACCAGCGGCGCCAGCAGGGCCGCCAGCACCGAGATCCCGACCAGGGCGATACCGAGGATGATCGGCAGCCGCCTCATCTTGTCGGCTCCCTGGCCACCGGTACTAGAATGGCCGCGCCATGACGCAAGACGACACCTACCGGGAAGCCGAGCGTGAGATCGCCGCTCTGATCGAAGGCCTGGACGACCCGATCGCGACGATGGCGAGCTGCGCCTCGGTTCTTCACCAGCGCCTCGACGCGGCGAGCTGGACCGGCTTCTACCGCGTCGTAGCTCCCGATCTGCTGCGCGTCGGTCCCTATCAGGGGCCGCCCGCCTGCCTGGAGATCGCCTTCGACCGCGGGGTGTGCGGCGCCGTCGCGACCAGCGGCGAGTCTCTGGTAGTGCCCGACGTGCACGCCTTCCCCGGACACGTGGCATGCGATCCCGGTTCGCTCTCGGAGGTCGTGGTGCCGGTGTTCGATCCGGCCGGAAAGCTGGTGGCGGTGCTCGACCTCGACTCGCATCTGCCGGCGGCATTCGACGACGGCGACCGGCGTGGCCTGGAGCGGATCGCCCGTCTGCTGACGCCCAGCTTCGCGGCCTGAGTCGCGCTCGACCGCCCTCATGACACCCGGATCCTCGGGTCGAGCACTGCGTAGAGCAGATCCGTAAGGACGTTGAGCACCACGTAGGTCAGAGCGATTGCCAGCACGCCGCCCTGCACCAGTGGGTAGTCGCGGAACTGGATCGCCTGGATGACCATCCGGCCGACGCCCGGCCAGGAGAAGATGGTCTCGGTGATGATCGCACCGGTGAGCAGCGCGCCGAACTGCAGGCCGACCACGGTGGTGACCGGAATCGACGCGTTCCGCAGCGCGTGCCGCAGGACCACCGCGGCCTTCGTCAGCCCCTTGGCCTCGGCCGTCACCAGATAGGGCCGGTGGAGCTCCTCGGCCAGCGACGTCCGCACCATACGCGTCAGCAGGCCCGCGAGCGCGGTGCCGAGCGTGATCGCCGGCAGTACCAGGCTCGCGAACCCCGAGCGCCCGGAGACCGGGAACAGATCGAGATGGATGGCAAACACGAGAATCAGCATCGGCCCGAGCCAGAAGTTGGGCAGCGACACACCCAGCAGCGCAAAGAATCGCGACAGATGGTCGGCCAGGCTGTTGCGGTAGTAGGCCGCCAGGATCCCGAGCGGCAGCGCCACCGCGAGCGCCACCAGCATGCTCGCCAGGGCGAGCAGGATCGTCGCCGGATAGCGCTCCACTAGCAGACGGGTGACCGGTTCGCCGTAGTGGAGCGAGTTGCCGAGATCGCCGCGAACCAGGCCGCCCATGTAGGCCAGATACTGCACTCCGAGCGGGCGGTCGAGTCCCAGCTCATGCCGCAGGCGCTCGACGTCGCCGCGCGCCGCTCCCTCGCCGAGCATCATCTCGACCGGGTCGCCCGGGATCAGATGAATCAGCGAGAACACCAGGCTCGCCACCAGAAGCGCGATCGGAATCGCCTGGCCGAGGCGACGGATCAGGTAGGCGGTCATGGCAGACCTAACGTGCGGACCAGGTAGGACAGCGCCTGGCGGCTCATGCCCAGACGACGAGCGGCCCCGGCCTGGCTGCCGCCGGCCGCCTCGAGCGCCTCCCGAACCAGCCGCCGGCGCAGCTCGAGGACCTGTTGGTGATAGCCGCCGATCGGCGACTCGGGCGGATCCGGCAGACCGAGGTGATCCGCGCCGACCACTCCGCGCTCGGCCAGGGCCGCGGCGACCGCAAGGCAGTTGGCGAGTTCGCGCACGTTGCCGGGAAAGAGGTGTCTGCGCAGGCGCTCGGTCGCCGCGGGCGACAGCACCAAGCGCCGATCGCCGCCGAAGCGGTCGAGAAAGTGCCGGATCAAGAGGTCGAGATCGTCGCCGCGCTCCCGGAGCGGCGGCAGCTCGACCGTGCCGACCGCCAGGCGGTAGTAGAGGTCGGCGCGGAACCGGCCATCGGCAACGCGCCGCTCGAGGCGGCGATGGGTGGCGGCGATTACCCGCACATCCACCGGCCGCACGCGGTTGTCGCCCAGCCGCCGGACCTCGCCCTCCTGCAGGACTCGCAGCAGCATGCCCTGCGCGGTCAACGGCAGATCGCCGATCTCGTCCAGCAGCACGGTGCCGCCGCGGGCGGCCTCGAAGATTCCGGGCCGATCGCGATCGGCGCCGGTGAAAGCGCCGCGAGCGTGGCCGAAGAGATCGGACAGCACCAGGCTTTCGGCGAGCGCGGCCGAGTTGAGCGGCAGGAGCGGCCCGTGGCGGCGCTCGCTCTCGGCGTGCAGGTAGCGGGCGCAGAGCTCCTTGCCGGTGCCGGTCTCGCCGAGGATCAGGACCGGGATCTCGCCGCCCGCCAGCCGGCGCGCCCGGGCGAGCGCCCCGAGGAGCGCCGGGCTGCGCCCCACGATCCCTTCCGGCGAGCCCGTCCGCCGGTCGACGGCGGGCCGCCAGTCACGCGCCGCCAACGCGAACAAAACTCGCAGAGCGCCGTCGATCCGGGGCGCGGTGAGCGTCAGCTCGCCGCCCGCCACAGCTGTCGAGAGTCGCTCGTCGCCGCCGGCCCCGGACAGGATCTCGTGCTCGACACCCCGGTGCTTCCAGATCAACCCGGCGCCCGCATGGCCGCTGTCACGAAAAAGCGTCTCCAGCTCTGGCGCCTCGGCCGGCGCGACCTTCAGATAGCTCTCCACCGCGATCCAGGCGCCCTCGAGGACGCGGTCGAGACGCGCCGTCAACCATTGGTTGCCAGTTCGCTCGAGAAGGTCCCGAGCCGAGCGGGTCCGCGACCGCGGCACCAGCCCGGGCTGAACCAACTCGAGATCGACTACCAGACGCGCCGCCCGGTACGGCTCCAGACCTTCGAGCCCGCGCCAGGCGTCGGGCGGCAGGTCGTCACTCCCCAGGGCCGCCGCCCAGAGCCGACCGATTGCACCCGCGCCGATCGAGCGCCGCGCCGCGGCCGCGTCACCGGCCAGGGCGTAGAGCGCCGGCATCTCCTCGGCCTCGAAGAACGTTCCGGCGGCCCTGCCCGCTCGGGCCAGCGCCTGCGCCGCCGCCGCCGGCTTCTCCATCCACCCGAGGGCGCGCGCCGCGATCGCGAGGAGCGCGCCGCGCCGGCATTTGACGCCACGACGGACCAGCTCGTCCAGCGCCCTATCGACCCGGTCGAGAGCCCGTTCCGGGTGCCCGCAGACAAGCTCGAGACGCGCCAGCAGCTCTCGATCGTAAGCCAGCGCACGCCAGTTGCCGGACTCCTTGTTCAGCCTGTGCGAGCGCTCGAAAATCTCGCGTACCCCGGCCGGGCGACCCCGTCGCAACCGCACGGCCGCGAGGTTGAACAGCGCCAGCGTGGTCAGGCTCGAGCTCTCGGTGCGCTCGTGCAGGCGCACCGAATGGACCAGGGCGCGCTCGGCGCCCGCCAGGTCGCCCGCCGCAACCCGCGCCAGGCCCAGGTCGTTCCAGAGCGCCGCGGCCTCGAAGCGGCCGAGCCGACGCCGCGAATCGCCGAGGGCGCGACCGAAGTGACGACAGGCGGCCGCCGGATCCTGCTGGGCGAGAGCGCCGAGACCGGCGACGTGACGCCAGCGCCAGCTGCTCGGCTCGCCTTCGACATCCGGCCGCGCCCGCTCGAGATAGCCCTCCATCCGGGCGAGCTCGCCCCGGTCCCAGGCCGAGCCGGCCGCCGCCAGCAGTGCGCGTCGACGGACCGAGTCGCTCTCGACCGCGAGCGCCCGGCGGATCCACGGTCGCGCCGCCCGGGGCTGGCCGAGTGAGCCGTGGAGCCAGACCGCGGTCTCGGTCAGCTCGATCAGAGCGTGCTCATCGAGCCGGCTCGGCTCCAGGCGACCGAGCTGCCGGCGCGCCGCTTCCAGCCGCCCGAGCCGCGCCCGGCACGAGACCTGGAGCGCCCCGGCGGCCGAGCTCGAGTGCGACTCGAGCAGCCGTGAAGCCGATTCGAAGCAACCGTTGGCGAGCATCCAGCGCGCGCGCAGCAGCGGGTTGCCGTCGCGCGTGCCCGGTTCGCGCCAGCAGGCACTCGCTTCGGCGGACTCGAGCCGTTTGCGGAGACCGCTCCAGCTGTGGCAGGAGCCGGTCACCCGGCGCCGGAAGCCACCCGGCCCGGCCACCCAGAGCTGCCTGCGCCCGTCGAGGCGGTGCTCACCCGCGAGACAGCCGCGAGCGGGCGCGAACGCCGGCTGCCAGAGGAACCGCGCCTGGTCGAGCAGCTGCCGAACCGCCTCGTCCGGGGGCAGCGGCAGCAGCCGTTGGCGCCAGTCATCCACCAGCCGGCGAGCAATCCGCCGAGCTTGCCCGCGACCGCTGATCTCGCCGGGCGGGCACCGGAAGAGCCGGGCGGCGAGATCGAGCAGGCTCTCCTGCGGCCACTCGTGCGGTCTGCCGGGCCCGGCGGCGACCGCTCTCAGGACACCGGCACGGTCGATCCTGGCGCCGCCCCACCCAGCTTCGAGCCGCCACCGGGCTAGGCGCAGATGAGCGAGCAGGCCGCCGGCCTGGAGCAGGATCGCCAGCCGCTGACGATCTGTCAGAGCCCGTTCCGTCAGGCCATGCCCAGGTGTCCTTTCCAGGGCGGCGTGGCGGAGCCGGCTGGCGGGTCGGTCTAGCGGCTCAGGCAGCGTCCGAAATCCTCCCAGAAGCCGGGGTACGACTTGGCGACCACGTTCGGCGCGGCGATCGAGACCGCCGGCCGGCCGAGGCCGCTCAGCGCGAAACTCATCGCGATCCGGTGGTCACCGTGCGTCGCCACCTCTACCGGATTCTTCGGCGGCTCGCCGTCCGCCCAGACCCCGGGGATCGTCAGCCCGTCCGGACGCACGGTCACGCCCGCCCCGAGCCGCTCGAGCTCCGAGGCACAGGCGGCGAGACGGTCGCTCTCCTTGATGCGCAGGTGGGCCACATTGTCGATCCGGGTGACACCGCGCGCAAACGGCGCGATTGCCGCCAGCGTCGGCACCTGATCGGGAATCTGGGACATGTCCTCGTCGACCGCCACCAGG
>JAJCXP010000022.1 GCA_029263375.1 Acidobacteriota bacterium | reverse complement strand
TACTCGACCGGGTGCCAGCGGAAGCGCCCCATGCCGAAGGTCGCCCAGCAGTAGAGACACTTCTCGGGACAGCCGCGCGACATCTCGATCAGGAACTTGCTCGCGAACTCGGTGTGCGGGGTGATGATCGCCGTGGTCGGCAGCCGGCCCGGCTCGCGGATCTGCTCCTCGGTCAGCTCGAGCTTCTGCAGCTTCGGCAGATCGCCGTCGCTCTCCGGGCGGTGACGGCACGGCACGTAGAAGCCCGGCTGGTCGGCGAGCCGCTCGATAACCCCGTCGCGATCCCGCTCCTCTTCGAGCGCCGCCAGCAGCGGCGGCAGCACGTTCTCGGCCGCGCCCAGCGGAAAGATGTCAACGAACTCCGACAGCGGCAACGGGTTGATCAGCGCGCACGAGCCACCGACCAGGATCAGCGGATGATCCGAAGTTCGGTCCCGCCGGCGCCTCGGGATGCCCGCCCGGTCGAGCATCTGCAGGAAATGGACGTAGTCCTCTTCGAACGAAATCGAGAATGCGATGGCCCCGAAGCCGCCGAGCGGCGCGTCGGTCTCGACCGAGCGCGGAACACCCGTGCCATCCGTGAAGAAACGCTCGCACGACCACTCGGGACGCGCGTGCACCAGCTCGTAGACGCGGTGGAGCGCCAGGCTCGACATGCCGACGTGGTACGTGTTGGCGTAGGCGAGGGCGAGCGTGTAGCGGCCGTGGGTCGAGAACGGCTCGACCGGGCGCTCGTCCGCGCGGATTCTTCGCCAGTCGTGTTTGATTGCTTTGGGCATGGCGTAAACAGGCTTCAGTCCAACTCGGCAGTCTACAGGATGTCGCTTCGCAGCTAGGCCCTGACGATGCCGCGCACGAAGCGCAGCGTGCCGCCGACACCCAGGCTCCTCGGCGGCCGGTCGCGGGTGTGGATCGCCAGCAGCCGGGCGAAGATCTCGGGGTCGCGGGCCAGGGTGCGCACCACGCGCCGGCGCACGGACGGGTGGCGCTCGGCGAACAGCAGCAACCGGATCAAGGCGAACGGTAACGCGACCAGCTTGCGGAACGCGCGCTCGTAGAGCCGGAGGTCACCGGCCGCGATCGCATCGGCCAGGGCGTCCGCCTCGTGGAAGCCGAGGGCCAGGCCCTCGCCGGTGATGGCGTCGAGATAGCCGGCGGCGTCGCCGACCAGGGCGAGTTTGCCCGTCTGGACTCTCAGAGACTTCCTCCAGAGCGGGCCGGCGCCCCGATCGGTCGAGGCCACGGGCGCCGAAAGCAGGCGTCGCTCGAGCGCCGGGAAGCGAGCCAGGCCGGCCTCGAACCCGAGCGCCGAGCCGCTCGAAAGGACCGCCACCCCGGTCTCTTCGGCGCCAACCGGAGTCACGTACGCCTCGCAGTCGTCGGACCAATAGACCTCGACCAGATCTGTCCAGGGTGCGATCCTGAAGTGACGCCGGACGCCGGTGCGTCGCTGCCGGGACGCGCGAGCGCCCTCCAATCCCGCCCAGCGGCGCATGCGGGAGCCGAGCCCGTCGGCCGCGACGATCCAGTCGGCGCTCGCGCAGCCGGCCGAGGTCTCGACCTCGCTACCGGTGAACCCCACCGCCCGCACTCCCCAATCGAGCTGCACGCCGGTGTCCGCCGCGCGCTCGACCAGCGCCCGATGGAGCGTCGTCCGGCGCATACCGAGACCGTGACCCTCTGGAAAGCGCGCCTCCGCGACATCGTCGCCGTCGAGATAGCGGATGCCGCGGAACCGAGCGCCGCCGATCGTGGTCAGGTCGACTCCGAATCGCCCGAGCCACCCGACGCCGTCGGGCATGATCCCTTCGCCGCACGCCTTGTCGATCGGCGGCGTGCGCGGGTCGATCACCCGCACCGACAGACCGCGCGCCCGCAAGGCGATGCCGGTCGCCAAGCCGATCGGTCCGCCGCCGACGATCAGCACGCGCTCCGGCGCGCGATTCATCATGGCGATCCGAGATCGCCGGCCAGATAGCGCCGCAGCGCCTCCGGGCGCCGGAGCTTGCCGGACGAGGTCCGAGGGAGCGCATCGGGCGCCAGCACTTCGACGTGATCGACGTCGAGCCCGGTCTGCGCCAGCACCGCCTGTCGGCACTCTTCGGCCAGATTCTCGCACCCGTCGGACCGCGCGCCACGCATCCGCTCGACGAACAGGAGCACCTGCTCTCTCGGGCTTCCCTCGGGAAAGTGGCCCACCGCCGCGGCGCCGCCGACCCGCACACCGGCCACCGATTCGACCGCCTGCTCGATCTCGACCGGCGAGTGATTGCGGCCACGCACGATGATCACGTCCTTGGCGCGACCGCAGACGTAGAGCTCGCCGCGATAGATGAACCCGAGATCGCCGGTGTCGAGCCAGCCGTCGCGGAGCACCGCGCGGGTCGCTTTCCGGCGACCGAGGTAGCCGTCCATCAGGGTCGAGCCGCGCGTCCAGATCCGACCGACGCCGCCCTGGTCGAGGTCGGTCAGCTCGCGATCTCGGATCGCGAGCTCGAACCCGGGCACCGGGCGGCCCACCGAAACCAACTCACGGCCCGCGGGATCCTCGACCACGCGTCTCCCTGGCGCCAGGCTCGAGCGCTCGAATCTCCGGCTCACGAACGGCCGCCCTACGTCTGAGAAGGTGACCGCCAGAGCCGCCTCGGCGAGACCGTAGACCGGGGTCAGCGATTCTCTGCGGAAGCCGAAGCGGCCGAACCGCTCGGCGAAAGCGCGCATGACGTCGGCGCTGATCGGCTCGGCGCCGTTCAGAGCCACCCGCCATCCCGACAGGTCGACCCCCTCGAGCTCCTCTTCGCGCACCGCCTCCAGGCAATAGGCGTAGGCGAAGTTGGTCGCCGGCGAGATCGTCGCGCCGAAACGCGAGATCGCGCGCAGCCAGATGGCCGGTCTTGCTGCAAACACCTCGGGCGGCATCAGAACCAGCTCTCCCGGCCGCTCGAGCGCGGTCATCAGGCAGCCGATCAGACCCATGTCGTGGTAGAGGGGTAGCCAGGAGCAGCCGACGTGGCGCACGCCCTCGGCCTCCGGCCAGAACGAGTTGAGCAACCGAGCCTGGCCCAGTACCGAGCCGTGCGACAGCGATGCGGGCTTGGGCGCCAGCGCCGTGCCCGACGAGAACTGGATCAGTGCCGGCTCGTCGGCCGTGGCCGCACCCGACTGCCGGGAGGACCGGTCGGTCGCGGGCGGCAGCTCTTCGAGCGCTCGCACGCCGAGCTGGGGCGGCGTCAGGAGCTCGGCCAGACGCTTCCTCGAGCGGCTCTCCGCGAGCACCATCCGCAGGTCGCCGGCCTCGAGCATCGCGCTGGTGCTGGCGCCGTAGCTCTTCAGGCTCCCGAACCGCGGCGGCGGCGGCAGGCAAGCGGGAACGGCGCCGGCGAGCGAGGCGCCGAAGAACCCCTCGATCAACTCGCGGCCGGTCGGATAGATCAAGCCGACGCGGTCACCAGCTTCGAGCCCGCTGGCCTCGAGACGGGCCGCGACGGCTTGCGCCCCGGCGAGCACCTCCGACCAGGGCATCCAGGTATCGTGCTCGCGCCGGTCGAGCAGGCGGACCCCGGCCGCCGGGTCGAGCGCCGCGCGCTCCAGCGCCGCGCCCAGGTTCTCGAGTCTCGGCTCGCCGGCCGTCATCACCACGCTCACTTATCCGCCAGCTTCCGGTCGATGGTTGCCACCAGGTCGGACACCGTCTTGATCGCCTCTTCGTCCTCCGGCTCGAGAATGATCCGGTAGTGGTTCTCCACTTCGATCGCCAGCGCCTGGAGCCGCAGCGAATCGAGTCCGAGATCCTCGATCAGGCGACTCTCCGGCCGCACCTCGACGGTCAGCGCGAGCCGCTCGCGCGCCAGCTCGCGCACCTGGGTCAGAACGTCGCCGGACGTCATGCTGAGTCGGTCCGCGCGGCCCGGAAGCTCGCCCGGTAGTCGTTGTACTGGTCGAGAGCCGATTCCTCCACCCGAATGCGCGTGCGCAAGACGAGCAGATTGGCGATGCTGAAGACGATCGCCGTGATCCACGCCGAATGCACCAGCGGCAGGGCGAACATCTCGACGATCACGGCCACGTAGTTCGGGTGCCGTACGATTCGGTACGGCCCGCCGGTGACCACGGGGAGCCCCGGAACGCAGACGACTCGCGTCGTCCAACGTTTGCCCAGGGTCGAGACCGCCCAGTAGCGCAGCGCCATCGACAGCGCCAGCAGCCCGAGCATCGAAACTCCGAGGATCGGCTCGAAGGCCCGGCCGAGCAGCCAGACCTCGAGCGGGCAGGCGATCAGGAAGGCGCTGTGGACCGCGACCATCCACCGATAGTGGTCGCCACCCACCTCGAGGCCGCCTTGCGAGAGAGCCCAGGCGCGGTTGCGCTGGGTGATCGCCAGCTCGACCAGCCGCTCGGCGACGATGGCCACGAGCAGCAGCAGGTAGAGGATGCGGGTGTCGTAGCCGGCGAGTAGATCGAGCATGTCGAGCCGATTATCACAGGCGCCGCGGCGGCGCGCGCGCGGATCCGGTAAAGCCGGCTGTCAGACCGACCCTCATCATGCTCGGGGCCGGTACGCGGAGCGGCCGTCGTTTTGCTCGAACCACGTCAAGACGGTGTGAACTCCTGGGTTTGTGAGCCGGCGGCGGACGCGATAGTTTCGGCTCGCCATGAATATTGCTGCCCTTGCTTTGCCCCTGTCCCTGCTGTTGTTTGCTCTCCCGATCGCCACTTTCGCTGCCGCGGACCCGATCCCGGCGCCCACGGACGTCGCCGCGCCGCCGGCCGACGCCAGCGTCACCGAATCCGGTCTCGCATCCAAGGTGCTGGAGCCCGGCACCGGAGACATCCACCCCGCGGCTGCGGACGATGTCGTCGCTCACTACTCCGGTTGGACCACCGACGGTGAGATGTTCGACAGCTCGGTCGTGCGCGGCGAGCCGGCACGGTTCCCGCTCGACCGAGTGATCGCGGGCTGGACTGAGGGCGTCCAGCTGATGGTCGCGGGCGAGAAGCGACGCTTCTGGATCCCCGAAGAGCTCGCCTACCAGGGCCGGGAGGGTCGGCCGAAGGGGATGTTGGTCTTCGACGTCGAGCTGATCTCGATCCACCCGAAGCCGGCCCCGCCGCCGGCGCCCGCCGACGTTGCCGCGGCGCCGGCCGACGCCGAGGTCACCAAGTCGGGCCTCGCCAGCAAGATGCTCCAGGCGGGCACCGGCGACAAGAAGCCGAACCGCTTCAGCACGGTAACGGTTCACTACAGCGGCTGGACCACCGACGGCAAGCTGTTCGACAGCTCGGTCATGCGCGGCCAGCCGGCGAGCTTCCCGCTGGGCCAGGTCATCCGCGGCTGGACCGAGGGCTTGCAGCTCATGGTCGAGGGCGAGAAGCGACGCTTCTGGATTCCCGAGAACCTCGCCTACGGTGGGCGCGCCGGCTCCCCGCAGGGGATGCTGGTGTTCGACGTCGAGCTGATTTCGTTCAAAGCGGGTCAGCCGGGCGGCTAGGGTGCCGCGATCGTGAGACTCTCGATCCTCCTGCTCCTCCTCGCCGCAGCTGTGATGGCCCGCCCCGCCGCAGCTGAGGAGGAGTGGCTGCTGCGCTTCGATCTCGAGCCCGATACGAAGTACCGGCTCGAGATGGTCACGGAGCAGTCGGGCCGGGTCGACGCCGGCGCCGCCGGAGGCTCGGAGATCGCCGCGACCAACAGGATCGAGCTCTCCCAGCGGCTGGCCGGCCGGGACGAGGCCGGCAACCTGCGCGTGTCCTGGGTCTACGACCGGATGGTGACGGAGAGTGACATCGGCGGCAACCAGGTGACGATCGACTCGGATCAGCCCACGGACGACCCGGCCGCCGAGGCGCTGTCGACGATGATCGGCCGCGAGGTCGTCGTCGTCATCTCGCCCCGTGGCGAGGTTCTCTCGGTCGAGGGGCTCGATGAGATCCTGGGAGACCTGTACGACCACCTTTCGGAAGGCCCCGAGACCCAGGGGCTCAGACAGCTCATGGAGCAGAGCTTCGGTGAGGATCAGGTCAAGTACCTGATGCAGGCATCGGTCGCGGTATACCCCGAGGATCCGATCTCGATCGGCGACCGTTGGGACTTCGACCTGCAGATGGACAACCCGCTGATGGGCACGGTGAACATGCTCAACTCCTACGAGGCGACCGGGCTCGACGCCACCACCCTCGGACCGTGCCTGGCCGCCGACTTTTCGACCGAGATGGAATTCGAGAGCGGCGGCATGCTCACCCAGCTGACCGAGCTATTCAAGCAGCAGGGCGCCGACGTCCAGGTCGACATGGATCTCGAGGTCGAGGACGCCCACGGCGACATCTGCGTCGACCTCGCGACCGGATTGGTTTCACGCCTGCGACAGCAGGTCGACCTCGTGATGACCATGGGCATGCAGATCTCGGCCGGGGCCGAGCCTCAGAACCTCGAGATGGCCATGGACATGAGCGTGATTACCAACCTCCGGGTGATCGGGACCGAGCCGCTCCCGCCGGAGTAGCCACGCTCGGCGGCGCGCGAGCGCGCCGACAGGGCTTCTCCTTGCGCACCTCGACCGCCAGTGCTATATCTGACGGTGCTCGTCCGAGAGGAAAGGAGTTACTGATGACAGGAAGGTGCCGCATCCTCTCCGTATTCGCCACGCTGGTCGTGGCGACCGCGCTGCCCCGCGCAGCGCTGCCGGCGGAGGCGTTGCGCTTCAACCACTCCGAGGCCCAGCAGCTCAAGGACGACGCGACCGCCGCGAAGGAGTTCTCCACCGGCGTTCTGAGCCTGGCGCTGCCGCTCTCGGATCTCCACGTTCCCGGCGAGCCCGTCGAGGTGCGCTGCGCGGTCTTCGCCGGCATCAAGGGCGTCAAGGTCGATCTGAATCTGCGGCTCTTCGATCTCGACAGCAACCTGCTCGGCCAGACGCTGGAGAGCGCGAAGACCAAGAAGGACGGCTGGACGCAGCCGATCGTCGTACCGCCACCGATCGAGGGCTTTCCGTTGGACTCGATCTTCACCGCCGTCGCCGATCCTCTCGGCAACAAGAAAACCAACGAGATCAAGGTCGTGTGCATCTACGGGCCCGAAGCGATCTGCGACGGCTCCGAGGCGCCGACCTGCTCCTAGGTACACAACGATGACGATTCTTCGGCTGACAACCCTCGTCCTCGCCCTGATCGCGGTCGGCCTGCCGCTGGCCGCTGACACCGGCACCAACACTGCCGCCTCGACGATCGTGCTCGAGGAAGAGACCAAAGTGAAGAAGCTCGACGACCTGGCGCCGGTCATCGCCGGCGGCATTCTCGAGGACGCCATGCAGGGCAGCTGCATGCTCCAGGCGCTCAAGGCCGACGGCAGCGGGCGCAAAGGGGTGAAGGGCACGGTCTCGGCGTCGCTGGTCGACGTCAACACGTTCTTCGAGATCGAAGTGCTGGCGCCCCAGACCGCGAAGACCGGCAAGGACGGCAGCGTGACCTTCGACTACCCGGTGCCCCAGCGCGCCAACTTCGCGCAGCAGGTCGCGCTGTTCGCTCAGCTGGATCTCAAGGGCGGCAAGAAGGTGGGCCTGGTGACCTTCTCGTGCTCGATGGTCGATCCGACGCCCTAGCCCCTCTACCATTCGAGCAGCACGAGCTCGGAGCAGAAGCCCGGGCCGAGGGCGAGCAACATGCCGAGGCTACCCGGCTCGGGTCGGTGCTCGGCCATGGTCTCCTGAAGCACCAGCAGCACCGAGGTCGAGGACAGATTGCCGACCTCTTTCAGGCTGCGCCAGGTGACGTCGAGCTCGCCGTTCTCGAGCCCGAGCGATTCCTGCATGGCCTCGAGAACTTTCGGCCCGCCCGGGTGGGCGACCCAGGAGCTGATGTCGTCGACGCTCAGACCGAGATCGGCCAGGAACGCGTCGACGTCGCGGCGCAGGAACTGCCGCACGACTTCCGGCACGTCGGGTGACAGCACCACCTGGAACCCCTTTTCGGAGATGTCCCAGCCCATCACCCGCTCCGAGTCGGGGTAGAAGATCGAGCGTGTCGCCTTGACCCGCGGGCCGGCGTCCGCTTTCGTGGCCAGAGGGTGCTCCGCACCCACCACCACCGCGGCTGCCGCGCCGTCGCCGAACAGGCCCGACGACACCAGGTTTGCGATCGAGAAGTCCTGCTGCTGAAGCGTCAGCGAGCAGAGCTCGACCGACAGCAGCAGGGCAACCTGATCGGGAAAGGCGCGCACGTAGTCTGCGGCGCGAGAGATGCCCGCGGCGCCGGCGACGCAGCCGAGCCCGAAGATCGGCATCCGCTTGATCCCCGACGACAGGCCGAGCTTGTTGATCAGCCGAGCGTCGATCGACGGCGTCGCGACGCCGGTCACGGTGACGAAGAAGATCGCGTCCGGATCCTTGACCGTCAGGCCGGCGCGCTCGAGCGCGTCCAGCACCGCCCGGCCGCCCACCTCCTGAGCGACCTCGATCCAGGCGTCGTTCGCCTGCCCCCAGCTCTCGAGCTGCTCGTACTGCTCGAGCGGCAGCGCCAGGTGCCGGGAACCGACCAGAACGTTCCGGTGCAGACGCTCGAGCCGGGCGAGGTTGAACATCTTCGGCGCCCAAACCCGCCGGAACGCCGCCAGCAGCTCGGCCTGGCCGTAGTAGTTGTCGGGAAAGGCGTTGCCGACCGCCGCCACCCGTGCCGTTCGGTCGCTCATCGCTTGAGCCGCACCGCCTGGGCGGTGGTCGCCAGCGCGACCCCGCAGAGGGTGTAGAGCACCAACCAGCGCAACGCCATCGGCCACCAAGGCTCGCTGGCGAGGCGGCTCAGCGAGACGATCGAGAGCACCAGGATGGGACCCCGGAACACCCAGCCGATCAGACCCGCGACCACTCCATCCATCCACCACGCGCCGGTGCGACCCTGGATCAGCAGAAAGAGCGCGGTCAGCGCCAGCGCCTCGATCAACCAGCCCGCCGCCGATATCCCGAACGGCAGCGCTTCCGGTCGAGCCAGGCCGCGGCTCTCGAGCGCCGCCATCGAGGGCGCCAGACTCGTCGTCTCGATAGCCAGGGAGAACAGGCCCATCAAGACGATCAGGAGCGGCAGCGAGATGGCTAGAAAGCGGCCCAAAGCCGTCAGATGATAGCGAACGAAGCGCGTGAAATGGGGAGGCTCGGGGGCGGTGGCTACAGCGGCCGTCATTGCGGTGGCTACAGCAGCCATCATTGTAGACTGGTAGCGAGCGAAATCCACGCGCCCACGCCCTCCGTATCTAGCGTGGCAGTAGACACTATGAACGTTCACCAGCCGAGCCTCCTGGTCTTCACTCGCAGTACCGACAGCGAGTGCGCGCGGCGGCGGCTCCTGCCGGAGCGTTTCGCGGACCTTTCACGCACCATCCTCGCCCGCAGCCTCGAGTCGGCGCTCGACGCTGGCCGCGCCGCCGGCTGCCGGCTGGAGATCGCATCGACCAGCGCACAGAGCGCAGCGGCCGGCGCCCTCGTCACCCGGCAGAGTGGGCGCACGTTCGGCGATCGCTTTCGCAACGCTCTCGCCGGCGCGCTGTGCCGTAGTGAGGGGCCGCTGGTCGCGGTCGGTTCGGACGTGCCCGGCCTCTCGGAGCGGCACGTGCGCGAAGCGCTGGCCCGCCTCGGTGAGGCTCGCGACCGGGTGGTGGTCGGACCGTCACCCGATGGCGGCTTCTATCTGCTGGCGACACACCGCGAGCTCGACCGGGAGCTGGCGCACGTACGCTGGTGCACCCGGCGGACGCTCGCCTCGCTGATCGCAGCGCTCGAGGCCAGCGGTCTAGAGGTGTGCCTGCTCGAGCCGCTGCGCGACCTGGACCGTTCCCAGGACCTGCAACTGTGGGTGGCACGCGAGGCCGACAGCGCGCCCCGCTGGCTGGGACTGGCCAGTTTCCTGAGAGCGCTGCTCGCAGATCTCTGCCTGCCGCTCGTGCCGGCCCTGGTCGGCAGCACCGCCCCGCGTCACGGCGCCGTCCTGTTCGGTCGCGCGCCGCCGCGCTAGCGCTCCGTCGAAGCCACGGGAGTCGCGACCGGCGGTCGCGCTCATTCCCGTTTTCTCCCGAGACACACAGCACGAACTTGCACGCGCGGAGCCCTCGGCCCGCCCGAACACAGGAGAGATATCCCGACCATGACAGTTGCCAACACAGAGCGCGCGGTGAAGGAGCGCTACGGCGAGGGCGCGCAGGCGCGGGTCGCCGACCTTTGCTGCCCGGTCGACTACGACCCCAGATACCTCAAGGTGATCCCGCAGGAGGTACTGGAGCGCGACTACGGCTGCGGCGACCCGAGCCGCTTCCTCTCCCCGGGCGATACGGTGCTCGACCTCGGTAGCGGCACCGGAAAGATCTGTTTCATCGCCGCGCAGGTGGTCGGTCCCGAGGGCCGGGTGATCGGCGTCGACATGACGCCCGAGATGCTCGACGTCGCGCGCCGCAACGCACCTGTTGTCGCCGAGCGCGTCGGCTTCGACAACGTCGAGTTCCGGCGCGGTCGCATCCAGGACCTGGCTCTCGATCTCGACCTGCTCGAGGAGCGCCTGGGCGCCGAGCCGGTCGCCGATGTCGAAAGGCTGTTCGAGATCGAGGGGTTGAGCGAGGAATTGCGTCAGAGCCGCCCGCTGGTGGCGGACGACTCGGTCGACGTGGTGGTTTCCAACTGCGTCCTGAACCTCGTGGACAACTCGCGCAAGCGTCAGATGTTCGAGGAGATCCACCGGGTGCTCAACCGTGGCGGTCGTGCCGTGATCTCGGACATCGTCAGCGACGAGATCGTCCCGGCCGAGATGCAGAGCGACCCCGAGCTGTGGAGCGGTTGCATCTCGGGCGCGTTCACCGAGGACGGCTTCCTTCAGGCGTTCGAAGACGCCGGCTTCTACGGCGTACGCGTGCTCGAGCGCCAGACCGAGCCGTGGCGCACGGTAGAGGGCATCGAGTTCCGCTCGCTCACCGTCGAGGCGTTCAAGGGCAAAGAGGGGCCCTGCGTCGAGCGCAACCAGGCGGTGATCTACCGCGGGCCGTTCAAGGAGGTGCTCGACGACGACGGTCACCGCATGGAGCGCGGCAAGCGCTACGCGGTGTGCGCCAAGACCTACGACATCTACAATCGCGCGCCCTATCGGGAGCAGTTCGACTTCGTGGACCCGCTCGAGGAAGTCCCGCTCGAAGCGGCGGCCCCGTTCGACTGCTCGCGCACGGTGCTGCGCCACCCACGCGAGACCAAGGGCTTGGAGTACGACGTGACCACCGACGCCCAAGCGTGCTGCGAGCCGGGAGACTGCTGCTGACCTCCAGAGCGACCACCGAGACCACGCGGTTGGCGCCGCGCGTCGAGCTGCAGTCGCTCGACACGCTCTGGTTCCAGGTTGCCGGCACCGTCTGCAACCTGGCCTGCACCCACTGCTTCGTCTCGAGCTCGCCGACCAACCATACCCACGAGGCGATGACGCTCGCCGAGATCGAGCCCTACCTCGCCGAGGGCGCCCGGCTCGGGGTGAAGGAGTACTACTTCACCGGCGGTGAGCCGTTCCTGAATCCGGAGATGGAGGCGATCCTCGCGCGCACGCTCGTGCACGGACCGGCGACGGTGCTCACCAACGGTCTGCTGCTCGACCCGGTGCGGTGCGGTCGCCTGGCCGAACTGGCGGCCTCGACCGACTACTCGCTCGACTTCCGTGTGTCGATGGACGGGTACGACGCCGCCTCGAACGACCCGATTCGTGGCGAGGGCACCTTCGAGCGCATTCTCGGCGGCATCCTGAATCTCTACCGCGCCGGCATCAATCCGGTGATCACGGTCACCGAGGTCCACGATCAGAACGCGTCGCGCGAGGGCCGGCTGCGCTTCTTCGAGCTACTGAGCGAGCGCGGCATCGACAAACCGAGGCTCAAGATGCTGCCGGTCTTCAGAATCGGCGCCGAGGCCGAGCGCGGCGGCGCCTACCAGAGCTGGCAGCGCCTGCGCGAGGGCGACGCGCCGCCCGATGGCTGGTCGCATCTCCAGTGCAGCTCCTGCCGGATGGTCACCGATCAGGGGGTGTGGGTCTGCCCGATCCTGGTCAACGAGCCCGAAGGCAAGATGGGCGCGACCCTCGCGGATACGCTCGTTCCGTATGCGATGGAGCATTCGGCGTGCTGGACATGTCATGTTTATGGCGTGAGCTGCCGGACTTGATTGGAGTCAAGGGAGAGCCCTCCCTTGACAAACCCTCCGATCGGATACCGATTCTGATGCCCGAGCACAGGAAACCACACTCTCCAGATCAGTGTCCGGTGGCTAGGCCCGGTGCAGCCCCTGGCCCCCTCCTTGCGCCATGAGCTCCCGAACCCCCAAGGACGATCGGGACCGCAAGCGTCGCGACTCCGACAAGCTCACCGCCCACCGCGGGCTCGCCACCTGGGGCGAAAAGTTGGTGCCGCTCGGCGACTTCCGGCGCGCAACCGCCGAAGCCGGACGCGTCCTGTCTGCGGCCGAGCGCGAGGGGGAGGTCGCGGGCTACCTGGCCGGCGCTGACGATCGGGTTCCGGTCGAAGGGCCGTTCTCCAGGGTCGCGGTGTTCGGCGGCGTCTACAGCAATCACTACGGTCTCGCGGCGCTGCTCGAAGACGCCGCCGCGCGCGGCGCCGAGGCGATCTACTGCCTCGGCGACCTGGGCGGATTCGGCCCTAGTCCGAACAGGGTCTGGCCGCTGCTCGAGCAGGGCGGGGTCCGGACCATCCAGGGCAACTACGAGCAATCGCTGGCCACCGGCCACGACGACTGCAACTGCGGCTACACCGATCCTCGCGACAATCACTTCGCCGAGATCTCCTACGGCTACACGGCGCGCAACTGCTCGCCCGAGTTCAAGGCGTGGATGGGGCGATTGCCGATGCGTCGTCGGGTGCTGGTCGGAGCGCGCGAGCTGCTGCTGGTGCACGGCTCGCCCCGGCGCATCAACGAGTTCCTGTTCCGCTCGACCTCGCCGACGCCGTTCCTCGAAGTGCTGCTCGCGCACGAGCGCGCCGATGGCTTCCTCTGCACCCACACCGGCCTGCCCTGGCACCGCCGGCTGCCATCTGGGGGCGACGTTGTGAACGTGGGCGTGATCGGGCGACCGGCCAACGACGGGCGC
>JAJCXP010000021.1 GCA_029263375.1 Acidobacteriota bacterium | reverse complement strand
CCAGATCGCACAGCAGCGCGATCTTCCTTTCGTCATTCATGTTTTTCCTTTGAGAGTCGGCCGTGAACCGGCCTCCTGATAGTCAGATTGATTCGATGCTGGGGTGGGGCGGACCACCGGCGGCAGTCGGTCGACGCCCGGACGGATCGTAACACCACCGGCGACCAATGCGCTAAGTGCGTCAGATGCCGCCGGCACTCACCCGCTCCGGCTCCCAGCCCGGGTAGGTCACCAGATCCTGCGAGTGCAGTTGACGGATGAGGGTTCCGAGCCGCTCCTCGGCGGGCTCGATCCCGGCTCCGAACTCTCGCCGCATCGCCTCCGCCAACTCGGCCACCGAGCGCGCGCCGTCGAGATGCGTCCAGGCGAAGCTGCCCTGTGCGTCCAGCCGGATGCGGCGCGTCGACATCAGGAAGCTGAGCCACTGGAGCGGCGCCCGCAAGCCCGGCGCGAGCGGTCGCGGCCGCTCGATCACGACCCTGCCATCGATCTCCTCCCATTCCGCACAGCGCACCGGTGCGAGCTCGAGAAGGTTGACCGAGGCGAGCGGATCCTCGCGTTTGCTCAGAGCGGGGCTCGCAACGTCAGCCTAGTCGACCTTCGACGCGGGCGATCCGCCATCGCGCATCTTCTTCATCGGCATCCAGACCAGCAGGTAGATGAGCACCGGATAGATCACCAGGCTGAGCAGGAAGCTCGGCGTGATGCCACTCGACAGGCCGCGCCAGAACTCGAGCATGCCGGGCGAGAAGTCCCCACCGAGCACGATGAAAGCCAGGAGCACCGCCATCAAGGCCTCGCCGGCGATAAAACCGGACGACATCAGAAGGCCCATGTTGTCGGCGCGCGTCGCCTCCTCGGCGGAGGCCCCCGACTTCTTGAGCCGGGTCTCCATCATCCACTTGATCACCCCGCCGACGAAGATCGCCGCGGTCGACTCGAACGGCAGGTACATGCCGACCGCGATCAGCATCGGCGAAGGCGATTCGATCAGGATCAGACCGACGGCGAGGAACATGCCGACGATCACCAGCGGCCAAGCCATCTCACCGCCGACGATGCCGTTGGCCATCAGCGCCATGAGGCCCGCCTGCGGCGCCGGCAGTGCCGCCGAGCCGATGGTGTAGACCTTGTGTAGCGCCATCAGCGGCCAGGCCAGGACGAGAGCGGCGACGAAGACACCGATGAGCTCGCCGACCTCCATCTTCCACGGCGTGCCGCCGAGGATGTGGCCGACCTTGAGGTCCTGCATCATGTCGCCGGCAACACCCGCGGCGCAGCAGACTACGCCCGCTACCGCCAGCACCGCGGCGACGCCGTGCACGTCGGTCAGGCCCATGAAGACCATGAGTACCGCCGAGATCAGGAGCGCGCTCAGGGTGAGACCCGAGATCGGGTTGTTGGAGCTGCCGATCAGCGCGACCAGGTAGCCGGCGACCGCGGCAAACAGGAATCCGAGGACCACCATCACGATGGTCAGAACGACCGCGCCGCCCAGGCTCTGCGCAAAGTAGTAGTAGAGGAAGAAAGTGGCCACGGCCATCACCGCGATTGCGACGAAGACCTTCTTGACGTCCAGATCGACGTCGGTGCGTTCGGCTCCACCCTCCTTGACGGCGCCGATGTCCTTGAGCGCCTTGCCGACGCCCGCGATCAGGGAGCTGCGCAGGTTGTAGAGCGTGTAGAACGCGGCCACGATCATGGTGCCGACCGCCAGCGGCCGGATCTGCCGTGACCAGACCGAGTTGGCCAGCTCCATCATCGACGCGTCGCCCTCGAGCCCCGCGGAGAGCGCCGGATTCAGGAACACAGCCAGCGGCACCAGTAGCAGCCAGCCCATCACCGCTCCGGCGAATAGAACCGCCGAGACGCGCATCCCGACGATATAGCCAACGCCGATCAGGGCCGGCGACGCCGCGGGAGTGGCGAACATGATGCCGCCGGTGTAGGCGAGCTTCTCCCCCATAACCTCGATGTTCGACTGGGCGAACCCCTTGAACCAGTTGGCACTCTGGCTGACGAGCTGGACTCCGTTCGAGTTCTTGACCAGCTCCCAGGCTGCCGCCAGGCCCATGGCGCCGAAGACGTACTTGGCGCCGGTCTGACCGCCCTGACCCGCCTTGACGATCTCGGCCGCGGCAACGCTCTCGGGGAACGGCAGATCCGCCTCGACCACCAGGGTGCGCCGCAAGACGATGACGAACAGCACTCCGAGGACCCCGCCGACCAGCATGATCGCGGTGCTCTCCCAGTAGCGAAGCTCGTCCCAGGCGCCACTGATCACGAAGGCCGGGATGGTGAAGATCGCGCCGGCGACCAGCGCCTCACCCACCGAGGCCGTGGTCCGGGCAACGTTCTCCTCGAGGATCGTGCCTCCGAAGACGCGCAGAGCCGCCATGGCGACGACCGCTGCAGGGAAGGTCGCCGCGACCGTCAGCCCGGCCTTCATTCCGAGGTAGGCGTTGGCCATGCCGAGCACGACCGCCATGATGCAACCGAGGACAACCGCCTTGACCGTCAGCTCGGCCATATTCTGCGAGGCCGGTACGAACGGCTTGAATTCCTTCTTGTCCATGAACCCTCCGCGGGTCAGAGATTTATCGGGTCGCGGCATTGTACAGTCCGCGGAGGGTGGGCGCTACAGGCGCGGCCTAGAAGGTGAGGCTGACGCCGACGTACGGGCCGGACAGCTCGAGGTTCGCGGTGTCGTCGTCCACCTCGAGATCAAGATCCAGCAGCCGGTAGCCCCCAAAGACGCTGAGGATCTTGACCGGCGAGTACTTGACGCCCAGCTCGGCGTCGATCATCTCGCCGTACTCCAGGCCGGGCGAGTACCCCACCTCGCCGACCACGGACAGCTTCTGGCTCGGTCTGGCGTCGAATCCCAGACCGACCGACAGGAACGCGCCCTCGGTCGATTCGCGCGCCGAGACCAGCGGCAGGCCGAGCACCCTACCGGTCAACTCGGCCTGAATCCGCATCGCCTTGACCTCGACGATCGGCCCGATCCGAAAGCTGTCGTCGGAGCCGAACAGCAGCCCGATCCCGATCCGGCCGTATTCGACGTCGAGGTCGCTGGCCACCTCGAGTGCGACCGGAAAGATGACGCCATTGAAGTCGATGAGGTCGCTCAGATTGGCGTTGCCACTGTAGCTGAGCGGCAGATAGCCGAAGCGCAGCACGAAGGCGCCGTCGGTCCGCCAGCTCAGGCGCACTTCGTAGGAGTCCTCATCGCTGAAGCCCAGCGTGTCGGGAAGCTTGATCTCGGTACCCGTGCCCCCCTGGGTCACCTTGACGCTGCCACCGAGATCGGGCGCCCAGATGCGAGCTTCGAACTCGGTCTCGGCGGCGGACAGAGGCGCGGTCAGCAGGCTCAGGGCCAGGGCCAGGAGGGTCAGGGCTCTCTTGCGGGTCACGGCAGCGCTCCCATGAAGTTGGTGGTCGACGATCGACGTTACGGTGACTCCCGACCGAGGAATAGGGAGTACGACACACCCGGCGGCGCCAGTCTACCGGCTCGCCGGTCCCAGATCCTCGAGCTTCAGGACCACCAGAGTCAG
The DNA here is from genome assembly GCA_029263375.1 of Acidobacteriota bacterium. Classification (GTDB taxonomy): domain Bacteria; phylum Acidobacteriota; class Thermoanaerobaculia; order Multivoradales; family JAHEKO01; genus JAHEKO01. The sequence goes on along the minus strand of JAJCXP010000021.1, from coordinate 7,884 downwards.
GTCGTCGGTTTGCACCGCATCGCCCTTGAAGCGCGAGACGGCGCTCAAGATCGCGTCGCGGATCTGACGTGCCGACCCACCGGCCGCCTTGGCGGCGTTCTCCATCAGACGCCGCTCACCGAACTCACGCCCCGTGAGGTCATGGGTCTCGAGCACGCCATCGGTATAGAAGACCAGGGCGTCGCCGCGGCCCAACTCCTGCCGGGTCTCGCGATAGTGCGGCCGCAGACGGGTTCCGATCGGCAGGCCGTTCTCGCCGAGCTGCCCGACGCGGGAGCCGGAGCCAGCGACCAGGTGGAGCACCGGCGGATGACCGGCGTTGGCCAACACGACGGTGGCCGTCCGACGGTCGATCAGCGCCACCTGAATCGTGACGAACATCCGGCGCGGCGCGGTCTCGCGGACCATCCGATTCAACCGCTCGATCACCTCGACCGGCCGACTCAGCTCTTCGCGCATCAGGTAGAGCCCGCTACGCACTCCCGACAGCACCAGGCCGCTGGCCACGCCATGGCCCGCCACGTCGCCGATCACCAGCGCCAGCCGGTCGGCGTCGAGCTGGAAGTACTCGTAGTAATCGCCGCCCACTTCGTTGGCCGGGATCGACATCCCGGAGGCGTCGAGCCAGGACAGCTCAGGCGTCGACCGCGGCAGCATGCTCAGCTGGATCGCGCGCGCGTCCATCAGCTCGCCGCGCATGCGCACCTCTTCGCGCTCGCGAGCCACCTCGTGACGCCAGCCGCTCAGGAAGCGGGCGCGGGCGCGGAGGGTCAACCGGATGGCGATCGTGGTGACGATCAGCGCGCAGATGGTGATGCCGAGGAACAGTCCGAAACGCGCACCCGTCTCCGAGGGATCCGCCAGTCGGGTCGCGAACCAGCCGGCGGCGCCGAGAAACAGCAGCTGCAGCGCGAGGTACTCCTGCCAGCGCAGGCGAAAGACCATCAAGCTCGCCGGAAACAGGTAGCCGGCGAAGACATAGGCCGGCTCGGGCTGCTCGATCGAGAGCGAGACCACTGCCGCGAACATGTGGATGCTCAAGAAACCGATCAGGAGCGGCCGTGCCAGGCGCCTGACGAACCGCCGGGCGCGGAAGAAGATCAGCAGCAGATCGAGAGCGAAGGCGAGCACCCAGAGGGCCATCAGATCCCATCGCGAGGCACTCGCGGTGGCGATCACCCCGGCGAAGGCGCCCAGCGTCGCCACCGCCAACGCCCAGCGCAGGACCATCCAGTTCTCGCTGTCGAAGAACCGCTGGACCGCCTGCCGTTCCGGCAGACGCGTGAGCTCCGACATGAGCGCTACGGTCACGACAGCAGTCTAACGGCTCGAACACCGTCCGAGTTTCGTGGCTCGGCCCACTGCAAACCCCGGACACCTGTCCGGCGCCTGCCGGACAGGTGTAAACCAAACTGAGTCGCCGCCCATCCACTAGACTGGTAACTCCTTGAAAAAGAGACGCTTCCGCGTCGACACGAAAATGGCACGGGGGTTGCTCAATGGTTCGCCGGAGTGAGAAACGACCGATGATTCGCGATTCGTCCATGATGGACCGACCGGTGGACCGCTCGAAGTGGTCCGGCAGGCGCCTGGCGATCTACGGCGGCCTCGGGCTTGCGACCCTCGCCCTGGTGTTCGCGGTAGCGCCTTCGGTCGGCCGCTGGCTCGGCTCGGAGATGTCGGTCGAGGCCTCGCGCATTCGCGTCGGCGAGGTCACCCGCGGCGATCTGGTGCGCGAGGTCGCGGTTCAGGGCAACGTGGTCGCGGCCTTCAGTCCCACCCTGTTCAGCCCCGCCCAGGGCATCGCGCGGCTGCTGGTCGCTGCCGGCCAGAAGATCGATCAGGGCACGATCCTGGCGCGGGTGGTGAGTCCCCAGATCGACAGCCGGCTCCAGCAGGAGCAGTCGAATCTGCTGGCGTTGCAGTCGGAGTACGAGCGACAGCGGATCCTCGCGCGCCAGTCGATCGTCCAGAGCGACCAGGACATCGGGCTGCTCGAGGTCGAGCTCGACGCCGCCAAGCGGGCGATGGAGCGCGCCGAGCGCACTCGCAGCGAAGGCCTCCTGAACGACGTCGAGTACGAGGCGGCGCAGGACGGCGTCCTCATCGCTAACCTGAAGCTCGACCTGGCGCGCCGCAGCGCCGAGCTCGAGCGCGAATCGCTCGACCTCGAAGTTCAGAACAGCAGGTCGCAGGTGGAGCGCCAGCGGCTGATCGTGGGCGACCTGGACCGGCAGGTCTCGGAGCTCGAAATCCGCTCGCCGGTGGCGGGCGTCGTCTCGCGCCTGCACATCGAGGATCAGGACGCGGTCAGCCAGGGCTCGCCGGTCGCCAGCGTGGTCGATCTGTCGGCGCTCGAGCTCGAGATCGCGGTGCCCGAGATCTACGCTGACGAGATCGGCCCCGACACCCGTGCGGTCATCACCTACGACGGCGCCGAGTACGAGGGCCGGGTCAAGAGCCTGTCGCCCGAGGTCGAGGGTAGCCGGGTGCGCGGCCGGGTCGCGTTCGCCGATCGCACCCCCGAGTCACTCAAGCAGAACCAGCGCCTGTCGACACGGGTCATTCTCGAGACCGTCCCGAACGTCCTGAAGGTGCCGCGGGGACCGTTCCTCGAGGCTGCCGGAGGTCGCCAGATCTACGTGCTCGCGGACGGAGTGGCGAGACCGCGACCGATCGAGGTCGGCGGCGTCAGCATTTCCGAGGTCGAGATCCGTTCGGGTCTGGATCTCGGCGAGCAAGTCATCGTTTCCGATACCAGCCGCTTCCAGGGCGCAGAATCCGTCCTGGTGCGGGACTAGACCGCGTTTCAACTCAGGAGATCGTCGATGATCAACATGCAGAACATCCAGAAGATCTACCGCACCGAGCACGTCGAGACGCACGCTCTCTCCGGCTTCAATCTCAACATCGGGAGCGGCGAGTTCGTGTCGTTGATGGGACCCTCGGGGTCGGGCAAGACGACTCTGCTCAACGTCGCCGGCCTGCTCGACGCATTCGACGGTGGCAGCTACATCCTCGACGGCGAGGACGTCAGCCGTCTGAACGATCGTCAAATGTCGCGTATCCGCAACGAGAAGATCGGCTTCATCTTCCAGTCGTTCAATCTGATCCCCGACTTGAATGTCTTCGACAACGTCGACGTGCCGCTGCGCTACCGGGGGCTGGCGGCGGGCGCGCGGCGCGAGCGCATCGAGGAGGCGCTCGAGATCGTCGGCCTCACCTCGAGAATCAGCCACTACCCGGCGCAGCTCTCGGGCGGCCAGCAGCAGCGGGTAGCGGTCGCCCGCGCGGTGGTCGGCACGCCGAAGCTCATCCTGGCCGACGAGCCCACCGGCAACCTCGACTCGGCGATGGCGAACGAGATCATGGACCTGCTCGAGAAGATCAACGATCTCGGCACTACGGTGGTGATCGTCACCCACGATCCCGAGCTGGCAACCCGCTCGCCGCGGCAGATCTATCTGCTCGACGGCCGCCTGGTCGATCTCGAGAAGGACGAGCGGCCGGCGCCGCTCTACAACCCGGTCGAGAACGGCACGGCCGACAACGGAATGAGCGCCTAGGAGGACGCCATGCTCGCCTACCAGATCCGAATCGCGTTCAAGAGCCTGCGGCGCAACCCCTTGCAGTCGGGGCTGCTGATCGCCGGCGTCGCTCTCGGCATCGCCATCTCGACCTCGTTTGTCACCACTTACTACATGCTCTCCGGCGACCCGATCCCTGAGAAGAGTGATCGGCTCTTTCACGTCGCGGTCGACAGTTGGGATCCGGACAACGGATGGGACAGCGATCACCCTGAGTATGCTCCCAATCAGCTCACCTACACGGATGTCCGGGGGCTGATGCAGAGCGACCTGCCGACCTATCAGTCGGCGGCCTTCAAGGCGGCGATGACGGTCCAGCCGGAAGCCGAGAACGAGAAGCCGTATCGCGAGATCGTGCGCATGGCCTTCAGCGACTTCTTCCCGATGTTCAACGTGCCCTTCCAGTACGGCACCGGCTGGTCCAGGAGCGCCGACGAGGGGCCTGATCCGGTGGTGGTGATCGACGCAGAAACCAACCGAAAGTTGTTCGGCGGCGAAGACAGTGTCGGCCGGACGCTGCGCCTCGACAACCGCGACTACACCGTCGTCGGCGTGCTCGATGAATGGCGGCCGACGATCCACTTCTACGACGTCAACAACAATCCGTTCGAGGAACCCGAGGCGATCTACCTGCCGTTCAACTTCGTCGAGCCGCTCGAGCTCCAGAGCAGCGGCAACGACAGCGGCTGGAAGTTCTATGCCGGCAACGAGTTCCAGGATTTCCTCCAGTCCGAGAGCGTCTGGTTGCAGCTCTGGGTTCAGCTCGACGATCGTCGGCAGCAGGAGGAGTACAAGAGCTTCCTCGACGCCTACGTCATGGAGCAGAAGAAGGCCGGACGCTTCCAGCGTCCGCTCAACAACCGGATCTATCCGGTCATGGAATGGCTCGAGCGCGAGGAGGTCACTCCGGATCAGGCCAAGGTGATGCTGATCATCGGCGCCCTCTTTCTGATCGTCTGCTCGGTCAACCTGATCGGCATTCTGCTCGGCAAGTTCCTGGCAAGGGCGCCCGAGGTCGGTGTGCGCCGGGCGCTCGGCGCCAGCCGCACCTCGGTGTTCATGCAGCACCTCGTCGAGTGCGAGCTGATCGGTGCGCTCGGCGGCGCCCTCGGTCTGGGCTTGTCGGTGCTGGTGCTGCGCGTCATCAACCGCTGGTTCGACAACCAGTTCCAGTTCCAACTCGACCTGACCATGGTGCTGGCCGCGACGCTCCTGGCGCTCGCGGCCGGGTTCATCGCCGGGGTCTACCCGTCCTGGCGCATTTGCCGCGTGGCGCCCGCCACCTACCTGAAGATTCAATAGAGGGGATTTCGTCATGGAGCTCGGACCCATCTTTCGCGCCCTGATGTACAACAAGTCGCGCTTCTGGCTGATCACGCTCGAGGTTGCGCTGACACTCGCGATCGTCGCCAACTGCGTCAACCTGCTGCTGGACACCCGGCGCGAGTTCCTCCGGGACACCGGCCTCGATGAACCCAATCTGCTGGTCATCTCGACCACGCCCTTCGATGACGCTTTCGATGAGGACGACTTCGTCCACGCTCTCGAGGAGGAGGATCTGCGGCGGCTGCGCTCCACGCCGGGAGTGGTCGACGCGATGGCGATCCAGCAGATTCCCCTGAGCGGCGGCGGCAGCGCGACCGGGCGCCGGCCGATCGACGCGCCGCCCGAGTCCGAAGGAACCGGCATGCCCTACTTCCGCGTCTCGGATCACGCCCTGCAAACGCTGGGCGTGGAGCTCACCGCCGGCCGAGATTTCGCGGAGGGCGACTTCGAGGAGCGCGAGGAGGGCTCGGAGAACGAGCTCGGACGTAACGTAATCCTGACTCAGGCGGCCGCGGATGCCCTCTTTCCCGACGGCGGAGCGGTCGGCCAGCAGATTCAGAACTCCGGTGGCGAGATCGTCGACGTCGTGGTGGGCGTTGTGCGCAAGATGCACAACTCCTGGCCGCGCAGCGAGTTCGCGGCGAATGGCGAGGTTGTCATGTTGAAGCCAGGCAGCCCCGGGTCAGCCGAGCGCATGCGTTACATGGTCAGGAGCGAACCCGGCGCGATCGACTCGCTCTACACCGAAGTCGAAGCCCTCATGCTCCAAACCCAGTCGGGCCGAGTGGTCGATGTCCAGACGCTCACCGAGTACAAGGAGGACTACTACTCCGACGCCCTGGTCATGATCAAGATGCTCACCTCGGTGGTCGTGCTGCTGTTGGTCGTCACCGCGCTCGGCATCGTCGGCCTGACCTCGTTCTCGGTAACTCAGCGCACCCGGCAGATCGGCACCCGCCGGGCGCTGGGCGCGACCCGCACCGATATCGTGCGCTACTTCCTGATCGAGAACTGGATGATCACCGGCATCGGCATCGTGATCGGCATCGTGCTGACCTACGGTCTCAACTACGCGCTGGTCCAGTACGCCGACGTGCCGACGATCGAGTGGACGTTCCTGATCGGCGGCGCGCTCGCCATGTGGCTCACCGGCATCCTGGCCGCGGTGGCGCCGGCGCTACGCGCCAGCACGGTAGCTCCAGAAATCGCCACGCGCAGCGTCTAGAGGTGACAGCCTTGTTCGATGAATAGCCAGTCGCCACCCACCGATCTAGCCGTGCTGATCATCGATGATCAGCCGGCAGTGATCCAGGCGCTCGGGCTGTTACTCGATCTGCACGGCATTGCGCACCTAGCGGCGACAGACCCGGCGGAGGCGATCTCGCTGGCGAAGAGTCGCCGGCTGGGCGCGGTCGTTCAGGACATGAACTTCGCACCGCAGGAGACCTCTGGCGACGAGGGCATCGCGCTCTTCCATCGACTGCGTGAGCACCAGCCCGGGCTGCCGATCCTGTTGATGACCGCCTGGGGCTCGATCGAGACCGCGGTCGAGCTGGTCAAGGACGGGGCGACCGACTACATCGAGAAGCCCTGGAACGACGAGAAGCTGGTCGGTACTCTCAAGAGCCTGATCCGCCTGCGCGCACTCGAAATCGAGAACTCCCAGCTACGCTCCGAGCTGCGGCACTCGCGCGACGAGCTGGCGCAGCGTTTCGACCTGCGCGGCCTGGTCTACGCCAGCGAGGAGATGCATCGCGCCGTCCAGCTGGCGGTCAACGTGGCCGACTCCGACGCGCCGGTGCTGATCACCGGCGCCAACGGCTCGGGCAAGGAGCGCCTGGCCGAGATCATCCAGGCGAACTCGCCAAGGGCGAGCGCCCCATTCATACGCCTCAACGTCGGCGCAATCCCCGAGGAGCTGATGGAGAGCGAGCTGTTCGGCGCCGAGCCCGGCGCCTACACCGGCGTGCGCAAGCTGCGCGAGGGCCGCTTCGAGGCCGCCGACGGCGGCACTCTCTTCCTCGACGAGATCGACGCTCTGTCGCTGGCCGGCCAGGTCAAGCTCCTGCGTGTCCTTCAGAGCGGCGAGTTCCAGCGCCTCGGCAGCAGCAGAACGCGCACCGCCGACGTGCGGGTCCTGAGCGCCACCAACGCCGATCTGCCCACAGCGATCGAGGCGGGTCGGTTCCGCCAGGATCTCTACTTCCGGCTCAACGTGGTCGAGCTCGAGCTGCCCCGCCTGGCCGACCGGCGCGACGACATCCTGCCGCTGGCCCGTCATTTCCTCCGCCGCTTCAGCGACGAGCCGGAATCGGAGGACCGCGCGGCCAAGCTGACCGGACCGGCCGAGAGCGCGCTGACCGGCTACGCCTGGCCCGGCAACGTGCGTGAGCTCGAGAATCGAATCCGGCGTGCGACCCTGGTCGCGGAATCCCGCGAGATCTCTCCCGAGCACCTGGACCTCGGCGGCGAACTGCCGCCGGCGGTGCTCGAGATGTCCGACGAAGACGGCCGAGAGCGCCGCGAAGTGATCGAGGCCCTCTCGGGCGCGCGCGGCATCGTGGCACGAGCCGCGGAGACCCTGGCTATCAGCCGTCAGGCGCTCTACCGGAAGATGGCCCGCCTGGGCGTGGAGCTGGAGCGGCGGCCGAAGGCCTAGCCTCCCCTCGACTAACATTTGACCGTGAGCAGCGCAGTCAGCGAGACGGAGCGCAAGCCCGACCCTTCCCGGTCGCTGCTGCAGCCGTTCAAGCCGCGGGTATCGCTGGCCGGGAAGATCACGGCGATTCTATTGATCGCCCTGACGGCCGGCGCCGGTGCCGCAGCGTGTCTCGAGCTGTTGCCGCTCGAGCTGCCGCTCTGGTTCGAGTTCCTGACCGCGCTCCTGGTCGGCCTGCCGCTCGGCGCCTGGCTCCTGAGCCGAGCCCTGCGACCGATCGACGTGGCGATCGAGGCGTTGGCCAACGGCATC
>JAJCXP010000020.1 GCA_029263375.1 Acidobacteriota bacterium | reverse complement strand
AAAGACCGCCGGGGACAGTCCCCGGTAAGGGTGAAACGGTGCGGTAAGAGCGCACCGCTCCCACGGCGACGGCGGGAGGCTAGGCAAACCCCATGCGGAGCAAGACCAAATAGGGGGACACACACGGGCGGCCCGTCTGTTCGATGTTCCCGGGTAGGTTGCTCGAGGCCGGTGGCAACGCCGGTCCCAGAGGAATGATCGCCACCCCGCGATGCGGGGAACAAAATTCGGCTTACGTCGCTCTCCAGCGCATCTAATCGTGAGATCAGGACGCATGCCGACAGAGCCCACTCAGACTGGAGCACGCCTGCCGCCGCCAGTACTGCCGGGCGACAAGGTCGGCGTGGCCGCGCTGTCCGGACCGGTGGAGGCGTCGGCCCTCGAGCTCGGTCTGGCGCGCCTGCGAGAGCTCGGCTTCGAGCCGGTGGTGGGGGCGAACCTGAGCTCCCGCAGCGGCCTGTTCGCGGGCACCGACGCCGAGCGCCTGGCGGCGTTTCACCGGCTGGCGACGGATCCGGAGATCAAGGCGATCTTTTTCGCTCGCGGCGGCCATGGCGTCTTGCGCCTGCTGCCGGGAATCGACTGGGAGCTGCTCGGCCGACAGCCCCGAGCCTACGTCGGCTACTCCGATGTCACCCTGCTACTCAACCAACTGGTGTCACGCCTCGGCGTGGTGGCGTTTCACGGTCCGATGGCGGCGATCGAGCTGGCCCGCGAGATGAGTCAGGCGGAGCGGGAATCGCTCCTGTCGGCGCTCGCGGGCGAGCTACCGCTGACGGCTCCGATCGAGCCGCTCGGCTCGCGACCGTTCGACGTTCGGGGGCCGCTGGTGGGAGGATGCCTGAGCCTGCTGGCAGCCGGCCTCGGAACCGAGTTCCGGGTCGCGACCGAGGGCGCGATCCTCTTCTGGGAAGACGTCAATGAGCCGCTCTATCGGCTCGACCGCATGTTGACCCAGTTGAGGCTCTCGGGTACGCTGAATTCGATTCGCGGCATGGTGGTGGGTCGCTTCGAAACCACCGAGCCAGAGAGTCATTGCCCATCTGAAACCGACCTGCGCGAACTTCTGAACGAGCTTATGCGTGTCTCCGACTGGCCGATCGCCATTGGCTGTGCCAGCGGGCACTGCGAGCCCAATCTGACGCTGGCTCTCGGGCTGCCCGCGCGCCTCAGCTCGATTGCGCGTGAGCTATCGATGGGCTGAGCGAGTCGACCGTGGACAACAGCTCCGACAGGCCGACCGCCGCCCGCTTCCTGGTTGAGTATGCGGCTGGCACCGTGATCTTCGCCCAGGGCGACGCCGGCAGCGACATGTACATCGTGCACGAAGGCGAGGTCGAGATTCGACGCGAAGGTGGCGCCGGGCTGGATCGGGTGGCGAGGCTGGAGAAGGGAGATTTCTTCGGAGAGATGTCCCTGCTCGAGGAGCTGCCTCGACTGGCGACCGCTCGCGCCGCCACCGACACCAGGCTGGTCAAGATCGACAGTGCCGCATTCGACAAGCTGCTGCGCCGGGATCCCGAGATCGCCATCCGGATCATGCGCAAGCTCTCGCGCCGCTTGCGGGAGACGGACGGCCAGCTGCGCGCGGCCGCCGAGGTCAAACCGGCACCGGTGGTCGAGCCGCCGGATCATCCGGCGCACAGCCTGATGCATCTCCAGAGCCAGACCCGCTTTCCGCTCGCCAATGTCGGGTCGACGATGATCGGTCGCGGCGACCCGGTGACCGGACAGCAACCGGACATCGACCTGACTCCGGTCGACGCCGATCGCTCCAGCAGCCGTCGTCACGCCAAGCTCTACCTCGAGGACGGAGCGTTCTGGGTGGTCGAGGAGATCGGAACCACCAACGGGACTTTCGTCAACGGTGTACGGATCGAGGCGGGTCAACCGCTGCGGATCGCCGCGGGTGACGAGCTACGCTTCGGGCTCGTGGAGCTGGTGCTGGCGGATGACTCGCAAAGACGGTGAGCGGGCCGCGAGCCTGGGCGCGCCGCTCGCGACGCTGCGGGGCGTAGGTCCGGCCCGGGCGCGAGCGCTGTCCGAGCGTGGCTATCAGAGCGTCGAGGAGCTGCTCTTCCATCTGCCCGCCCGCTATGAAGACCGGCGGTTGCTGTCGACGGTCGAGGATCTCACCGCGGCCGGCTCCTACACCTTGCTCGCTCGGATTCGCTCGCTCAGCCGGGTCCGCGTGCGGCGGCGAGGCCTGAGCCTCGTGCGGGGGGTGGTGGAAGACGCCACCGGCAGCGTTCCGGCGGTCTGGTTCAACCGCCCCTACCTGCCGAATCAGATCGAAGAGGAAGCGGAGTATCTGCTGCACGGCGAGCTGCGAGTCCGGGGCGACGGGTGGGAGCTGCTGAACGCCACCTGCGAGCGGCCCGATGCGGCGGTGATGACCCGCGGCGTGGTGCCGATCTATCCCTCGATCTCCGGGCTGGGTGCCTCGACACTGAGAGGTCTCATGCGCCAGGTACTGGAGCTCGCGGCGCTGCCCGACAGCGTGCCGGAGTACCTGCCGCCGGAGCTCTTGAAGCGGCGCGATCTACCGCGGCTGGGGCAGGCTCTGCTCGAGCTGCACCAGCCCGCCGAGGAGGTCGATGTCGATGAGCTCAATGCCCGCCTCACCGGGGCTCATCGGCGGCTCGCCTACGGCGAGTTTCTCGATCAGCAGATCGAGCTCGGCCTGTCGCGCGCAGATGTTCGCGGGCAGGCGAAGGGGCACCGTTATCGCGAACGGCCACAGCTGGATGACCTGCTCGACTCGCTGCCTCCTTTCGAGCTGACGGCGGCGCAGCGCGGCGCGACGGCCGAGATCTTTGCGGATCTGGTCGGCGATCGACCGATGCTGCGGTTGCTCCAGGGAGACGTCGGGTGCGGCAAGACGATCGTCGCGGCGCTGGCGCTCGCGGCCGCAGCCTCGAGCGGCTTGCAGGCGGCGCTCATGGCGCCGACCGAGATCCTCGCCGAGCAGCACTTTCGGACCCTGCGGCAGCTCTTCCCCGAGGATCTCGAGCTCGCGCTCCTGACCGGTTCGGTGGACGACGGCGACTCGATTCGCGACGCGGTGGCCGCCGGCCGGGTCGGGGTGGTGATCGGGACGCACGCCCTGATCCAGCGCGGCGTCGAATTCGATCGGTTGGGCCTGGTGGTGGTCGACGAACAGCATCGGTTCGGTGTCGGCCAGAGACGCGCGCTTCAGGCCAAGGGGGCGCGCGCCGATCTGTTGGTCATGACGGCGACGCCGATCCCGCGCTCGCTGGCGCTGGCGGTCTACGGTGACCTCGACCTGTCGATCATCGACGAGATGCCTCCCGGCCGCCAGCCCGTGGATACGCGCGTGGTCGCCTACTCGAAACAGGACAAGGTCTACTCCTGGCTCGAGCGCCGGCTCGCCAAGGGCTCGCAGGCGTACATCGTCCTGCCTCTGATCGAGGAGAGCGAGAAGGTGACCGCGGCTTCGATCGACCTGCGGGGAGACGAGCTCGCAAAGCGGCTCTCGGGGTACGCGCCGGCGGTCCTGCATGGCCGGACCCCGCCGGAAGAGCGCCGTCGGATCCTCGACGGCTTCGATGACGGCTCGATCCGGGTGCTGATCGCGACCACCATTGTCGAAGTAGGGCTCGACGTCGAGCGCGCCGACATCATGGTGATCGAGAGCGCCGAGCGTTTCGGGCTTTCGCAGCTGCATCAGCTGCGCGGCCGGGTCGGGCGTGGCGACGCCCAGGCGTACTGCGTAGCGCTGCATCACGAGCTCAACGAGATCGCCGAACAGCGGCTGCGGGCCTTCGCCGCGACCACCGATGGTTTCGAGCTTGCCGAGGCCGACCTCGCGATTCGCGGTCACGGCGACCTGATCGGCACCCGCCAGGCGGGCGCGCCGCTGTTTCGGGTCGCCGACCTGGTTCGTGACCGGCGGCTCCTCGAGCAGGCCCGACGCGACGCCCGCGAGCTGCTACGCGAGCGGCCCCAGATGCCGTCGCGCCTCCTGCGCCGGCTCGAAGGCCCGGATGGAGAGCGGCACGACCGCCTCGCCGGCGGTTGACCAGCGAGCCCCCGGAATGCGCATCCTGATGGTCGCCAACACGCTGCCGCCTACCGATATCTCGGGGGTGGGGGAGCAGGTGCTCCAACTGGCCGCCGGACTGCGCGCTCGCGGGCACGAGGTCGAGGTGCTCGGCCGCGGTCGTGACGGTGCCCACGGCCCGAAGCTGTTCTTCCCGGTGACCGTATTGCCGGCGTTTCTGCGTCGCTGGCGCCGGTTCCGCCCTCACGTCGTCCAGGTGCACGAGTCCGACGGGGCGCTGGTGGCGTTCGCCGCGGCCGCCCTCGGAGCGTTCGGCGATCAGCGCCGGCTGCTGGTCGCCCTGCTTCAGGTGAGCTACGTGGAGGAGATCCGCGCGGTCCGTCCGCTGCGCGCGAACGGCGTCGTGGTCGGGCGGCCGGGCGCGGCCGAGCGACGATTCAAATGGCTCAAGGCGCCACTCCACGTGGTGCTCGGCTGCCTCACCGCCTGGCTGGCGGATCTCGTCATGACGCCCAGCCGAGCGACCGCCATCGAGGTCGGACGCGACTACCAGGTCGGCCCGATCGACGTGCTGCCCAATGTCACCGGCGGCCTACCGATCGAGTCGAGCGGGCGGACCGGCGAGGAGCCGGGCTACTTCCTGTTTGTCGGACGCCTGCGCATCCGCAAGGGGGTCGAGGTGCTGCTGCACGCACTGGCGCGACTGAACGGAACGGCCTCGGATGCGCGTCTGTTGATCGTCGGCGACGGCGAGCACGGTGAGTTCCTGCGCCGGTTGGCGGCGCGACTGGAGCTCGGCGATCGCGTCCGGTTCATCGGTCGGCGTTCGGCGTCAGAGGTGCGGGATCTGCTCGGAGACGCCCGCGCCCTGGTGGTGCCGTCGATCTACGAAGGAATGCCGCTGGTGGTGCTCGAGGCGATGGAGGCGGGCACCCCGGTGATCGCCAGCGCTGTGAGCGGCATCCCCGAGGTGGTGGTCGACGGCGAGACCGGCTGGCTGGTGCCGGCCGAGGACGCCGAGGCGCTGGCTGGCGCTCTCACCGAAGCGCTGACCGACGTCGAGCAGGCGGACCGCCGGGGGAAATCCGGCAGGCGGCGATTGGACGAGCGCTACCGGCCTGAGTTGGCCGCGGCGACCTGGATCGAATCGGTTGCCCGAACCGCGCCCGGGCTAGGTAGGATCGGCTGATGGGCAGAGCTCTCCTGATCATCGGCTGGATGTCGACCGCCGGGTTCGTTGCGACCGGCGTTATCGGCTTCCAGATTCGTCCCGAAGAGGCGCTCGGCCTGCACATGCTGCTCGGTCTGGCGTCGTCCCTGCTGCTGCTGTTCTCGCACTGCTGGATCATGTTCTACCTGATCGGCACCGGCAAGGCGATCAAGGTCGCAGTGGCGGAGCACGACCTGGATGGCGACGCGGTGCAGCTGACGAAGGACTTCAAGAACCTCTCTTATCCTTGGATGATGCTGGCGATGGGACTGGCGATGGCGGCGTTCATCATCGGCGCCGGCGTTCACACCCGGGTGGTGCCGGTGTTCGTGCACCAGGCGCTCTACCTACTGGCCATCGCCGCCCAACTCAAGACGCTGATCATCGAGCATCAGGTGCTGGCTAGGAACGAGCGGTTGATGGGCGACGTGTCCGCTCGCATCAGCGGCTGAGAACGTGAGCGGTCTCGACCAGAATCTGATCTTCAGCGGCGGCATGCAGCTGCTGATCCTGCTGCTGGCGATTTCGGTGCACGAGTCGGCGCACGCCTGGATGGCGCTGCGATGTGGTGACGACACCGCCGCCAAGCTCGGTCGGATATCGCTCAACCCGGTGCGCCACATCGACCCGGTGGGCACCCTCCTGCTGCCGGTCATGCTGCTACTGGCGCGCGCGCCGGTATTCGGCTGGGCCAAACCAACGCCGGTCGACGTCCGCAAGCTGCGCAACCCGCAGCGCGACCACATGCTGGTCACCCTGGCCGGACCGGTGTCGAACCTGCTGGTCGCCGGCGTGATGATGGTCGGGCTCGCGATCGCGGTTCGTACCCTCGGTGACGGCGCCCGGACCGCGGCCTACGCGAGCCTGCTGGGCGATCTCGAGACCGCGCAGCAGGCGCCTCACTTTCCGCTCATGTTCACCCTGGTCTTCGGCGCGTTCCTGAACGCGTTTCTCGGCGTCTTCAACCTGATTCCGGTGCCGCCTCTCGACGGCGGCCAGATCCTGCTGCAGATCCTGCCGCCGGGTCTGGCGTATCGATATGCCGCGATTCGGCCATTCGGCTTTATGATTGTGATGGCCCTGGCCTTCTTGAACCTTCTGAGGTTCCTGGTCCTACCGATCTTCGCCCTACTCTCGCTGATCATCAATCTCTGAGGAAGCTACGTGTCGCAGAAATCGGTTGTGCTCTCGGGTATGCGGTCCACTGGGCCGCTCCACCTGGGAAATTACTTCGGCGCGGTGCGAAACTGGGTCGGCCTCCAGGATCGCTACGAGTGCTACTACTTCGCTGCCGACTGGCACGCGCTGACCACCGACTACGCCGATACCAGTCAGATCGCCGAGAACACGCTCCAGGTGGTAGCCGACTGGATCGCTTCCGGGCTGGATCCCGAGCGCTCGGTGATTTTCGTGCAGTCGATGGTCCCGGAGCACGCCGAGCTCCATCTGTTGCTGTCGATGATCATGCCGCTCGGCCTGCTCGAGCGGGTGCCGACCTACAAGGAGCAGATCCGCGAGATCAAGAACAAAGATCTCTCGACCTATGGCTTTCTGGGCTATCCGCTCCTGCAGTCTGCCGACATCCTGCTCTATCGCGCCCACCTGGTTCCGGTGGGGGAGGATCAGGCCAGCCATCTCGAGCTGAGCCGCGAGGTGGCGCGCAAGTTCAACCGCTACTACGGCAAGGTCTTCCCCGAGCCCAAGGCGCTGTTCACGCCGACGCCGCGGGTGCCGGGCATCGACGGCCGCAAGATGTCGAAGTCGTACGACAACGCGATCTACCTCGCCGACACCGAGGAGGAGATCCGCGCCAAGGCGAGCAAGATGTTCACCGATCCGACGCGTGTCCGTCGCAAGGATCCCGGCCACCCCGAGACCTGCAATCTGTACGATTTCCACAAGCTGGTCTCACCACCCGAGCTGCTCGAGAAGGTGGCGCGCGAGTGCCGCCTGGCCCAGATCGGCTGTGTCGACGACAAGAAGTTGATCGCCGAGCAGCTGGTCGAGTTCCTGACCCCGATTCGCGAGAGGCGCGAGGCGCTGATCGCCGATCGCGATACCCTGCTCGACATCGTGACCGAAGGCTCGCGCAAGGCCCGGGAGCGCGCCCGGGAGACCATGGACGCGGTGCGTTCGTCGATGACGCTCGACTACCGCGAAATACTCGCCAAGGTGACCCGGTGACCGGAGCTCAGGCCGGTCTCCCGGAGGCCTGGCGGGTGCACCTGCCGGTCTTCGACGGACCGCTCGAGCTGCTCCTGCAACTGGTGAAGGTCAACAAGGTCGAGATCCACCAGATCGAGGTGGCGGTCGTTTGCGACCAGTTCCATGAGTACCTGAGCCTGATGGAGGAGATGAACCTCGACATCGCCGCCGAGTACATCTACGAGGCCGCCCTCCTGATCCAGATCAAGTCCAGGCTGCTCCTGCCGCGCCCCCGGACCGAGGACGGCCAGCCGGCCGAAGACCCCCGCGAAGAGCTGGTCAAGAGGCTGCTCGAATACCGGCGGCTCAAGGACGCGTCGCAGTCACTGGCCGAGATCCACTCGATGCGGGTGGGCGTCTGGACCCGCCGGCCGCAGCCGATGCCGAGCGCCGAGGAGCCTGAGGCGCTCGACCTCGAGGAGGTTTCGCTGTTCGATCTCCTGAAGGCGTTCCGCGAGGTGCTGGTGCGCTTCGATCATGAGCACCCAGAGCCCTACCACCTGTCGCGCGAAACCTTCTCAGTGCGCGAGCAGTTCGAGCGGTTGCTCAAGGCGCTCGAGGGGGGCAAGCCGTTCGACCTCCTTTCCCACCTGCGCCACGGACGCAGTCGCGGCGAGATCGTGGCCGTCTTCCTGGCGGTGCTCGAGGCCGCACGCATGCATCTGATCCGACTGCACCAGGGCGACAGCGGCGAAGTGGTGCTCTACCGCACAACCCGAGAGCTCCAGACCCACGAGCTGGAGGCGGTGCAGGCGTGACCGAGCGAGCCGACATGGAAGCGGTGCTCGAGGCGATCCTGTTTGTGGCCTCGGAGCCACTGGCGAAGGAGAAGCTGCTCCAGGTCTTCGACGAAGCCGAAGCCGAGGCCGCCGAGACGGCGCTCGAGGCGGTGCTGGCACGCTACGAGAATACGCCCGACCGGGGCGTCGCTCTGGAGAAGGTCGCCGGCGGCTTTCGGCTCGTCACCCGTCCCGAGCTGCACGGCTACCTGCGCCGTTTCTTCGAGATCACTGGTCGGAGCAAGCTGTCGATGGCGGCGCTGGAGACGCTCGCGATCATCGCCTACCGCCAGCCGATCACGGGCCCGGAGATCCACGAGCTGCGCGGCGTGCAGCCGTCCGGAGTGCTCAAGACCCTGCTCGACAAGCGCTTGATCAAGATTTCCGGCCGCCGGCAGGTGGTTGGCAAGCCGTTCGTCTACCGCACGACGCGCGACTTTCTGATGCACTTCGGCCTGCAAGCGCTCGAGGACCTGCCGCCGCTCGAGGAATTCGAGGAGACCTTCAGCTCCGAACCGGAGCTGCAGATGTCGCTCGAGACCGAGGACCTTTGACCGCCGAGCGTTTACAGAAGGTCCTGGCGCGAGCCGGCGTGGCTTCGAGGCGCAAAGCCGAGGAGCTGATTCGCGCCGGCAGAGTGACCGTCAACGGCGAGATCGCCGAGATCGGTACCAAGGTCACCGAGGGCGAGGACCTGGTCAGGGTCGACGGCAAGCCGCTGGGATCGTCGCCGCCGCTGCGCTATTACCTTCTCAACAAGCCACGCGGCTGCATGAGCACGACCTCCGATCCGGAGGGCCGGCCGACCGTCCTCGACCTGCTAGCGCCGCGGCATCGCCTCAACGTCGTGCCGGTCGGGCGGCTCGACTACCTGAGTGAAGGGCTGATCCTGCTCACCAACGACGGCGACCTGGCGCTCCGGGTGACGCACCCGCGCTACGGCTGCAAGAAGACCTACCTGGCCAAGGTGAAGGGCAACCCCGAGCCGGCGGCGATTCAGAGACTGAGCCGCGGCATGGTGCTCGATGGACACAAGACCGGCCCGGCAAAAGTCGAGGCGGCGAAGCCGAGCAGGAAGGGCCAACGCCGGGTCAGCCATAACTCCTGGTGGACGATCGAGATCGGCGAAGGGCGGACTCGGCAGATTCGCGAGATGTTCTTCCGGGTCGGTCATCCCGTGCAGCGGTTGCAGCGGGTGAAGATCGGGCCGGTCGAGGACCCGCGGTTGGCGGTGGGGAGCTACCGGGAGCTGACCGAGAGTGAGATCAAGGCGCTGCGGGGCAGCTAGGCCCGAGACATCCTAACGAACGCGTAGGATCCAAGGTCGCTACTCGCGCCGACCGGCAAGCTCGCGGTGGCGACTCTCCGCACGTTCGATCTCGCGCTCGAGCCGCTCGATCTCCGGCACCAGGCGTCCGAGCTGGCCCTCGAGCGCGCGCCGGTCGACCTGAAGCCGCTTGTGATGGCTCTTGAGCCACCGCAGCGCGGTCGCCAGCTTCTCCGCCTCGTCGCCCGGCGCCGCCATCGAAATCGCCCGAGCTACCGCCCGTTGGCGCTGATGAATCGACCCCAGTGCCGCGACCCGAGGCCCTTGACGCGCTCGATCCGCCTCTCGGCCAGGGTCTCCGCCGCCACCGCGGTCGACACTCCCTGCTCCTTGGCGATCTCGAAGACACCCATCAGGTTCAGGTAGATCCCGCGCGTCATGCGCAGCGCGCGCTCCCGGTTGTAGTCGCCACCGAGCTCGTTGTAGACGTTGATCAGGCCGCCGGCGTTGATGACGAAGTCGGGCGCATAGAGGATGCCGCGCTCGAAGAGAGCCTTGCCGTCCCTGCGCTCGTTCTCGAGCTGGTTGTTGGCGGCTCCGGCAACAATCTGGCACTTCAGATTGGGGATCGTCTTCTCGTTCAGGATCGCGCCGAGCGCACACGGTGCGAAGACGTCGCAGTCGACCTCGAGGATCTCGTCGGGACCGACGATCTCGATGTCGATCTCGGAGCTGATCTTGTCGATCGCCTCCTGGTCGATGTCGGTGCCGAATAGCTTGGCGCCCTCTTTGGCGAGCTGTTTCGCCAGGTAGTAGCCGACACTGCCGAGCCCCTGGATCGCTACGCTGCGCTTGCCCAACTCCGAGGTGTCGTACTGCCACTTGACGGCAGCCGTCATGCCCTGCAGCACGCCCCACGCGGTGACGATCGACGGGTCGCCGCTGCCGCCATGGGCGGGGGAGACGCCGGTGACCCAGCGGGTCTCGCTGTGGATCAGCTCCATGTCTTCCATGTCCGTGCCGACATCCTCGGCGGTGATGTAGAGGCCGCCCAGCGAGTCCACGAAGCGTCCGAACGAGCGGAACAGCTCCTCGCTCTTGTCGGTCTTGGAGTCGCCGATGATCACCGCCTTGCCGCCGCCGAGGTTGAGGCCTGCCGACGCCGCCTTGTAGGTCATCCCGCGCGACAGCCTCAGAACGTCGGTCAGTGCCTCGTCGAAGCTCTTGAACGGCCACATTCGGAGCCCGCCCAGGCCGGGGCCGAGCACCGTCGAATGCACGGCGATGATCGCTTTCAGCCCGACGTCGGGGTTCGAACAGAGCAAGACGCGCTCATGTCCCATCTCTGCCAGCTCGTGGAAGACCTCCATTGCAGCTCCTTTTTCAAGCAAATGCGTTTCAAGCAAATGCGCGTGGCCAACCCGTCCGGCCTGCGTCTGCGCTGGGCAGGCCCGCCCGGTATGCGCGGTGCTCCGCCTCTGCTGATGAATCTTGAAGTTCCGTTGGATCCGAGAATCCGCGGACTGCCGGGAATGCGCTGTGTCAGAGGGCCCCAGAGCCTCCCTGACGTGACACGGACAGTTATATGATTCTACCCGGCCGCGGGGCCCGCGGCAATGCTTCGAACACGTGGGCTTAGACTACGCCGCGAATGGATCCCGGTCGAGGTCAGGCTGGGGCCCACCGACGGCCTGCCGAAGGATTGCGTCGCGAACCTCGACAGCATTGTGACGATCCGAAAGGCGCGGCTGAAGCGCCGCCTTGCTGTCCTCAGTCCCGAGAAGCTGCTCGCGGCAGGCAACGCCGTTCGATTCGCCCTCGATCTGGAAGTCTGAACCGAAGAACTAGAATCGCGAGATGGCCGCTACCGACCTTGCTCGCACGCTGGTCTCCTGGGCGGTGGAGGAGGGGTTCGACCGCGCCGGCATCGCGCCGCTACGCCCGTCCGATTACGCGGAGGCTTTTCTGGCGTGGCTCGAACGTGGCGAGCACGCGAATCTCGGGTATCTGGAGCGGCGCTCCGAGGAGCGACTCGATCCCCGGAACCTGTTCGAAGGTGCCGCCAGCGCTCTGTGCGTAGCGCAGCAGTACCATCCCGCGGGCGCCGATCCGGACCCTCCGGACGGGATGCTCGGCAAGGTCGCCCGCTACGCCCGGGGCAGCGACTATCACGACACCATGAAGGCGCGGCTGCTGCGGCTGGCGGACCGGATCCGGGAGGCGTATCCCGAGGCGCTGACGCGGGCCTACGTCGACACCGGCCCGGTCCTCGAACGCGAGCTGGCGGCGCGCGCGGGCATCGGTTCGTTCGGCAAGAACACGAACCTCCTGCACCCCGAAGCGGGCTCCTGGTTCTTTCTGGGCGAGATCTTCCTGAATCTCGAGCTCGCTCCGGAGGGGGCCGCGATCGCCGAGCTGTGCGGGAGTTGCACCCGCTGCCTCGAGGCGTGCCCGACCGGAGCGTTGCCGGCGCCCTACCGGCTCGACGCCAACCGTTGCATCAGCTACTGGACAATCGAGCACCGCGGCTGGCTGCCCGAGGAGGCGCGGTCGATGATCGGCGACTGGCTCTTCGGCTGCGACATCTGTCAGGAAGTCTGCCCGCTCAACGACGGCGCTTATGTGCCGGCAGCGGCCGAGTTCGCACCTGATGACCGGCGCGCGGCGCTGACCCTGGCCGACCTGCTGGAGCTCTCGCGCGACGACTACGTGGAGGCCTTCCGGGGGAGTCCGATGAAGCGGGCGAAGCTCGAAGGCCTGCAGCGCAACGCCGCCGTGGTGCTCGGGAACCTGGGAAACCGCGAGGCGATACCGGTGTTGAAACGGGCGCTCACGCACCCGGAGTCGGTGGTTCGGGGGCATGCCGCCTGGGCCCTCGGCCGCCTTGGAGGGCCGGAATCCAAGCTGGCTCTCGTCGAGGCGCTCGCCGCCGAATCGGACGGTCGGGTGCGGTGCGATATCGAAGCCGCGATCGTCGCCGTCTGAGCGCCCGAAACCGTTTTGTTTCCGGCGACTTAAACATAGCCGCTAGGTTGACACCCCCAGGGTGCCGAACCTATACTCTCAGGCCTTCGAGTTCCCAGTTAGTGGTGTGCGGACTCGACTCCCCGCCAGCGGGAAGACGGGCGCAAGCCTGATCTCATCGACAAGGAGGAAGTTCCCAGAATGGAATCGACGGAAGAGCAGCAGGGCGCCGAAGTCGCCGCGAGCGATTCGGTGTCAGGCGAAGAGCTCACTTACGAACAGATGGTCACTCTCTACGACGAGAGCATGCGCAACTTGAAAGAGGGCGACATCGTTCTAGGCAGCGTGATCGATATCAACGCCAACAGCGTTGTGGTGGACGTCGGCTACAAGTCCGAAGGACTGGTGCCGCTCGAGGAGTTCTCGAATTACGACGGCGAGCTGACCGTAGAGGTCGGCGACCAGGTCGAGGTGCTCCTGGAGAAGACCGAGGACAAGGAAGGCCATGTGCTGCTCTCCAAGCGCAAGGCCGAGAAGATGCGCGTCTGGTCGGACGTCGAGAAGAGCTACCAGGCCGGCGAGACGATCAAGGGTCGGGTGATCGACCGGATCAAGGGCGGCCTGACGGTGGACGTCGGGATTCGCGCCTTCCTGCCTGGGTCCCTGGTCGACATCAAGCCGGTCAAGAACCTCGAGTCGCTGCGTGGCGTCGAGCTGGAGTTCAAGGTCATCAGCATGGACCGGCGCCGCAACAACGTGGTGCTGTCGCGCAAGGCGGTGTTGGAGAAGGAGTTCGCCAAGCGCAAGGCCGAGACCCTGACCAAGCTGAAAGAGGGCTCGGTGCTCGAAGGCACGGTCAAGAACATTACCGACTACGGTGTCTTCATCGACCTCGGTGGCATCGACGGCCTGCTGCACATCACCGACATCTCCTGGGGCCGCGTCAACCACCCGTCCGAGTACTTCGCGGTCGGTGACGAGGTCGAGGTCGTGATCTTGAAGTTCGATCCCGAGACCGAAAGAGTCTCGCTCGGCTACAAGCAGCGGAGCGAAGATCCTTGGACGTTGGTCGACAAGAAATATCCGCTTGGCTCCCGGGTGCACGGCAAGGTCGTGAGCCTGGTGGACTACGGCGCCTTCGTCGAGTTGGAAGAGGGTGTCGAAGGGCTGATCCACGTCAGCGAGATGTCCTGGACCAAGAAGGTCGTCAACCCGACCCGCGTCGTCAACGTCGGCGACGAGGTGCAGGCGATCGTCTCCGAGCTCGACCTCGAGCAGCGGCGCATCAGCCTGTCCTTGCGTCAGGCGGAGCGTAATCCGTGGGACGAGTTGGCGATCACCCATCCGGTTGGCAGCGTCATCGAGGGGCAGGTGCGCAACCTGACCGAGTTCGGCGCCTTCGTTCAGATCACCGAGGAGATCGATGGCCTGATCCACGTCTCCGACATGAGCTGGACCAAGCGAGTCAAGCACCCGAGCGAAGTCCTGCAGAAGGGTGACACCCTGCGCGCCCGGATCACAAACATCGACGTCGAGAACCAGCGTGTCTCGCTGTCGATCAAGGAGTTCCTACCCAACGAGTGGGAGAATTTCGTCAACGACAACCAGGTTGGCGACAGCGTCACCGGGCGGGTCGTCAACGTCACCGACTTCGGCATCTTCGTCGACATCTTCGAGGGGCTCGAGGGTCTGGTGCACGTCAGCGAGATCGACGTCGAGGGTGGCAAGCTGCAGGATCACTACACCGTCGGCCACTGGGTCTCGGCACGCATCCTGCGCATCGAGGACGAAGAGAAGAAGGTCGGCCTGACCATGCGCGGCGTCGACCAGCCCACCGAGGACGAGGTTGCCGAGTTCGAAGGCGCCTTCCAGGAGCGCCAGGCGGCGGTGGCCCAAGAGCTGGCCGAAGCCGAAGCGGCGCGTGCCGCGGAGGGGGACGACGGCGCCGAAGCCGAAGTCGAGGAGACCGAGCTCGAGGCGGATGCGGCGGTTGAAGAGGCTGCGGAGGCAGTCTCCGAGGTCGAAGCAGAGGCCGAGGGAGAGGAGCCCGAGGAAACGCAGGAAGCTGCCTCCGACGAGGAAGCTCCAGCGGCTGAAGCCTCGGCTGATGATGACGCGGACGACGAGACCGAGCGCAAGGGTGACGAGGGCGGGGAAGAGGAATAGCTGAGGGAAACCCGATGAGAGACGGAATGACGAAGGCGCAGCTGGTCGAAGAGGTAGCGCGTACCACCCAGCTCACCAAGAAGCACGCCGAGCTCATCGTCAACACGGTGTTCGAGAGCATCGTCGAGTCGCTGCGCGATGGCGAGAAGATCGAGTTGCGCGGCTTCGGCAGCTTCCGGATCCGGCAACGCGGCGCGCGCATCGGCCGCAATCCCAAGACCGGCGATCGTGTCGACGTGCCGCCCAAGCGCATCCCGTACTTCAAGCCTGGCAAGGAACTCAAGGAGCTGCTCAACCACGATTCTTGAGGAGGGTGCCCCGGACGCCAGATGGACACCCTGTTCACACCCTGGAGGTACGCCTACATCTCGAGCGAGAAACCCTCCTCAGGGTGCTTCCTGTGTGCGGCGGCGGCTGAGCCCGACCAGGCCGACAGCCTGGTAGTCTCTCTTCGGCGCCACCACGTTGTTCTTCTGAATCTCCACCCCTACACCAACGGCCACTTGATGATCGCCCCTCGCGAGCACCTGGCGTCCCCTGAACAGGCGAGCGCCGAGAGCCAGGCCGAGTTGTGGCCGACGGTGCTCGAAGCGCAGCGCGCCCTGGGCGAGCTCTACTCCCCGGATGGCTTCAACATCGGCATGAACGTGGGTGCGGCCGCGGGCGCGGGCGTGCCGGATCACTTCCATCTGCACGTCGTCCCGCGCTGGGCCGGCGACACGAACTTCATGAGCGTCGTCGGCGGCGTTCGGTTGATCCCAGAGGATCCTTCCGAGCTGCGCAATCGGCTGGCGCCGCTCTTCAAGACCGGAGATCGAGCTTGAGCGAAGAAGAGACCGCTGTCGAACAAGCGGCGACTCCGGCGCCCCTGGAGAAACAACCGAACGCCATCCTGATGATGGTGCTCGCCTGGCTGGTGCCTGGCGCCGGTCATTTCCTCCTCGGTAGGCGCCGGCGGGCGATCGTGTTCCTGCTCATCGTCGCGACCGCGCTGGTAGCCGGGCTGATGCTCGACGGTAACCTCTATCGGATCGTGCCCAACCGACCGCTGACGGTGCTCGCCACCCTGGCGTGCATGGGGCTCGGGGCTCCCTACTTCGCCCTGCGCTTCGCTCTCGGCTATGAGGGAGAGATCGTTTCGGCCGGCTACGAGTACGGTACCGCGTTCATCCTCACCGCCGGCCTGATGAACCTGCTCCTGATACTCGACACTCTCGACATCGCCTCGGGGCGCAAGAGCTAGGCTGTCGCGATGAGTCACTTCATGCTCATGATGCTCTACGCGTTCCTGGTCAGCCTGTTCTTCTCGCTGCTCTGGAGACGCAACCCGCGGCCTCGGTTCCGACTGTTCCTGCAGCTGTTCCTGGGCATGATGCTGGGGGGTATCCTGTTGGCTTGGCTGATGTACCCCTTTCCCTCCGGTCCGCCCGCCCCGATCCCTTGAGGTGCGGACTCAGCCAGCTGGCCGCAACGCGAGCTGGCCGGGGTCGCCATGTCAACTGAGCTCCTGATCGTGGCCGGCGAAGAGTCCGGCGATCGCTACGGCGGCCGGTTGCTCACCGCGCTACGGGAGCTGCGGCCCGAGCTGCGTGCCTTCGGGCTGGTGGGTGAAGAGCTGACCGCTGCGGGCGCTGAGCGGGTTGCCGACAGCGCCGACATCTCGGTGGTCGGGCTGGTCGAGGTGTTGAAGATCATCGGCCGAGCGCGGCGGATCAAGGCGCAGTTGCTGGCCGAGGTCGACCGCCGCAGACCGGCGGCCGCGATCCTGATCGACTCGCCAGGCTTCAATCTGAGCATGGCCAAGGCGCTCAAGAAGCGCGGCATCCCGGTGGTCTACTACATCAGTCCCCAGGTCTGGGCCTGGTGGCGCAGCCGGGTGCGGGGCATCGCCAAGCGCGTGGACAAGATGCTCGTGTTGTTTCCGTTCGAAGTGGAGTTCTACCGCGACGCAGGCGTCGACGTTACCCATGTCGGCCATCCGCTGGTGGACGAGGTTCCCGAGCTGGCCCACGTCTGGGACGCCGCCGAGCCGCTGGAGCGCTTTAACATAGCGCTCATGCCCGGATCCCGAGCCAGCGAGGTCGAGGCTCTACTGCCGGTCCTGCTCGAGTCCGCGCGGCGGATCAGCGCTCGCCTGCCGACTCGGATTCGATTGCTCCGGGCCGGGGGGCGCGCGGGGCAGGCGGTGGATCGTCACCTGGAGACCGCGGAGCTCGATGTCGAGGTAGTGAGGGAGAAGCCGTTCGCGCTGCTCGCGGAGACCCACCTGGCGCTCTGCGCCTCGGGCACGGCGACGCTCGAGCTCGGCTTGATCGGGACACCGATGCTGGTGCTCTACAAGCTCGCTCGCTGGACCTACTGGGCGGGGCGGATGCTGGTAGACCTCCCCTACGTCAGCCTGGTGAATCTGGTCCTTGAACAGCGCGCGGTGCCCGAGCTGATCCAGGACGACGCCAATCCGGCGACGATCGAGGATCAAGCGGTTTCGCTGCTCGAGGACCGGGCAAGAGTGGACGGTATGAGGCAGGCACTGACCGGTCTGCGCGGCCGGCTGGGTCGTCCCGGCGCCACGCAGCGGGCTGCCCAGGCGGTCGACTCCCTACTGGCTGAGCGAGCTTCGGCATGAAGTTGCTCGCCTTTCTTGGTCGCTACGCCGTCCGCTACTCGCCGTGGGTCGGGTTCGCTCTGATCGCCGCGGGTCTCTTCGCGATCTCGACGGGGTCGATCATCGTTCTCGTCGAGCCGATCTTCAGCGAGCTGCTACAGACCGATCCGGGCGCCGCCGGTGACCTTGGAATGCTGGCGACGGCAGCCGGCGACGCCGACGAAGATACGAAGGGCAAGCTGATGGGCAGCTTTCACGGTGCCTATGAGCGGCTGAAGACGGCCCTGGGAATCACGTCCGAGGGGGTGATCTGGTTCCTTCCTCTCCTGGTCGGTGGGGTCTTCCTGCTGCGCAGCCTCAGCGACTTCGCCTCCGGCTACTGCTTCAACCGAATTGCGCTCGGCATCACTACTGACATCCGCAACGATCTCTACAAATCGGTTCTCGGTCAGTCGAATCGATTCCACGCCGGCCACACCTCCGGGGAGCTGATCAGCAGGATCGTCAACGACGTCGCGCTGGTGCAGACCGCGGTCTCGACCCGGGTGGTCGATCTGGTCCAGCAGGGGATCACGATGATCACCCTGATCGCGATGCTGTTCTCGACCCACGTGCGCCTGGCTCTGATCTGTCTGATCGTCTTCCCGGTGATGTTCTTCCCGGTCGTGCGCTTCGGGCGCGGCATGCGGCGCACCAGCCACAAGAGCCAGGAACGGATGGCGGATCTCGCCGAGCTGGTCGCCGAAGGAGTTCGCGGCCACCGGGTGGTGAAGGCGTTCGGCATGGAAGGCTTCGAGATGGACCGATTCCGGATGGCCACCTGGCGGCATCTCAAGGTCAACCTGCGCGCCCAGCTGCTGGCCAATGCGGCGAGCCCGGTGGTGGAGTCGATTCTGATGGTGGGCGGCGTCAGCCTGTTGATCTACGCCGGCTACCAGATTCGCGCGGGCGAGCTGTCGGCCCCACTCTTCATCACCTTCCTCGCCAACCTGCTCTGGATGTACGAGCCGGCGCGCAAGCTGAACAAGGCGAACATCGTGGTTCAGCAGTCGCTGGCGGCGGTCAAACGGGTGGTCGACGTGATGCGGATCCCCAACGAGATCGTCGATCGGCCGGGGGCGAAGGAAGCGACGACCCTGACTCAGGGGGTTTACTTCCGCGGCGTTTCGTTCGCCTACAGCGACAAGCTGGTGCTCGAGGACCTCGATCTGGAGATCAAGAAGGGCGAGATGGTCGCCCTGGTCGGACCGTCGGGCGCCGGCAAGAGCACAGTGGCCAACCTGCTGCCGCGCTTCTTCGACCCGGACGAGGGTGGAATCGAGATCGACGGCGTCGACATCCGCGATCTGACCCTCAAGAGCCTGCGTGCCCTGATCGGCCTGGTCACGCAGGAGACCGTGCTCTTCAACGATACGGTGCGGGCGAATATCGCCTACGGTCGCGAGGACCTGGATGTCGAGTTCATTCGCAAGGCCGCGACGGCGGCGTATGCCGACGAGTTCATCGAGGAGCTCGAGAACGGCTACGACACCGTGATCGGCGAGGGCGGTCTACGACTGTCCGGGGGTCAGCGTCAACGGCTGGCGATCGCGCGCGCCCTGACCAAGAACCCGCCTCTGCTGGTGCTCGACGAGGCCACCTCACAGCTCGATACGGAATCCGAGGCGCTGGTCCAGAAGGCGCTCTACAACCTGATGGAAGGGCGCACCTCGCTGGTGATTGCCCACCGGCTCTCGACCGTGCAGCGGGCAGACCGGATCGTCGTGCTCGAGGCGGGCAAGATCGTCGAGCAGGGCCCCCACGCCGAACTGTTGGAGCTGGACGGCACCTACCGGCGGCTCTACGATCTCCAATTCCCCTGATGAAGAAGGTGCGCCCGTGAAGAGCATGACCGGTTTCGGCGAGGCGACCGCCGAGAACGAGCGCTATCGCGTCAGCCTGACGGTGCGCTCCGTCAACCATCGCTTTCTCGATCTCGTGATCCGCTTGCCCGAGGAGCATCGCTCGCTCGAGAACATCCTGGGCGAGATTGTTCGCGGCGAGCTGGTGCGCGGCCGGGTCGAGATCCGGGTGGTGATCGAATCGCTCGGTCAGCGACCGGTCGAGGTCGAGGTGCGCGAGGATCTACTGCGCCAGCTGCTCGAGAAGCTCGAGGGTCTGAAGCGGGATGGCCTCCTGGCCGGGCCGATCACGGTCGCCGATCTGGTCCGGGTGCCTCAGGTGCTGACGGTCCGCGAAACCCCTCCCGACTGGACCGAGGCGGACGAGGAGCTGGTCGCGACCGCTCTGAATCAGGCGCTCGAACAGGTGGCCGAGAGTCGCTTGCACGAGGGCGAGAGCCTGGGGCGCGTTCTGCTGGCCAAGGTCGACGAGCTCGGCGCCCTGGCGAGCGAGCTCGAGCGGCGGCGCAGCGAGGTCGCCGACGAGACTCGCGCGCAGCTCGAGGAGCGGCTCGCCGATCTGCTCGGCGGCGGCACAATACCGGAGGAGCGGCTGGCTCAGGAGGCGGTGCTGCTGGTCGAGCGCGGCGACGTGCGTGAGGAGCTCGATCGGCTCGCCGCACATCTCGAGCACTTCCGGAGTATGGCCTCAGCGGCGGGGCCGCACGGCCGCCGCCTGGAGTTCGTCATTCAGGAGATCCAGCGCGAGCTCAACACCCTCGGCTCCAAGTGCCGGGACGCCGAGATGAGCCGTGCGGTGGTCGATGGCAAGGCGCACTGCGAGCAGCTCCGCGAGCAGATATTGAACGTCGAGTAGGCCAACGAGCGGGCGAGGCCCGAGGGGCGGTGCGGGGCCCGGCCAGGCGCCCGGAGGTCGACTTGGACTCGTATCTCTCTCAGGAATCAGGCGTTATGAACAGTTCGAGTATGTTATTATTGATCACGACCTGAGGCGCGCCAGTGACATTCTGGCGGCCACCATCCTGGCAAAGAGGCACCGGGCCGAGCCCATCGACGGGTGCGAACCCCACTTCTGGAACTGGTGGGCCCAGCCGACCAAAGAGAGGCGTTGAATCCATGCGGGAAATCCCAGAGAAGATCGATAGCAAGTTCCGATTCGTGCTGCTGGCGGCGAGTCGAGCAGAGGACATGATGAAGGGCGCCGTCTCGAAGATCGACGACCCGGGACGCAAGCCCAGCCGGCTTGGCCTGGACGAGATCCAGCAGGATCTGGTCGAGTGGGGTTACGGCCCGGTCGATGAGTCGAAAACCGTCGCCGATTCCGAAGAAGAGTAGCTCCGGGCTGCGGTGTCGAGTCCGAGGCTAGAGCCGGGGTCGTCGGCACTTCGCGTCCTGGTCGGCGTGAGTGGCGGCATCGCCGCCTACAAGGCGGTCGAGCTGGTCCGGCTGCTCAAGAAAGAGGGGCACTCGGTGCGCTGCGCGCTGACGCGGGCGGCTGGCGCGTTCGTCACGCCGCTGACGCTCGAAGTGCTGAGCGGCCACCGGGTCTACCAGGAGGAGTACCTCGCCGGCGACGGCAGCGGCGAAGAGCTGCACATCACGGCCGCCGAGTGGGCCGACGTCATCTGTGTGGCGCCCGCCACGGCGCACACCATCGCCCGGTTCGCGAACGGACTGGCCGACGACTTTCTCAGCACCACGGTGCTCGCCTTCGATGGGCCGCTGGTACTGGCGCCGGCGATGCACTCGATCATGTGGCGGCAGGAGAGCGTCTCGGCGAACGTCGCTCGGCTGCGCGAACGGGGCGTGACGCTGGTCGGCCCCGCCGTCGGACCGCTCGCTTCCGGGGACGTGGGGATCGGTAGGATGGTCGAGCCGGCCGAGATCCTGGCGACTATCAACGGCCTGCAGGAGCCGGGACCGCTTGCCGGGCGCCGGGTGCTGATCGCTGCCGGTCCGACGCGCGAGGCGCTCGACCCGGTGCGCTTCATCTCGAACCGCTCGAGCGGCAAGATGGGCTTCGCCCTGGCACGTGCCGCGGTCGCTCGCGGGGCGGCCGCCACTCTGGTCGCGGGCCCGGTCTCGCTGCCGAGCCCACCGGGTGTCGAGCGCGTCGACGTGACCTCGGCTGAAGAGATGGCGGCAGCTGTCCGGATCGCCGCGCCGCAGGCGGATCTGATCGTCATGGCCGCGGCGGTGGCCGATTTCAAGCCGACCTCGGTGCGGACCTCCAAAATCAAGAAGAGCGAGGGCGGACTCGACTCGATCGAGCTCGAACGGACCGAAGACATCCTGGCGGGGTTGCGTGCGATCGCTCCGAAGGCCGTGATCGTGGGCTTCGCCGCCGAGACCGACGACCTGCTGAGCAACGCGCGGAGCAAGCGGGTCGGCAAGGATGTCGACTTCATCGTCGCCAACGATGTCTCTCGCGCCGACATCGGTTTCGAGGGCGACCACAACGAGGTGACGGTCGTCGGCGGCGACACCGAGACGCGCTTCGAGCGCCAGTCGAAGAGCGCGCTGGCCGAGCGTCTGATCGACCACGTTTCCCGTGCCCTGGTGGATCGTGAACGACAACCGGCATAACAACTCCCGACCGTTGGTCGGGGTGCTCGACTACCTGCGCGACATCGGGTTCGAGGAGCTCTATCGGCCGCAGGAGGTCTTGCCGCCGGAGCAGGAACTGGCGCGTGGCGAGGCGGCCGGCGCGACTCCGGTCGGTCGAGTCGAGGCCGCTCCCCCTGCCGATCCGGCTGAGCGGGCGGGCATGCTCGCGCGACTCGGTGAGAAGGTCTCCGGCTGCACCGACTGCCGGCTGGCCGAGCGTCGCAACAGCGTGGTGTTCGGGGTCGGCGACCCCAACGCCGATCTGATGTTCATCGGCGAGGGGCCGGGCGCCGAGGAGGATCGGCAGGGGATCCCGTTCGTCGGTCGCGCCGGCGAGCTCCTGACCAAGATCATCGGTGCCATCGGTCTCGAGCGCTCCGAGGTATACATCGCGAACATCGTCAAGTGCCGGCCGCCCGGGAACCGCGATCCCCAGCCCGACGAGGTCGCCGCCTGCCGCGGCTACCTGGAATCTCAGATCGACCTCGTGCGGCCGAAAGTGATTGTCGCCCTGGGAAGAGTGGCGGCTCAGACGCTTCTGAGTGAGACGACCTCGCTCGGGCGGATGCGCGGTCACTGGTACCAGGTGCGCGGCGTCGAGACCCGGGTGACGTACCATCCGGCTGCCCTGCTACGAAATGTCGGCTTCAAGCGCCCGACCTGGGAAGACATGCAGGTGGTGCGCGACCGTCTCCGGGAGCTCGGCTCGAAGGATCCCTCGTAGTGCCCCGATCCGAAGCTTCGAACCGGTAGAATAGGCGCTGATGGAAAGTCAGGCATCGCTACTCAACTCGCTCGAGGTCGCGCCCTCGGAGCCGCCGATCGTCGACCTCGACGTGAGCGTGGTGGTGCCGGTGCTCAACGAGGCCGACACCGTGGAGGAGCTCGCCCAGCGGGTCATCAAGGTGCTCGAGGGCGAGGGTCGGTCCTTCGAGATCATCTTCGTCGACGATGGCTCCTCCGATGGCACGCCCAAGCGCATTAAGGCCGCTCATCGCGCCGACTCGCGGATCAAGTTGGTCTGGCTGCGCCGCAACTTCGGCAAGGCGGCGGCGCTCTGCGCGGGCTTCGATGTGAGCGCCGGACGGATCGTGGTCACGATGGACGGCGACCTCCAGGATCAGCCCGAGGAGATCCCGCGCTTTCTGGCCGAGCTGGAGGAGAAGGATCTCGATCTGGTCTCCGGATGGAAGGAGAAGCGGCAGGATCCCGCCAACAAGCGCTTGCCGTCGCGACTCTTCAACTGGGCCACCCGCAAGCTGGCGCAGATCGATCTGCACGATTTCAACTGCGGCTTCAAGGCCTACCGGCGCGAGGTGCTGGACCAGATCTCGCTCTACGGCGAGCTGCATCGCTACATCCCGGTGCTGGCTTCGCGCAAGGGCTTCACCATCGGCGAGATCTCGGTGACCCACGATCCGCGTCGCCACGGCAAGAGCAAGTACGGCTGGGACCGCTACTACAAGGGTCTGCTCGACCTGATCACCGTGCTCTTCATCACCAAGTACACGCGGCGGCCCCTGCATCTCTTCGGGATGATCGGCCTCAGCTCGCTGTTTTCCGGACTGGCGATCAACTGCTACCTGATGGTGCGCTGGTTCCTGGGCGAGCCGCTCTCCTTCCGACCGCTGCTGCTGCTCGGTGTGCTCTTGATGCTTCTCGGCATTCAGGTCCTGACCACCGGCCTCATCGGCGAAATGATCACCTTCAAGAGCTTTCACCGGGCCGACACCTACTCGGTGAAAGAGACGGTGGTCTAGCCTGCGCGCGGGCTCACGAGGGTAGCGCGCTGAAGATCCTCTTTCTCACCCAGACGTATCCTCGTTTTCCGGACGACACCTCGGGTCCGTTCATTCGCGACCTGGCTCGCGGCCTGACCCGGATGGGCGATCGGGTGACGGTGCTCACTCCGCACGCGCCGGAAGTCGAAGCGCGCTGGGACGACGGTGGCGTCGACGTGCGTAGCTTCCGCTACGCTCCTGAGCGCTTCGAGCTGCTCGGCTACAGCCGCAGCCTGAGCGCCGACGAGACCATGCGGGTGGGCGCGGCAGCGGTGACGCCGCTCTATCTCCTGGCCGCCCGCGCGGCGGTCAAGCGCTCCCTGAAGGAGGGCGGCTACGATCTGCTCCATGCGCACTGGGTGGTGCCGAACGCGCTGGTCGGCGGGCCGCTGAGTCGGCGGATCCCGCTCGCCGTCGGCCTGCACGGCAGCGACGTCTTCATGGCCGAGCGCCGCGAGCTACGTCCATTCGTGCGCCGAGCGCTGGCTCGGACCACGGTTCTCACCGGCTGCTCGCCGGAGCTGGTCGACCGGGTGTGCGCGATCGGCTTCGATCGAGAGCGATCGCACGTCATCCCCTATGGCGTGAACGTCGAGGAGTTCTCGCCCGATCCGAGCCGGCGCTCGATCTGGCGCGAGCGACTGGGCATTCCGGGGGCGGCCACCGTGGTGGTGTCGGTCGGCCGGATGGTGAGCAAGAAGGGCTACGGCTTTCTGCTCGAAGCGCTGCCGGGCCTGCTGGAGAGACACCCCGACGCCCACTTCGTCCTCGGCGGCGCCGGCGATCTGCTCGCGGACTTCCAGGAGCGCACGGCGGCCTGGTCGGACCGGGTGCATCTGCCGGGGCTGGTGCTGCGCGACGTCCTGCCCGATCTCTACCGTGCCGCCGACGTGTTCGTTCTGCCGGCGGTGCACGATCGCAAGGGCAATGTCGACGGGCTGCCGAACGTCATTCTCGAGGCCATGGCTTCCGGACTGCCGGTGGTGGCGTCGGGGATCTCGGGTATCCCGCTGGCGGTCACGGACGGACTCAACGGCCGGTTGGTGCCCGAGCAGGAGCCGGAGCCGCTCGCCGCGGCGCTGTCGGAGCTGATCGCCGACCGTGAGCTCAGCCGGAAGATGGGCACGGCGTCGCGTGAGCGGGCCGAGCGCGAGCTCACCTGGGATGCCGTGGCGGCCAGGTACCGGGCGGCCTACGAGACCGCCCTGGCGGGGTAGCGGGCTCGCAGCCGCGCCGTCGATCCGGGATCAGCTCTTCGGCACGTAGGTGCCGACGAACAGATCGCTCCAGAACTCGCCGCCGTCCAGGCTCGAGCGCCAGTGCTGGATCACCGAGCCATCTTCCTGAAGGGTCCAGCTGATCTCGTGCAGCGCCGTGCCGCCGCTCTGGGCCGGCGACTCGCCGATCATCACCATGCGTCCGCTCTCGTCGAGGCCGCCGACCAGCACCAGGCGGGCGCCGCTGTTGTCGACCCAGGTCTGGTGCCACTTGCCATCGGTCCGATCGTAGAGGTTGAAGCTCTTGCCGGTCGAGCCCGAGGTGCCGGTCCAGTTCTCGAGCAGCACGCACCCGTCGAGGATGCGCTCGATGGTGTTCTCGCCGGCCGGCTTGCCATTGGGGAACTTCACGGTCCAGTCGCCGATCCAGAAGTCGAACTGACGGTGGACCTCGGCGTCACACGTCGGAGGCTGCTGCGCGGACGCCAGAGAGGGGGCCAGAGCGAGGAGAGCGACGAGCACGGCGATCCTTGGGGGTGTCATAGGACCGGATTATCGCAGACTGCGGCCGGGGCGCTCCAGATTCGCCAGGAGGCTACGCCAGGCAACGGCCTCGCGCTCTGGGGTAAACCTGGCCGCCAGACGACGACTGCGGTTCGCGAGCTCGCGGAGAAAGCGGGGCTCGGACTCGGCCCGCGAGAGCAGGGTGGCGAGTCCCGCGGTGTCGCCGACCTCGAAGAAGCCGGGATGGTCGTCGCCAAGCATCCCGATCGAGCCCGGAATCCTCGAGGCGAGCACCGGAAGACCCGCGACCAGCGCTTCTGACACGACGTTGGCGCCGCCTTCCAGGCGCGAGGAGAGCACCAGCAACCGGCTGCCGGCCATGCGCCGCCGGGCCTGCCAGTGCGGGAGCGCTCCCAGCCACCGGTAGCGCGGGTTGGTGGTCATCTCGCGCTCCGCTCGGTGGCGCATCGCGGCGCTCAAGGCGGCGCCCAGGTGGAGGATTCGGATCCGGCTCTCGAAAGGCAGTCGTCGGGCCGCCAGGGCGGCGCGGAACGGGTCTTTGACCGGCCGCAGATGGCCGACGACGCAGACGTCGAACGTTCGAACGCGTTTGCGGATCGAGCTCGGCATCGGCAGCGCGCTCTGATGGACGACCCGCGTCTTGCGACGGACTCGCGCGTCCAGCCGGTCGAGGGCTTCCGCTTGGAGCACCACCAGGCGATCCGCCATCGTGATCGAGCGGCGCGCTTTCGCGGAGCGATCGAGGTCGTTGTACAGATCGGTACCGGTGAGGGCGACGATCAATGGGCGGTCCGGGTGAGCGACATGGAAACGCTCGATCGAGTCGTAGCTGCGGCGCGCGTGAAGCGCGATCAGGAGGTCGGGATCGGCGGTCGGCGAGCGAGGGACGAAGTCGCGTGCGATCCGTGTCTGATGTCCGAGCTCGCGCAGGATCCGGCGCCAGCGCAACGCGGTGATGCGATTGCCCGTGAGTTGGCGAGCTGGCGCGGGTGTGACGATCAGGATTTTCATGCACCGGCGTCTCGAATGGAATGGCGATCGTAGCAACCTGCCGGACAACCGCTGGGCTGATCGTCTCACCCCAATCGTAGGTGATGGGGTGGAGACGGTCGGGCTAGACTCGGCAGTACGATGCTTGCCTCTGAGATCATCACCGCGCTGGAAGAATCACGGTCGCGAACGCTCGGCCTGATCGAGGATCTCGACGACACGCAGCTCCTGGGGCCACGGTTGGCGATCGTCAACCCGCTGCTCTGGGAGATCGGGCACATCGCCTGGTTCCAGGAGCGCTGGTCGCTCCGCCACCTGCGCAAGCTCGAGGCGTCGTTCGATCGCGCCGACGAGCTCTACGATTCGATGGCGGTCGCCCATGACATCCGGTGGGATCTCGAGCTGCCGAGCCGCTCTGAGACGCTCGGCTACATGCGGCGTGTGCTGGACCGGGTGGCCGAGTCGCTGGCGGGTCGCGATGAGATCACCGGCGAAGAGGAGTATTTCCACCTGCTACCGCTGTTCCATGAGGACATGCACGCCGAGGCGTTCGCCTACTCCCGCCAGACACACGGCTATCCGGCTCCTGCGGTCTACGGCGGGGCGGAGGCTCCACCGGCCGACGCCGACTCGGCGGGTGACGCCGAGATCCCCGGCGGTCGATATCTTCTCGGCGCCCTGCCGGAGGCGCCGTTCGCCTTCGACAACGAGAAGTGGGCGCACCCGGTCGAGGTGCGGGAGTTCCGGATCGCCAAGGAGGCGGTCTCTCAAGGTCAGTTCGCCGAGTTCGTCGACAGCGATGGTTACGAGCGGCCGGAGCTCTGGGGAGAGGCCGGCCGGAAGTGGCTCCAGAGCTCGCCACGGTCGCTGCCGCTCTACTGGCAGCGCCGCGCCGATGGTTCGCTCGAGCACCGGAGCTTCGACCGCGTCGTCTCGCTGGAACCCGACCTGCCGGTGCTGCACGTGAGCTGGTACGAGGCCGAGGCCTACTGCCGCTGGGCGGGCCGCAGGCTGCCCACCGAGGCGGAGTGGGAGCTGGCGGCCGGCGGCGGTCTCGACGGCGCTCCGAAACGGACCTATCCATGGGGCGAGGACTCGGACCCCGAGGGCCGCGCCAACCTCGATGGCCGCTACGCCGGTCCGATCGCGGTCGGCGCCCTGGCGGCGGGCGACAGCCCGTTCGGTTGTCGGCAGATGCTGGGCAACGTGTGGGAATGGACGGCGGACGACTTCGGGCCGTTTCCGGGCTTCGTCGCCGATCCGTACAAGGACTACTCGGAGCCCTGGTTCGGCGATCACAAGGTGCTACGGGGCGGTTGCTGGGCGACTCGCTTCCGACTGGTGCGCAATACCTGGCGCAACTTCTATCCGCCGCACCGCAACGACGTCTGGGCCGGTTTTCGGACGTGCGCGATCGACTGACCGCTATCGGGAGCTGAGCAGCTTGCGGACCTGAGCCAGGTTGGACTGCGCCGCCGGCAGATCGGGCTCGAGCGTGAGCGCGTAGACGAACTCGCGCTCGGCCTCCGCCAGGTCGCCGACCGCGGCGTAGGCGCGGCCGAGGTTATTGCGGTACTCCGCGCGCCTTTCGTCGTGCTCGCAGGCCTTCCGGAACGACTCCCGCGCCACCGCGGCTTCGCCGTCGGCCTGCTGGGCGAGTCCGATCAGGTTCCAGAACGTCGCGTCTCGGGGGTCACGCTCGAGGGCCTCGCGAGAGACCGACGCCGCTTCGGCGTTGCGTCCCGCCTCGAGATGCGCGACTCCGAGCCAGATCGCGGCCTGCCGGCCGTGCTCCCACTCGAAGCTATCGTCGAGTTCCATCGCCGCCCGCCACGACTCCGCGGCGCGGTCCTGGGCCCCGCGCGCCTTCTGTGACTCGGCCAGGAGCAGCCGCAGATGAGCATCGCGTTCGTGATGACGGACCGCGTCGGAGATCCAGCTGACCGCGTCGTCCCAGCGCTGATCGCGGACCAGCGCCTGCGCCAGGTTGCGGGCGTTCTCGAGTGCGCCGGGCTGCCGCGCGTAGGCCTCTCGAAACGCCTCGATGGCGGCTGTGCGATCTCCCTCCTTGGAGCGTGCGAGGCCCAGATTCTTCCAAGCCGAGACGTCGCTACGGTCGAGGCCTACGGCTTCTTCGAACGCGGTCGCCGCGTCCGAGAACTGGGAACGCTCGAAGTAGAGCAGGCCGATGCGCAGCAGGGCAGTGCGCCGCAGAGCCAGCTGTGAAGAGTCGTCGGCGTAGGTCATGGCCGCCGCGCGCTGCAGGAGCCCCAACGCCGCATCTCCGTCGCCCTGTCGCTGGCGCTCGACGCCCTGGTCGTAGAGCCGCCGCGCCGGATTCGGCGTCGCGACTCGGCTCGTGGGCTGGATCGGCGGTGGGGTGGCCGCCACTTCGGGCGCCGACAGCGACCGCGCCTCGAGGAAGATCTTCTCGAAGCGGGAGTTGTAGAGCCGAGTGTCGAGCTCGATGTCGGGGTCGACACGGAGTGCTGAGCGCAGTGTCGAGAGCGTGTCGTCGCGCTCGCCGAGGAGGAGCTGCAGCCAGGCGGCGTTGAGCAGGGCGTTCGAGCGCTCGGCGGTGTCCGAAGTGAGCCTGGCGACCTCGAAGTAGAGCTGTGCCGCGCTCTCGAGCTCGCCGTCCAGGTAGCGGCCTTCGGCCAGCTCGCGAACGAAGACCGGGTCCTCCGAGGTGCCGGGCGCGATCTCCCGCGCGCTCTGGACGGAAGCGGCCTGGGCGGGGGCAGACGCGGCGCCGAGAGATAGCAGCAGAAGGGTCGTGGCGGGCATTTTCATGGGGTTCGACCTCGTGTCATCAGCGGATCTTCTTCTCTCGGACGTGCGGCTGCCGTGTGCCCTCGAGGTCGAAGGTGACGATCGCCTCGTGGCCGGAACGGACGTCGACGGTGGTCTCGAGCAGCGGTCGCGAGCGGTCGTCGTGGCCGAAGAGGGCAAGGTTGTGCCGACCGGGCCGGATCGGTTGGCCTCGAAGCGGAGTCGGGTTCAATAGACGCCGGCCGTCAATCCTTACCAGCCCCTGGGGCGAGCCCAGGTGTGCCTGAACGGTCAACCGCCCCGGCGGCGCGATCGGTACCGGCACCCGCTTCGACTCGTTCGCCGCGACTCGGATCCGCAGAGTCTGGCTGTCGCGGAATTCTTCGGTCGCGATCGAGAAGGTCAGGCTGTGGTCGCCGGGCTCGACATTGACGACCCGGGCGCGGCCGATCGTCACCGGCGGCGCGCCGTCGACGGAGAGCTGGATGCCGGGACTCCAGACGCCTTCGAACGAGATGGTCGCTGGTGCCGCCGCAGGAGCGGGAGAGGGCGCAGCGACGGTCGCCGTCTCCTCGGCACTCGCCTGTGTCGTCGCGTCGGCCTCCGGCTCCGCGAACGGTGCAACGTCTGTCGACGTCGGCTCAGGGCGCCCTGCTTCTGAGCCGGGAGGACCGTTTGAGGCTTCGGCGGCTGGCGACGACTGGCTCGATCGAACCGGGCTCGGCTCGATCGAGCCGGGCCGGGACCGG